>NZ_ALNJ01000098.1:0-19682 GCF_000293135.1 Klebsiella sp. OBRC7 | reverse complement strand
GTCTCAGCCTGAATTTCGGGTATATGGTCTAAGCAAACCGGGATGTTATAGGAGTTTTTGTCGGTGCGAATGACAAGATGGTTTTTTGCCGCATGGAAGCGGACGTTAATTTCATCTTCGCCGCGCATGTTGCGGATTAAAGAAAAGAGTTGTGTTGCAGGTACTGATACGTCCATATCACCATTGCCCCCCGATACCGTCCCTTTACTGGTAATTTGGGCAGAGTTTAAGTCAATGCCAAGGGCAGAAAGACAATCCCCACGTAACCGCAGCGTGATCATCTCCAGTACTTTCATTGCAGGAGACCGGCGAATAACCATACACGGCATTTCGATAATTTTGAGAAGTGCTTCAGCAGAAATATCAAACCCTGGAAGCTCTTTAAATGATAAGCGTCTTGCCTTTGGTTGAACTGCGTCTATTGTAGATGCGTCTGTCATTTTACTGTCTCCCATAATTATCCGTGTTAAATTAATCGTACCCCCGGTCAATCAAGTGACGAATAGCAAATTATGAAAAAATGAAGTTTATTTGTGGTGACGGCGATAACCTAATTCAAACGCGAACTGCCATTGGTATTCATTTAAAGCACATCCAAGAGATGTGATGGCCTCAACAATTTCCTTTATAATGAGGTTGCCTGAATTCAATCTGTACTCGTAGTACCAACCTATATCAAATGCGATAAGCTGGAGGCGGAAAAGATGGATCTGAGGAACGTAACCAGTAACGCCGCTAAGCGCTTTTATATAAATGAGTTCCCCTTCCATTTCTGATAGAAAAACCATGTCAAGAATATTGGACGCGAAATTCGTCATGGTGAACATAAATTGAGCCTCTTTATTGAGCCTCGCGTAACACATCGGATGCCTTAAAGTAGCCGAGTCGGTGCATCATTTTATTGATCTGACCTACTTTGCCATCAGACCCTTCATACTTACTCAACCGGTGAAGTAAGATACGCATGGACATCAACACACTGTCTGATGCGTTATCACCACGGGTAAGTAGTTTATCAGTACTATCTGAGTATGACCCCGTAAGTGCCGCGCTCACCAAATCACCGGCAATAGCATCCGGGTGGCACAATGCCATCAAACCGATAATCAATGCCTGCCGATTAAGTTCCGTTTCTGTCAGGCCTGTTTTTGAAGTGAGTTCTGCTAGTAAATTATCAGTGCTCATTATCATGCTCCTTTTGCTTATGTTCTCCCGGTTGAATGGCGGAAGAGTCTTTACTACTGCGTGAAAATACATCCGCGACCAGAAATTTAGCTTTCTCTGAAGGACTCATAAATTTCCAGAGTTCATCAGGATATTCATCGTCATGCTTTTCAGATTTTTTCAATCGGGAGATTCCTTTTAATTTTGCAGCCATGCGGCTCCGTCCATACGGACGGATTGGCATTGTAAAATTTTGCTGCGAACTATCAATCAGACCAGTAAAGTGACGACCCATATAAATACCTCTAAGTGCAGTAGTTATTTTTTCCCGATTCAAAGCTCCGCCTTTAACGTCATACTACGGGATAGCATTACTGCAACGAAATATTCAGGGATTGTTTACGGCGTTTTGAAGGTGTTATCCATTACCGTTTTACTTCTCGCTACCCAGTCGTTTGCATCACTGCAATTGATGTTTGACGCTACGACCTGACGGGCGGATGTATAGATTGGACTTGCATAACCACCATTCCCGGCAACTACCAGACGGATACTGTTGAGATATGCGTAAACAGGATCCTGTAGGATTGTAGAATCGATGGATGCCTGCTGTTTACAGCTATCGCTACGCATCTTTACTACATCAGTTGCGACCATGACGCATTCAGGACATTCATTTTTAAGCTGAATGAACTGAGTTGGTGTCTGCCCCGCTGCCGGACTTCCATCTGCTCTAAGAGGAATATTGGCTTCAGCAATATTGATGCAGAAAGTCGATCCCGCAATTAGCGCCAGCAATAATTTCGTTTTCATATAACCTCGCCTTATTTAATTCAGATTTATCGAACTGAGCTTACTGCTTTAAGTGGTGAGTAAGAAAAAAAAAGGGTGACAAAACGGGGGGTGTTTTTTAACCTTAATCATATCCCAAATGATTAGGTTGATTATGAACAATGCCAATATGCAGGGAGATGGTACTGAACATCGCCTGGAGCGCTTTTCCCGTATTCAGAAGGATGCGTTGGTACTTCTTCTTTTGTGCAAAGAAAAAGGCACTGCGATAGTGCCATTCACCAGGTTGCTGGGGTTTATTAACTCTGTTCCAGACAGCCAGGATGTAGCTGAGCCCAACCTACGTAAGTCACTCAAAACATTGCAGCAAAATGGCTATGTATGGAAGTACCGGAACAAAAACGATCTTACAGTTTCATTTGAGTTAACTTCATCAGGAGAACTCCAGGCAACTTCATTTCGGGTGCGAAGATTAGAGGCATGGGGCCAGGCAGACGAGTAAAACTCGTCTGCTGGTGGTTACACAGAAAGATACTTTTTACTGATAGTTAAAGCGCTGCGTCGTTTTAATGCAAATGGACGATTATCAGAAAGTCTGGAAGCATTACCGGCGCGAATGAATATGCGTTTCATCCTGCGGTCAAAATGTTCTTCTGACCAGCCGAAGGGATACGTACCCTTAATACCATCTATTGGCCCGGCAAGAATGCGAGCGGTTTCGCTACGAAGAGTACTTCCCCTTAAACCAAATGAGCTAAGTTTATTTCTTATCAGACTTACAGAAAATTTCCTGGGTTTTAAAACACCCTTAATACAGTACAGATGTTTACTCATAGCATTACCCTTTTATTATGGGAACGATTAGCTGCGCTGCATAAAGTCGATGGATTGGCGTTTGTTTTCTTCGATTATCTTCATTGCCTCTTCAAGCCATCCAGCATCTTCACCCCGGCTGGTTAGCTCTTTGTGCTTTAGTTTGAGTGCAAATACTGCGTCATCAGCACCGGCAGTAAACAATTCTTGTCTGACTTGTTGTGTGCTGGTTGTACCATTTATAACACCAACCATATAATTCACGATATCAATAACTTGGGGGAGTAAATCTGGATCCTCATGATTAATCTCCTCGATACTGACA
Source organism: Klebsiella sp. OBRC7 (assembly GCF_000293135.1). NCBI lineage: Bacteria > Pseudomonadati > Pseudomonadota > Gammaproteobacteria > Enterobacterales > Enterobacteriaceae > Klebsiella > Klebsiella sp. OBRC7. Next base: position 16,588 of record NZ_ALNJ01000098.1, on the reverse strand, counting down.
AACGGCAGTAACCGGTCAATCAGCATATGGGCTAGGTTGGTGATATTCAGCAGGAATAGGTTATCGTTCTCGGTGTCGCTTTTGCTTTTTACTTCTGATGCGGTAAACGACTGAACCCGGCGATTGTATTCGCACTGCCACTCCTTACAGGCACTGATCATCCAGTTCTGTATCTCTTCATCAGAAGCGTTGGATGATGGAATGTCCATCGCAGCAGGGAGAACTTGATCCCACGGGTAAACATGAGAATCAATCATCACGCCTTCCGCGTTACGCATTAACTCAGATAAAGCCACTATGATGCGGCGCATCAGATGGTTTTCAGTGAGGAGAGTAAACTCTTGTTTCGATGCACCAACGAGCTCGACGTTGAGTCCTGTCAGCGAGTCGTTAGTGTTTGGCATAGTAACAGGCCTCCTGCCCTAAAAGATGATTATGAACCAGTCCGTGGTCGCAGGGTTTAGTAGTGCCAGTCAGCGTATCCGATTTTACGCTTTCGTCTTGATCACCAGTGTTCACTGAGGGTAGTAAAGTTTTGACGACGTTTTTCATAAAGACCTTATACTGTCATGACAGTCGTATGTAATTTTAGATAAGTTCTATAAGACATCTCAAAAAATAATGGTAATCCGCGAGCAGATTACCATTCAGGCATTCATCAATCATAATATGCTACGGTTATTATTTTATAATACCGCACTGCTTTGCTATCTCGATAACATCGCCATTTTTTATGATGATACCCAGAGTTTGCGCATCCTCAATGTGTCTAGTGGCGCATCCACCGACAGCTTTAACCTGCTCGATGAGACGGTCTGAGGCAGCAGCAGTATACGCCAGTGTACTGTCTGGAGTGTTGAGACTGAACAGATAAAAGCCTGAGACAATTCCCAAAATTACCAGTAGTCCACTTCTGAGTATCGCCGAAAAAAGGGCCGCAACGCAAATTGCACCACCGGCATAAATAGCAGCCTGGCCATATGACATAGACCCATTTTCCAGTATCGTCTGGAGTGCGTTATTGAATTCATTCACGGCAATAATTCCCCATTAGTTATGATACAAATTAAAACAGATATGCTGCTAATCATTAAAAGGCTATCTCAGTTCCATAAGCACCAGTGCTTCCTGGAACTTCATCCTGATTTCCCAAATAATAATTTTCCATTGTTGGGGGCGAGTTGCGTGGTGTTGCTGGCCTCGCGTTCGTGTTTTGTGGCCTGCGGCTATAACTGGTATTCTGCCGGTGATCCTGCCCACGGTTCTGCTGGAGGTGACGACTCACCAGTTTATTACCGCCTACATTGACTTTGCGAAGAACATGCCCCTTCACGGGGTTGACAAGTACGTCCATAAAGAAGCGTTCTTTACCATCCTCCTTGATTAGGCGGGTACGCAATTGGGCCTCCAGGTACACTCCTGTCCCGACATGAAGATGATTGCGGGCCACATCAGCAAATTGACCAAGCAAAATGATCTGATAGTGTTCTTCCGTAATTTTCTCCAGACCAGATTTATCCTCCATTGAGGACTCAGATGTTGTTACATAAATCTTTGCGTAGATGCCGTGGGTAGGGTGTTGTCGGATTTCAGGCTCACGGCCTACAGTACCTTCGATAATTACTTTGCTATAGCCACGATTAGTCATACACCCTCCCCAGCTCTGTATCGGATGACATTATTATCAGCCTGTCCGGTCTGGTGACGAATGGTAATTCGTTAAATAATTGCACTGCACATCCATAAAAATAGTCAGGATATTAAGTTTGTGGTGAGAAGGACGGCACATCAGACAAAAAAAATCCCGGCCAGGCCGGGAAAGGTGATCTTTATGCCAGCGTACTCGCCAGCGTTCTCTTTGTTATGTCCCCATACTAAACATGTATGGCCCAGAGTGAAACAATTTTTGAAACCTGCAATGAAAATACATTGTGTTTCCATTTTGTTTACCTGAAAAGAGACGAAATGTATTATTGCTTGAGATGCCTTTTTGCCATACGTTTTAGGGTTTGGAGTATTGTTTGGTAAGCAGCGAGTTCATTTTTGTACTCAGCAATCTCCGTCTCATTCTTAACATAGTCGTTTTCAAGCTTAGCTATAGTATCAGTGTATTCTTGCATACTCTGTTCAACTTTTTTTGTTGCTGTACGAAACGCAGCGCTTTTAGTCGTTCTGATACCAACGGGGAATGTTTTCCCGATTTCCACGTCATGTTTATAGAAACTGCTGATGCTTGTATTCCAGACGCTTGGCTTTTTGTCGCTAGGCCGAATTTTGATAAATGTGATTCCAGGGATTTTATCCACAAGAAAAACAGTTTTTTCACTGCCTTCTGCCGCATTCTTTTTCATTCGAATTGTTTTTACGCCAACTTCTATTAATTCGACGCTGGTTTTTATTTTCGACGGGTTGTCTACGTCCATATCAATAAATACCCGCCAGCATGACTGGCCCTCTTTTATCGATGAAGGACACGCTTGTGGAAAATGGTCTTTGTACATGGTAAACCCCAACAACCTGAAATATGTAGGATAAAGATTAAGGGCATTTATGCTGCTTACGAAATTCGGGGCGACTCACTAATCACAGGGTGCGCTGGATTGACTCTGCGGCCTGTTGCCTTAGTGCGTTGCTGATACCAATTGCTTCAGCGAGATAAGCAAGATTATCCACCAGCACACATCGTGTCCCGGAACTGAGATCTCCAGTTACTCCCCAGCGGAGCATTTCACCAGGAGCCGGTTCATAATTATCCAGTTCACACTCAGGAAGGTCTACTGGCTCTCCCAGATAATCAATTAAGACCGGCCTGATATCGCTATATTCGGCATCAATACCAAGTGGCAGATCTTTCCTGACATATTGCCTCAGAACAAATAAATCCCTTTCGCTACATTGAGGGAAAATTCCAACCGGCAAGTTTGTGATAAGAATAGCTGCACCTTTTGAATCGCCAATTTCCTGAACGAGTTTTGCGGCGCACCAGACCGCCCCCTTCAGGAACTCCAGATTTTCATGCGATTGCTGTAATGACATATGACCTCTTTCTTATTGTCTGGCCCGCTTAAATCCATCGTTGCCATATGATTTAAAATACTCAGTAAACCCCTTATCGCTTTCACGAGTGTCGGCTGCGGCTTTTGAATTTGCCTCTTGCATGTCTCTTTCGCCTTTTTCCTGGCTGAGTTTCATGAAAGTCTTAATGTTATCGTCATTAGGGTCAGCCAGTACTTTCTGATAAGCCTTCTGGTAGCGCTCATCCAGGCTTAACCCTATTCCGAGACTCTGGCATCCGCTAATGCCGGTTATGAAAGCAATGATCAGAAACTTTCGTAGGTACGCACATTTCATCATTACTCCTACCGGGATGACCCGAGCATTTTGTTCCAGGCCGTAATCAGTGACTGAATCCCAGAAGTGGGCACAGGAGCAACCCATTTACAGCAGCTGAACCACAGGCGGTTAAACCGGTGAGGCATTTTCGTGATGTAGTTTTCCTTATACTCAAAGTTGTATTTATCACCAACGATGCGCGGAACTTCTTTGCAGAACGGACAGCGTTGAGCACCCGCGCTCATTTCAGGAACGATGATGAACTCGGTTTCCCCCAGCGTATCTGGATCCCACGGTTCGCGTTCACGCCAGCATGTGCCTTCTGGGAGCACGATATTCTCGTCGCATACGATGTATTCAAAGGTGGGAAATAACAGTTGATGAACACCGTGTTTACGCCAGCGCACTAACGCCAGAAACTCAATATGTTCTGAGCTATCGGCTTCCCGGGGAACAATAAAACGGTATACACCTGCTTTAGTCGGTAACCCTTCGCCCCGGATGCCAACTGGAGTCCAGCTTGGTTCTGTTGAGATACGGCGTAGTGCAGTCATAGTTACTCCCATTAAATTTTCTTCGTTCAATTTCCAGAATGAATCGATCTTTAAATCACTCTAACGGTAACTATTCCGATTACGAAATTCCGTTACCTTTAGGAATGATCGTGTTAACAGCCAGCATTGCATTTTTGAAGAAGTGTGCATTGCTACTTCTTAACTTAACAGAAGCATTAGAACTGACCGGGCTCAATGCCAGTAATGCGGTGCTGCGTCCCAGCCAGCGATAATATGAGAATAAACCCCACGAATTCAGGAATTCTCGTTTCATAATTGACATCAATTCAGATCTATCAGTCTGGTTAACTTTTGGGAACGTAATGAAAACTGCGCTATCCGGGTTCCGGGACAACCAACTGAAAACCTCTTCATTGGTGTAATAATACTTACCTTGCGTAAACACTCGCCCATTAAATCCTAATCGCACGACTGAGGACGGTATAATGTTATGGCAATAATCGAGCATGGGATATCCCATTTTCATCTGAGCGATATCAATGCGATTATCGCTCGGAATGCTTGCAGGTGCATTTGCATTTTTGAAACCGCGAGTACTGATCGAGTAATGACCGTCATCTGCATTCTGATAAACCCAGAATGGCTTGCAATACTCTTCTGAGTCTATAGCGGCTGTAAGATACGCTTCATCATAACTTTCAAATAACTTTTTTACTTTAGTCTGGTGGTCTGCAATATTTCTGGATTGAAGGTCTGGCCTGATTTTTAAAGGAATAGAATACACCGGTTCAAATGCCTTGACCGTATGGCCAGAACTCGTATGGTTTAGCAAATACCCAACCCACTCACGTTGAATTCCTTTTCCTATATACTCGCCGCTGTTCGCCCCTGCGTTGGTATCAAAACGCACGATAGATGTTCCACGCGCAGAAAGCATATTTTCAAATTCAGCACGGATAATGTTGGTATTTTTGCTAGTTAACGAATTCTGGAGATCATGCATATGTAGCCACCATTCATGTTTCAGCTTCGACTCTCACTATAATCACATGTTGAAATTTATTGTTACAGTGAGAATGAGGACGTTTTGCACCCAAAAATAAATAGCTTTTTCAACCGCAATTTGTGGGCATAAATGGTTTTTCTTAGCGTAAAAAAATAGCCGACTATGTCGGCTATTGTGACGATTCAACAGCTGGTGGTCAGAAAATGCACATCGAGGCGTATGCCGTCTTCTGGGAAACTTCAGTAGGGTTACGACCAATGAAAATACTACGGTTATTTTCTTTCTCGCTACGCATGAAGCGGTAGAGGTGGATGGCTACTCCATGAGCTTTCTGCACATCACGTCGGTGCAGCACAAGGTGCATTCTTTTTGGTGGTATGTGTGGGAAACGTTTCGCCAGAATTTGTCCAAGCACGTTAAGTGATTCACTGTTCTCGCGTAGCTGGTAAAGGTCTTCCACGATGAAAAAGATGTTATTCCCCCTGTCGAGTTCGTCAGGTACGGGGCACACTTTTAATCGGCACTCGATGACTTCACAACTCCAGTCACGATGAGGCAGAGACATGATGATGTTTTCTTTCTGCAAGACATTCGACATAAATCCCACCTCACGGTAAAAGCTGTATCAGTTTAACTCCCAAAACCCTTCGGCTGTGGGTTCTGCATTACGCACCGGCTCTCAGATTCCTTAAGGCTTTGATCCAGTATTATTCTTGAGAAATTTGAGTTCAGAACTACCCGGCTTCCCTTTTTGGGCCGTCTTGATAAATTCCCGCTCTTTGAAATACCACCGTTCAACAATTTGTGAAGATAGCGTATTGGATTCCAAGGCATAAGCCTGCAACTCCCTCCATGCAGCTATGTTATGCGGTTTGTATTTTGCCAGCTTAATATCCAGTTCTTCTTGCCAAGATCTGGCGCGTTTTGTAAAAACCTTTCGACCCAGCATTGGGAAAACCAAGAGCCCTGCTATATTGCCGACGAACTGTACAGACCAGTCAGAGGTTATGTAAAACCATATCCCGGCATTAACCGAAACCAGAACCAATAACCATGTTCCATACGCTCGCTGAAATGGAGGGAAGCAGTTATCTCGCCACATTCGAATACTTTTTCCAATGCTGTTCAGCAGGTTTTCGTTTGTTTTCATCAGTTATCTCTGTTCCTCTTCAGCATAGGCCGTTTGTATCAATTCAAACCTGTTCACCCTGACTACTTGAAGAACTATCTGATCGGTAATGCACCTAACCGGCGTAGTGCATCAGTAACCTCGTCTATGCCGAATAAAGACATTGGCGGGACTTTATCTCCAGAGATTGAGCAGGCTGTACACAATGCATTGTATGAGCTTACTCGTTCACGATGTAGAGACTGAAGGCTTACGATCAACAGATCTCGCTCTGGGCCCGTGGTAGCTCCTATAAGGTCAAATAAACTTTGTTTAACCACTTACGTAATCCTCCGTCAAAATCAGTCAAGAGTGCGCTCATTCTCCTCAGTTTCATTTTTTAATGAACGGAAAAGGTCGACAAATCAGGCGGTATTAAAGACACCATCGTCTTTTAGTCCCATCCGTGTGTATACATCATTAATATGCTTGTGAATATATTGAAGATCACTTGCCTGCTCATGCTGTCTGATACGGTCTTCATGGCGAGAATTGGATAACCGAATGCAACGTTCCCGTTGTTCAACAATGTACTCAGTACACTGGGTATGTTCAAACATGACCTCTCCCCATTGCCTGGCAGCGCGGAGATACAACCCTCTTTCTTCCAGGTCCCGGGCAAGTATCACCGATTTGGTCGCTGGTATCTGGTACATTTCTTCAGCGAGCAGGAACGCTGCTGCACATTTTCTTTGTCCCATATCTACCTCTACCCTTTGTATAGAGTCGACATCTGGGCAGAAGTGAATGAGATTAACTCTTCAACCTGCCATTCGCTGATACTCTCCTGGTGGATAACCGAGTCCAGAAGTGAGCAGAAGACCCGACCTTCACAGAAGGCATCGAATAAGGTTTGCCAGGCACCGGCGAATCGCCCGGCCAGTTTACTTCGCTGACGTTTACTGCGGCAGCGATGCAATTCTTGCTGAAACAAGGATTCGTTTTCCGCACTGCTTTTTTCATGCAGAGCATCCCATAACTGGTTGAACCGTGTTTCAGTACAATTTCTGGCCGTTACCATCGTCATAATATTTCCTTCAGAGGCGGTTAAGCCTGTATCAATGTTGCTATTTGATATCTATTTTCCACGTAATATTCAGGTGACGAAATCTCAGCTATAAATCGCTGATGGCTAATTAGTCTGACCCGCATTTCTCCCGGTTGTACGCCCCACCAGGTAGCACCCATTCTTTTGACATGTTAATGACGGGCAATGTATAGACCGGATTTACCGCTTGCAGCAGCGCTTCCTCATCCGTGATATTAATAGGAGAAATATTCTGGCTTAGATCCAGAACATTTATTCGTTTACGACTGATAGTGACCCCAAAGCGGTTTTCATAGTTGGCCATTGCGTGAATACGCTCGGGGAAATAATGTTTGATGGTTGCCCATATGCGAGCACTGTTGTATATACACGTTAAGCATGAACTGCGACCCCATCCAAGACGATACGGTACTGGGGCTGTAACACGATGTTTTGCTAAAATCTCCCAGACTTGTTCTTCAGACCATTCAAGTACTGGCCTCCAGGCATCAACTTGTCTTTTTTTGCAACTGCTGGTATGTGGCTCCAGTTGTAAGTAATTGAATCTATTAGAGCTTTCCGCTCTCCTTTCCCCCGTAATAAAAAGCACCTTTTTTCCGTCAAAGCGTCTCTGATTTGTGAGTGCTCGCCGACCAACATCAATTTTTAGTGCTGATGAGCACCAACGTGTTTTAAGGCTTGGTGATTGCTGAGGGAACCGAAGTCGCGTGGCGGGAGTGCTTCGCTGGATATCACGTTCCGCGATTATTAATCCATCTGGGGTTTCGATACATTGCGGGCGACTGTAGCCATTCTCTTTCAGCATCTCACCTTCCATTCCTCCCTGAAGCCAGGAGAACATCAACGGTATCTGAAATGTTGAAGCTATTTTGCGGTTGTAGTCGGCCATAAATGGCCAGTCCATTAAAGTACTTCCCTCGCGGCCATCAACATCGTGATGCCAGAGTTCCACCCTGGACAGATCGACCCCGATGTCAATTAAGTGGAGAAGGCAGGCTATGGAGTCTTTTCCGCCGCTAAGGCAAATGATTATCACGTCATAGCAAGATATGTCGATATCTGGAGCGTTCCTGTACGTTTGTCCTGATAGTGGCGTGGTGATGCCTGCTATGCTACTCAGTGCAGGAATAATAAAGTTATCGTCGATTAAATCACTCACTTGCCGCGCTCCTGCTCTGAAGTGAATTTGTCAGAATCGCAGCAAGTCTAGTCTCGCCTAATGATGAGGCCAGATCTGATAGCGCTAGTTTACCTGCTGCTTCCATACCAAGTGCCTTTACTCGACTGGTATCAAGAACTGCAATTCTTTGGCCTGTTGCCTTACAGACAAGCGCATATCGACATACGCTTAATGTGCGATGGATGATGAATGAGAACATTTGATTGTCGATTTGTGCGCTGAATTTGCAGATCACATTTACTTTATGCGTCAACCCATTCTGGATTATGATTGTTGCAACATCGTCTTTAGGCATATCTACCTCCGGCTTTTTACTAAGCCTAATACGACGCTAACAGCTGACGAAATTTGCTTACAGATATAACTTTCACTGCAAATATCGTGTTATGAGTGACTGATTACTGCTTTGGAGACAGAATGGATTTTTCTAAAACTACTGTAGTGAAACCCGGTTTAATTGGTGATAACAACGCGTATTGGGCGATGCACTTTTGCTCAATTATTGAAACCCTTTATGATAATAACCGGATGAAGGTACGTTTTAATTCCCCTCTCATGGGGAAACATACACCAACAATGAGAAACCTAGTTTCATTAGCTGGTGAAGGATATTTTTCTTTAATTAAAGATCAGTTCAGAAACTTCGGTCTACAAAATTTGCTCTGCCACTATCTGATGAGTTATGAAGGTAGAGAAGTCTTAAATACTATACTTATTAATTTGTCTGATTATCGCAATGTCGATATCCTCGCTAATATGAGCCAGTTTGGTGTATTCATTAGCTGCCGTGACTTTAGAAGTGGCACTAATTTTGCGGTAGAGCATAATCCTTATCTACTTGGCCATGAGAATGTCTTTTATAATTCAGTTTATAATAGCTTAAAGTTTGCAGATCTATGCATTCTTTTCCGTATGAGAACGAATCCTAACCAAGAATCAGCTACTTTGTTTGGCATTCTTGGAGAGGTCGAAGGAAACAATGGTCAGGACTTGAAGAGACCGGCCTTCTGGGGAAGGAAAGGTTTGTATTTGTCTTTTGGTATTGGAGTCAATCCTAAACCCAAGGGGGAAAAACGTTCTAATCAATTTCAGCTTAATGACTGTACTTGCCAGTGGGTAAACGCTGCTGATGGTTATAAATTTGTCGCTATTTTTGAGTCAGAACACCATCTTGTTACAGATTATCTCGATGCAATAGGTACTATTGAACACCTTAATAAATTTGGCCCCAACCATCCTTTTCTAACACATTATCCAGCTCGGCACATTCTAAACATTGTGAGAGATGGCTGGGATAAATCAGTTGATATATTGATTACTGAACTGCGACGTTATCTTGCGCCTAACGAATTAGCTTCGCTAGGAACAAATCCAGTAATACCCTTTATACCCTCATTCAAACATTAAAATAAATGGGGCTACGGCCCCATTTTTTACTCACGATATAAGATGTAATAACATTTTCTGACCTGCATACTGTTGTTCAGGTAACCACAAAGTGCTTCACGACCATCCTGACTACGACCTATCCATAGGCCAGCCAAGCGTTTATCTGGTTGCTCAGACAGTATGAAAATTTTGCTGTTAATAAGACCAATGAATGGGCGTTCTACTCCCTGGGGGACTACAAAATTCCCCAGCGGTTTGTAACTTTCCAGGTTCAATACGATCGCAGCTGTCTGGTCACTGGAATTGTCAGCATCGTCCTGTTGCTCGCTGGCAGCAGGTTGTTGGTAGTTTTGAGAAGGCTGCTGAGCATAGAAATCGTTCGGATCGATCGATTCTGCGCTGGTTATGAAGGGCAATAGTGCTAAAAGGCCAAAAACAGCTTTTTTCATATGTCCACCATAGGGTTATGCGTTTAAATATGATTAGGCTATCAGTACCAATGCTGTCAGGCTAAAAACAATGGGGACAAATTGAGGGCTTTTATGTTGTGTTTATTGCTATTTTTGTCCTGCAATAGCATCTATTTCACACAATACACAGTGACATTTAGCTGGTGGCTCAAGTCGTTCGAATTGCGTCAGATTATGCAGACGTAATCGAGGTATACGTCTGACAGCATGATGGCCACACGAAAGTTCAAGAAACCAGATTCGTCCGTTACGGCTCCCGTCCTGAACCTTTACGTTTACAACTTCTCTCCATATGCGAATCATGGCTAACCTTCTGCCGGGCTCGGTGGTTCATCGTTGTCCTGGGTAATTTTAACGTAATCACCCTGATTGATAACGATTACTTCATTAAGATGAGGGCTGTAACGTACCCTCTCTACTTCGTCGAGATAGTCCACATGTCTACGCGCCTTGTTATTCGAGAAGCCGAGCGCTTTCCCTATTGCGTGAACTGATGGCCCACGGCCACCATTTCTGTTCATGTATTTTTTGACATACGTGATGATTGCTTTCCTGTCACTGGTCATGTCCGGGAGTTCGGCAATGTCATCATGACCTTGTCCTTTCGCTACGCGCAGCGTCATAGACTTTCTTTCACCATCGATAATGATTCGTCCCTGGTCATGCAACTGCCGGATACGCCGGGAAACGAGCCCTTTTGAATACCCCAGAGAAGAACAGATCTGCTCGTAAGACGGTGCTGCACCCTGCTCTTTGATTTCTGTCACAATGAAATCAAAGAGCCTGTCCAGGTGGGCATTTGCTTTTGGGGCGTTCTGTGCTTTTCCAGAAACACTACCGGCGTTGTCTTCAGTCATATCCCTTCCGTCCAGTTGGTGGTTGTTAATTAATGCGGGCTATCGACGTTCTTCGTCGAACTGAGACTAAAAGGCACGACGTCCGCTTTTACATCAGTTAAGGAGTGATTACCGCAGAGTTGCCCTTTAACTTTAGTCAGGCCCACCAGCGCATCCTCAAGCAGTTCTGATTCCTGAGATGTCACATTACTACCCAGTTCCATACCGATTTTTTCGCCCGCGTCCTTGAGGATACTGATAGCACGATCGATAGATTCACTGTACATAATCGCCACCTTGTTCGTTTTGTTAACATAGCCAATTAGTGCGTGTTCAGCTATAGCTGAGTTGTTTTATCACCTGTTTATGCGGCCCTTTTTCTTGCCAGGCAGCGAGCTAAAACCCGTTCCCTGGCTTCATGCTGCTCATCGATACAAAGCTGAATTCCCAACCCCAGGATGTAACGCTCCTGAAGTTCTGCCGGATGGAGGAAATTGAGCGCGGTGAAACCAGCTGGCACGGAACCATATTTGGCCAGGCTGTCTTCGTAACGTCGCTGGGCTATTTCACAAATTAAGTTATATTGAGCAATAGCTGCCTCACGTCCAACTTGATTGAATATTTCAACCGCCAGGACTTCCGAACATGTCTGCATTTTTGCATCCGTTTTGTTTACCTGACATCAGTATCACCCCGATGTGCTGGCTAACGAAATTTACGGATAGATGAATGTAATGAGGGGAATAGAACGTAATGGAATGTTTATACTGAACCCAAATTATGGGGAGCTTGATAATCAAATGTGGAAGTCTGTTGAGAAGCAGACTTCCAGACTTGGTATTAACTGGTTTTCTGACTATTAAGCCAGCTGATTAGCTCATCTTGCGTGTCAAAAGACGCGACAAAGGTCTGCTCCTGATCAGGACGTTGTGCATCCCTTATCGCTCTGAATGGAGCTTCACCGCTATAGTAGAATATTGGCTCCGCACGGCGTTTGACCCATGCTGATTGCTCGCGCTCTGCGAGCTCGCAGGCTTCTTCGTAATTGTCCGCTACTCCCAGCACTGTCGAACGATCCCAAGCTCCTCCATTCAGGCATCGAACAGTGATTTTCCCGTCCGGGCAAGTAATGCCATATGGATGATCCCACCAGGCATCAAGCTGAGACTTTGAGCGCTTTTCATTAGGTGTATCGTCGAAGTTTTTAGGTAATACCGGATTAAGGGGTATGCAGTTTGGCACTTGGATTCTCCCTGTAGCCTGAATCTACAAATAGGCAGTAAGCAATGTTCGTCAGGTTAACATGTACCTCCTGTTAGGTAATTAAGTACTTCGTTCCATTTTCGATATTCGCGTTATCTGACTCATTTTCTCCGACTTCAGGAGATCTCCATGCTGCTACGTAAGCCATGTGAATCAGGCTTGTTTTTCGCCCCGCTTTGACCCCATTTCCATGATGTTCTCAAACCTCGCGCTGTTACAGTAGGACAACTGCTACTGACGAGGTGAATATGACCAGATACCTTGGATACTGCGCCCTTGCGCTCCTTACCGTCCTGCCGACCGCTTCGGTATATTCTGCTGTACAGAATGATACAATGGGCCTATACGCTCCCGATCCCAGCTACACACCTGACATCCAAAATTCAGCACCTGTAACGCCTTCTCCGGGGGATGACAGTCTGTACAGTGATGACGTACCCGATTCATCTACCGCTCCAGAAAGCACCATTACCCCCCTGAATAGCTTTGATGTTATGTCTTTTTCTATAGGGCCGGTAAGCCTGCGGATGACAGCTTCTGAAGCGATCACTGCTATCACTGACAAACTTGGCCAGTCTGCTGGTGAAGAAATTCAAAAGCGCTACAGTAACAACTCATTGAATAGTATTTTCTGGGGAGATGCTCACCAGGAGACGGTGGTCTATTTTATCCCCGATACGGCAGTTGACCCCATTGAGCCGGTGGCTTACAAAATCCGCTTTTCATTCAGCAACCCTGATCTCTTACTGAAGTCGGCGATCGAGAAATATGGAGAGCCTTCAGTCTCTGATGCCCAGAGAGGTCGTTATATCTGGTGCAAGGCACTGGCGGAGAAAACGAATAAGTGTGATGACAGTAAATCTGAGCTTACGCTGACAACGCGAGAAGTTGAAGACACTGGCATCCTGACTCTCAGCGACCCAACGGTCTCATTTGATGCCTCGCGGACTGCAACGGCCACCCCGGATAAAGACCAGGCTGCGACTGAAGATAACCAGGGGCCATTGCCACAGCTCTGAAGTCGTCCGTCGCTGTCCAGCATCCTTTTGCAGGATTACTAAACCGACTGAATTCGTCAGCCGGTTTTTTTATCTGAATTTTACATTAGCGTCTGAAAGTACGCTTTCCAAACGGGCTTATCTCTTTGACGTGAAAACCCGCATTAGTCAGCATCCTGGCCATGACAACTGATGCAGGAAGACAGGATGCCTCCACTTTATGGCCGGGAGTAGCATCCAGAATACTTTGCAACATGGAGCGCCCAAATCCTTTTTGTCTTTGACTCCTGGTAACACCAAACATCCTGATTTCCAGATGTGAAGCAAGTCCATTTGCACCATTTTTGCCCGTCAGTAGGGCAAAACCTATCGCTGCGCCATTATGTTGAGCATCAAAGACAAACAAGAAATCGGCGCAATTCTCTCCCCGTTCCCGCCTGGCAATGGCTTCTGAGATCTGACTTTCGAACTGAGACAGTCCGTCATCATCATCAAAGTTAAAATACCCATCCCGCATACCGTCGCGAATCACCGCTATGATAAAGGGAACATCCTGTTTGGTTCCAAAGCGCATTTCAGGGGCAGATAACACCGTCATCAGTTTGTCTCTCGTAACCGTTATTATTCCATCAATTTGATTACATGGAGGTAAAGAGGTCAATAGAAATGAACGGGGTATTTCGCTGATGACCATTTGATCGGTGTTAGTGGTTTCAGTAGCAGAGCCAGGAGGTATATAAGGCCAGCAAAAATGCCAGCCTTTTTCATTTAAACCGGTTTTCTTATGATTCTCTTGATCGGCATTCCTGCCTTATCAAAATATCGGGTTGGCCATATTTCTTGAGGTTCTTCACCAATTGCATTAGCGATGATGATCTCGCCTCTAGGCCAGTCACGTGTCAGTGCATTTGCCAGAGTGCTGCTTGAAAGACCGTTAGCCCTACTCAGTGAGGCAAGTGACAAACCTTTCTTATGTAGCGCAGCTATGATGTCTGCCTTATGCCAGTCCTGTTTTTCCATCTCCATTTCCTTTGGTGGTGAATCGGAACATGGTTTGCAGTACCAGCTAATGACGACTGGCGAGCCGTAAGGCTCCCACGCCCCGACCCACCATTGACAAAAAACAGGCGAGCGAGTGCGAACCGTTCAAGTACATGAACGGCGTGTCATTAGTCGGGGCTGCAAATCCCCACTCTTACGATTTAGTAAGGGCTACAACAGTTTACAGCATTTAAAGGGTGTATCAGAAGTGTTAATGCCGTAAGTTTGCGAGTCGGTTTGAAATTCAGATAATAACTATGCTTAATGGCCTGTTCAGGAAAGCACTTCGATGCTGTTCATATAGCCAAAGCCGAATATCCGCTTTCTGCCGATCCCGAAAGCGTATGCCTGTTCAAGTGCGCCGACATCTTCAATCACGCATTCAGCATCGTACTGGCTCATCGGTACAATGATCTTGTGGGATGTACGGCCAACGCTCCCGGGCTTAATAATATGGAACTTGGTGCTTCGAACGATACGTAACCGTCCACAGATCACTCCGGCCCGTTCCAGGTGATAGTGGATATAATCCGGGAGTTCATGGGCAGGTGGACAAATCTCTCTTTTCCGGCCTCCAGCTTCCTCGCGTCGAATAGTGGCCAGCGAGCCGCAGATTCGAATTTTCTGGCCAGACACAAACATGATTTCCTTCATGACTTCGCCAGGGAGCCCGAGTGCAACAGCCGTTCTCAGAACAACCTGGGTGTCGGAGGCACTTTGTTTGCGAGAGTAGAAGGTGTATGGGAGTCGCGACCCAGAACGTTCCTGGACTACCTTATCCAGTTGCTGGTGGATCCCATACACGTCACCTGGGGCGATTCTGAACCTGAGCGCACATTCAAAGTATTTCACGCCACATTCCTTGCTGAACATAATGAATTTTCAATATTAGTTTCAGGGTATGGCATGGACGGCGAGTGACGAAATTATGAGGGGGGAATACGGCCAGTCCTTTGGCCGGTGTGGTCAGAGAATCATTTCGATACTTTCGCCGTGGAATATACCGATCACATCTGTCTTGAGGCGGTTACTCCTCGGCTTTACTTCATTGGCCACGAACTCTGGCAATGGCCGAATTTTCACGTGCTCATCCTGAATGATAATGAACGGCATAGATGAAGCGGCAGAAAGACGCAGTATCTGGTCGGGGTGTTCAGGATCAGCCATCGCGATGTTTGCAGCTGGATGCACTTTAACCGGACGGCGTAAGCGAAGCTTTTCTTCCGGTACACGCGCAATAGCCTTAATCAACGAGTTGAGTCTGACTGATTTATCTTCATCTTCCTCGATGTCCTTGCCCATCTTCTGGAGCAACTCGATTTTGTTAACCCTGCTAAAAAGCGTCTTTTGCCTCCAGCCGAAACTGACCAGATTGACGTTAGCATTATCAAACATACGCAGCTGCCGATAGAGATGCAGGGTCATGACACCAGGGCAGGCGCTATGCAGCGCGTTGAAGCGCATGTATTCCGGTCGGCGATCACCACCGTAGTTTTCGATGATGTGGCGTTGAATGCTCTCTTTATGCTGGTTGATGGATGTCACCAAACGGGTAACCAGCTGAGAGAATTCCGCATCTGTATTGTCGTACCATAATACGCCGGTAGTGCGCCGAGCGGACTTCTGCGAATAGCCATCCCTGATATGCAGGTCAGCGTATGCCGCGCAGGCAGCATGGACAGCATCGTGTCCCTGTTTCAGCTCAGGCATGATGTGTTCGATGGCCATATCTTCTTCGCCATCAGCAACGGCTGGCAGGACGCAGACACTCGCCTTGAGCGGAAGCCGGGAACCCAGCACTCCACGAAGTTGTGTGATCTCGCTCTCCAGCGTCTGGAAAGTTGTTGAGATATTCATTTCTATCCCCGAAAAAGGGCTCTAAACTCCCTCCGCTGCACGGAGGACTGTATGTACATGGGTCTTCCCCGATCATGGTGGGAAGGCTCAGAACGCCATATTCAGCTTCCCATAGTGGAACATCACTCCCAGCTTAAAGCGCTCCCGGTTTCGGTATCCCCTCGCTTTTATCCTCAACAGCCTGATCTTGCTGTTTAGTGCTTCCGCATTTCCGTTTGATACACCGTGGCGCATGGCGTTCAGGATGCCGTACAGCCTTTTCCCTATCGTTTTGGCCGCGTTCTTCATCATGGGGACATCACTGTTAGCCGCCAGCGCCAGCCATCTCTGCCAGTCATCGCGTCTTTCCTCGCTCCATGACCTGTTCCAGATATCCTTTGCCAGCTCTTTCAGCGCCCAGCACTGGCTTGTCAACTTCATCTGTGCACGCAGCCATATCAGCTTTTCCTGCCTGGATTCGGTCATCCACTTATCGCTGTACTGC
>NZ_ALNJ01000097.1:0-20912 GCF_000293135.1 Klebsiella sp. OBRC7 | reverse complement strand
GGTCCATGATACTGTCCGGTTTATCACATGAGAAAGAACGGCGGTCCGGTGCAAAGGATCTACGGAACAGGCGCGAAAGCCTAAGCCCGGACACGGCATCCGGACCGCCATCAGAGAGAACTGGCCGGTTCTTTCTGATGGAGTAATCATACAAGTCCGGACAAGTCGCGTCAGGCGCCGCCTCCGGGAAATATGCCGGGGCTGATAATTCGCCACCGCTTCCCGGCTTGCGCTGCGCTTAGCCGGGCTACGGGTTCATCGGCGTCCGTCATTTTGTAGCCGGGTAAGACGCCTTAAACCGGCTGCTGGTGTTGATGAAAGCGCGACGCCAGCGGCAGCCAGCACAGCAGAATCAGCAATCCCATCAGCATCATCAGCAGGCCGAGGCTGCCCTGACCGGTTTGCGGCATCATCGCCGACAGCCACGCCAGCACGCCGGAACCGATATTCTGCAGCCCGCCCACCAGCGCCCCGGCGGTGCCGGCGAGGAACGGGAAGGGCTCCATCGCGCCGCTGGTCGCCAGCGGGAACAGCATCCCCGCGCCAAAAAAGAACAGCGCGGCGGGAACCAGCAGGGTCCAGACGGTCATCACGCCCAGCAGGCCAGGGATCCACATCAGCACGCCCGCCAGCAGGCAGCAAATCACCGACTGCCACATCAGCGTCGGGAAGCGTTTGTTCGGCCGGCCGGCAAACCAGGCGCCAAAGAACGCCGCCGGGATCGGCAGAATAAACAGAATGCTGACCGACATACTGCTCAGACCCAGCACCGCCCCCATCAACACGCCGGAACACGCTTCGAATACGGCAATGCCCGCCAGGCCACCGATCAGCATCAGCAGATAGCAGTTGAACGCGCCGGTACCGAACAGCGTTTTATAGTTGGTGATGAGCCGGGTACGCGGCGCGCCGGTGGGCCGGGTTTCCGGCATCCAGCGCGCCATGCTGAAGGTGACGCCGGCGCAAAGTACCAGCAGAAATACGAAGCAGGCCCGCCAGTTCCATAAGGTATCGAGAATGCCGCCAATCAGCGGTGCCAGCAGCGGGCTAACCAGAATCCCCATATTCAGCAGGCTATTGGCGTGCCTGAGCTGCGCCCCTTCATACAGATCGCGCGGCAGGGTTCGCGCCATCACGCCGCCGACGCCGGTACCCATCCCCTGCATTGCGCTGGCGGCAATCAGCACCGGCAGGCTATGGGTGGTAATGGCAACCAGCGTCGCCAGCATAAAAATGGACATTCCCACCAGGATCACCGGGCGGCGGCCAACGCGATCGGAGAGCGGGCCGTAGAAAAGCTGCGAGACGCCGTAGGTCAGCAGATAAGCGGCCATCACGCTCTGCACCGCGCCTTCGCGAACGTTGAGCGATATCGCCATATCGGCAATCGCCGGAATATAAATGGTCTGCGCCATCTGGCCTACGGCCACCAGCAGCACCAGCATCAACAACAAATTGAAGTTCTTATGCCGTTTCATGTCGATGAATACTTTGTATAAAGTTGAAGATGAAGAATATGTGACTGGCACACCCGCTAAACGATGGAGGAATCTACCACATAAAAATGACAGAACAACCCTGTAAGGGGGGATTGTCGGGGATGTTCAGGCAGGTTTTGTAAACGAAAGTCGGCAACTAATGTTGCCATGTGTGGATTAAGACAGCCGCAGCAGAATCGCCCCGGCGGCAATGCCGCAGGCGGCGGCGATGCGCAATGGGACTACCTTCTCTTTCAACAGGATAAACGCGATAACCGCGCCAAAAAGAATCGAGGTTTCGCGCAGGGCGGCCACCACCGCCAGCGGCGCCTGGGTCATTGCCCACAGCGCCAGACCATAGGAGCCCATGGTACCGACGCCGCCGACCATGCCTTTCTTCCAGTGCTGGCGCAGATAGCGGCTGGCCTGCGGGCGTCGGGCAATCATCGCCCAGCCCAGCAGACAGAAGCCGTTCATAAAAAAGGTCCATAGGGTATAGCCCAGCGCGGTTTCTGAAAGCCGCACACCGGTTCCGTCAACCAGCGTGTAGCCCGCAATGAAGCAGGCGTTGGTCAGCGCCAGTACGATACCCTGGCTCGAACTGGCGCGCCCGTTAAAGGCCATCGCCAGAATCGCCAGGCAGATAACGCCGATGCCCAGCCACGCCAGCGGGGAGAGTGTGTCGCCAAGAAAGGCGACGCTGATTATCGCCACCAGTAGCGGGGCGGTCCCGCGCATCAGCGGATAGGTCTGGCTCATATCCGAGACCTGATAGGTTTTTGCCACCAGCACCGTATACACCACCTGTAGCGCGCAGGAGACGGCAAGAAACGGCACGCTGGCGAGCGTGGGTTGGGGGGCAAAAGGGAGCAGAACCAGGGCGATGAGCGAGGCAGAGCCGCTAACGCCTACCGCCGCGTACATTTTATCGCCGCTGGCTTTAACGATAGCGTTCCAGCTGGCGTGAAGCAGGGCGGCGAACAGCAAAATACAGAATACGGTAATGGTCATTGCGGCCTGGCGCTGGGGAATAAATCGTCAACGGACTGTAACATGCGCACTCTTCAGCAGCCAGCGGCGGCTAGAGCGAACAGAACAGACGATGGGTGACCCGGGGTTCATCATATATCGGGCGAAATCCCAGATTTTCATAAAACGACCAGGCCGTTGACGGCGCATGGGTGTTGAGAAAATCAAAGCTGCTGCCGGAGTGGGTGATAACCGAGACCAGCAGCTGATGCCCGATCCCCTGCCGACGATGGCGCTCGGCGATATACAAATGGCGGATGCGACCGGCCCGCGGCTCCTGGCTAAAAGGGTCGATGTTAAGCCCGCACACGCCGACCAGCTGCCCGTGCGCAAAAGCCCCCAGCAGCTTTTCTCCCGGCGCGTTAAAACGGTTTTCCCCGTTCTGCCAGTTCTCCGCCAGGCGACGCAGCATGTTCAGGTTTTGCGCCAGGCTTTCGGCGCGGAGTGCCGAAAAACCGGGTTCGTCAGGGGTGATAGCGGCGATCAACAACGGTGCCATAATTTTTCTCCGTCAGGTTAGCCTGTAGAGGGGCGGTTTCCCGCCCCTCTCAGGTGCGACTTGAACCTGAATCAGCGGAACTGCTTCAGGACTGCATCAAGTAGTTGCAACACGGCAACCATGAGTTTCAGGATCAGAACAACGATATCCACTCCGCCCATACGCGTCTCCTCTGGTTCAGGAGCACAACCGGCTGGCGTACCTTTCCGCCGCCTGTTGCCAGCCAGGGTATACCCGTCATATTCAGGCGCCACCTGCCGGTGGCGGACTCAATAATTCGGGGTATTTGTTGACGTAACACAGTGTGCTCTTCTGGGGTTAAGGCGCTGACGGCACCACCCGTTTCAGCCAGGACTTTTTTGCGCCGGTAAAAGTGCGGCCCCAGATTCCCCCTGCGTACCCCCTCAGTATAGAATGAATACTGTATATATGAACAGTATTTTTTGGACAAATTTGTATACGCGATCCATACTCTACATCAGCAAAAACCATCGTGAAAATTGCGCCTTCTTCCCCGATCGCGTATACTTTTTTCGTTGACGTAATACAGTGTGCTTGCGGCTACCAACCGTAAAAACACCGAACAGAAAACCTCGCCGCGGCGGGGTTTTTTGTTTTTATCCCGCTGCAAATTAATGTGATCTTCCGCGCAGTTTCTCCTGGTTGAAAATAAATCCATTGTGAAATGACAAAAGCTGTGTTTGTATAAATTCATTCCCTTTTTTGAGACAACAGGTCCCTCATGAACGCTGCCACGTTGACTTCGACCCTACTACTAACCGCGCCTGCCGCGGTGGTCGTCGTGTCTGTGGTGGTCGTCGTCGGCAACGCGCCGTAGGGTCCGGAACAACACGAATTCCAAACCCCGCCGGCGCAAACCGAGCGGGGTTTTTCGTTTCATGCCCCCCGGTAGGTCGGCCCAGAATAAAAGGACTGGAGCATGGCAAGTTCGGGCACAACATCACAAAAAATGCGCTTCACCGGCGCACAGTTAGTCGTTCATTTACTGGAGCGTCAGGGGATCACCACGGTCAGCGGCATTCCGGGCGGCTCCATCCTTCCCATTTACGATGCGTTAAGCCAAAGCACGCAGATCCGCCATATTCTGGCGCGTCACGAGCAGGGCGCGGGGTTTATCGCCCAGGGCATGGCGCGCACAGAGGGCAAACCGGCGGTGTGTATGGCCTGTAGCGGCCCGGGAGCCACTAACCTGATCACCGCTATCGCCGACGCCCGTCTGGATTCGATTCCGCTGGTGTGCATTACCGGCCAGGTTCCGGCCTCAATGATCGGCACCGACGCTTTCCAGGAAGTCGACACCTACGGTATCTCTATCCCCATCACGAAACATAACTATCTGGTACGCAACATTGCTGAGCTGCCGCAGGTGATAAGCGACGCGTTTCGCATCGCGCAGTCCGGGCGACCAGGGCCGGTGTGGATAGATATTCCTAAGGATGTTCAGGCCGCGACCATTGAGCTTGACGCCCTGCCGGAACCCGGCGCCCGTACGGCGCCTCCGACGTTCGATAGCGCCAGCGTGCGTGAAGCGGCGGCGATGATTAACGCCGCGCAGCGTCCGGTGCTCTATCTGGGCGGTGGGGTGATCAACGCGCCTGAGCCCATTCGCCAGCTGGCGGAAAAAGCCAACCTGCCAACCACCCAGACCCTGATGGCGCTGGGGATGCTGCCGAAAGCGCATCCGCTGTCGCTGGGCATGCTGGGGATGCACGGCGCGCGCAGCACCAATTTTATTTTGCAAGAGGCTGATTTATTGGTTGTTTTAGGCGCGCGTTTTGATGACCGGGCGATTGGTAAAACCGAGCAGTTCTGCCCGAACGCGAAAATTATCCACGTTGATATCGACCGCTCTGAGCTGGGTAAAATCAAACAGCCGCACGTGGCGATTCAGGGCGATGTTGGCGAAGTGCTGGCGCAGCTGATCCCGCAGGTCGAGGCGCAGCCGCGCAGCGAATGGCTGCAGCTGGTGGCCGATCTGCAGCGGGAGTTCCCCTGCACCATTCCGCAGGAGCAAGACCCGCTTACCCACTATGGCCTGATTAACGCCGTTGCCGCCTGCGTTGACGATGAGGCAATCGTGACCACCGACGTCGGCCAGCACCAGATGTGGGTCGCGCAGGCGTATCCGCTCAACCGTCCGCGCCAGTGGCTGACCTCCGGCGGCCTCGGCACCATGGGCTTTGGTCTGCCTGCCGCGGTAGGCGCGGCGCTGGCTAACCCGCAGCGCAAGGTTATCTGTTTCTCCGGTGACGGCAGTCTGATGATGAACATTCAGGAAATGGCTACCGCGGCGGAAAATCAGCTGGACGTAAAAATCATCCTGATGAATAACGAAGCGCTGGGGCTGGTTCACCAGCAGCAGAGCCTGTTCTATAAGCAGGGCGTGTTCGCCGCGACCTATCCTGGCATGGTCAACTTTATGCAGATCGCCGCCGGTTTTGGTCTGCAAACCTGTGATTTAAATAACGAAGCCGATCCGCAGGCGGCGCTGCAGGCGATTATCGACCGCCCGGGTCCGGCGCTGATCCACGTGCGTATCGATGCCGAAGAAAAAGTGTATCCGATGGTACCGCCGGGTGCGGCCAATACTGAAATGGTGGGGGAATAAGCCATGCAACAAGCGACTCATGAAAACGTTATTCTACAGCTCACCGTGCGCAACCACCCTGGCGTGATGACCCACGTTTGCGGCCTGTTTGCCCGCCGCGCATTTAACGTGGAAGGCATTCTTTGTCTGCCGATCCCGGACAGCAACCAGAGCCGCATCTGGCTACTGGTCAACGACGATCAGCGCCTCGGGCAGATGATTAGCCAGATCGAAAAGCTGGAAGACGTTGAGAAGGTGGTGCGTAATCAGTCCGATCCCTCCATGTTCAGCAAAATCGCGGTGTTCTTCGAATAATCGCTCGCGGCTTGAACCGCTGCGCGCTTATCGTTAAGGTAAGCGCGTTTTTTATCCTCCCCAGGAATCGCCATGACCACAATCGCCCTTATTGACGATCATCTTATCGTCCGCTCCGGCTTTGCCCAGCTGCTGGGGCTGGAAGCCGATTTTCAGGTCGTCGCCGAATTTGGTTCCGGGCGCGAAGCGCTGGCGGGGCTGCCCGGCCGCGGCGTGCAGGTCTGTATCTGCGATATCTCGATGCCGGATATCTCCGGGCTTGAGCTGTTAAGCCAGCTGCCGAAAGGGATGGCGATCGTCATGCTGTCGGTGCACGACAGCCCGGCGCTGGTGGAGCAGGCGCTGAACGCCGGCGCGCGCGGCTTTCTCTCCAAGCGCTGCAGCCCGGATGAGCTGATCGCCGCCGTCCGCACCGTGGCGGCCGGCGGCTGCTACCTGACGCCGGATATCGCCATGAAGCTGGCGGCCGGGCGACGGGACCCGCTCACCAAACGCGAACGCGAGGTGGCGGAAAAGCTGGCGCAGGGGATGGCGGTAAAAGAGATTGCCGCCGAGCTGGGCCTGTCGCCAAAAACCGTGCACGTTCATCGCGCCAATCTGCTGGAAAAGCTGGGCGTCAGCAACGACGTCGAGCTGGCGCGCCGCATGTTCGATAGCTGGCAATGAACGCCTTTCTCTCCCGGCTGCTCTCGGTTATCGGCAGTTGCTTTATCTTTTCCGCAGCGTGGTTTTGCCTGTGGAGCATCAGCCTGCACCTGGTGGAGCGCCCCGACCTGGCGGTGCTGCTTTTCCCCTTTGGCCTGCGTCTTGGCCTGATGCTGCAGTGTCCGCGCGGCTACTGGCCGGTTCTGCTGGGCGCTGAGTGGCTGCTGATCTTCTGGCTGGCGCAGGAAGTGGCGCTGGCGCACCCGATAATATTGATGACCGGAAGCCTGTTGACCCTGCTGCCGGTGGCGCTGATCTCACGCTATCGCCAGCAGCGTGACTGGCTCACCCTGCTGCGCCAGGGAGGGGCGCTGATCGCCGCAGCGCTGTTGCAGTCGCTGCCGTGGCTGCCGGAAGGCAAGGAGGGGCTGAACGCGCTGCTGCTGACCCTGACCGGCGGCCTGACGCTGGCGCCTACCTGCCTGGTTATCTGGCACTATCTTACCAGTACCGTCTGGCGGCCGCTGGGGCCATCGCTGGTCTCGCAGCCGGTAAACTGGCGCGGGCGGCATCTTATCTGGTATCTGCTGCTGTTCAGCGTCAGCCTCTGGCTCCAGCTGGGGCTGCCCGCCGAGCTCTCGCGATTTACGCCCTTCTGCCTGGCGCTGCCTATTATCGCCCTGGCCTGGCACTACGGCTGGCAGGGCGCGCTGATCGCGACCCTGATGAACGCCATCGCGCTGATTGCCAGCCAGAGCTGGCACGATCATCCGGTGGATTTGCTGCTTTCGCTGCTGGCGCAAAGCCTGACGGGCCTGCTGCTGGGCGCCGGCATTCAGCGGCTGCGCGAGCTGAATCAGTCGCTGCAAAACGAGCTGGTGCGTAACCAGCGGCTGGCGGA
The DNA here is from genome assembly GCF_000293135.1 of Klebsiella sp. OBRC7. Taxonomy (NCBI): domain Bacteria; kingdom Pseudomonadati; phylum Pseudomonadota; class Gammaproteobacteria; order Enterobacterales; family Enterobacteriaceae; genus Klebsiella; species Klebsiella sp. OBRC7. The sequence continues at coordinate 13,437 of NZ_ALNJ01000097.1, read as the reverse complement.
ACGCCTGCTGGAAACTGAAGAGAGCGTGAGCCGCGAGGTGGCCCGCGAGCTGCACGATGATATCGGCCAGACGATCACCGCCATCCGTACTCAGGCGGGGATCGTCCAGCGTCTGGCGCCCAACAGCGCCAGCGTCAGGCAGAGCGGCCAGCTGATTGAGCAGCTTTCGCTCGGCGTCTATGATTCGGTGCGCCGCCTGTTGGGCCGCCTGCGCCCGCGCCAGCTGGACGACCTGACGCTTGAACAGGCGGTGCGTTCGCTGATGCGTGAAATGGAGCTGGAGGACCGCGGTATGGTCAGCCATCTGGCGTGGCGTATTGATGAGTCGCTGCTGAGCGAAAACCAGCGCGTCACCCTGTTCCGCGTCTGCCAGGAAGGGCTGAATAATATCGTCAAACACGCCAGCGCCAGCGCCGTCACGCTGCAGGGCTGGCAGCAGGAGCAGCGGCTGATGCTGGTGCTGGAGGACGACGGCTGCGGCCTGCCGCCGGGCTCCGGTCAGCAGGGCTTCGGCCTGACCGGCATGCGCGAGCGCGTCAGCGCGCTGGGCGGCACCTTAACCATCTCCTGCACCCACGGCACCCGCGTTTGCGTCAGCCTGCCGCTGCGCTACGCCTGAGGAGCGACGATGTTTGCCTTTTTGAAATCCCCGCCCGATGCTTCGCCGATTACCGACAAACCGGCGCTGGACGCGCGCTACCGCTACTGGCGTCGGCATATTCTGCTAACCATCTGGCTGGGCTATGCGCTGTTTTATTTTACGCGTAAAAGCTTTAACGCCGCCGTACCGGAAATCCTTGCCAGCAACGTACTGACGCGCAGCGATATCGGCCTGCTGGCAACGCTGTTCTACATCACCTACGGGCTGTCGAAATTTTTCTCCGGTATCGTCAGCGACCGCTCTAACGCCCGCTATTTTATGGGCATCGGCCTGGTCGCTACCGGCGTGGTGAATATTCTGTTTGGCTTTTCCACTTCACTGTGGGCCTTCGCGCTGCTGTGGGCGCTGAACGCCTTCTTCCAGGGCTGGGGCTCGCCGGTGTGCGCCCGTCTGCTGACGACCTGGTATTCGCGCACCGAACGCGGCGGCTGGTGGGCGCTGTGGAATACGGCGCATAACGTCGGCGGGGCGCTGATCCCGATGGTGGTTGGCGCGGCGGCGCTGCACTACGGCTGGCGAACGGGGATGATGATTGCCGGCATGCTGGCGATCATCGCCGGACTGTTTCTCTGCTGGCGGCTGCGCGACCGGCCGCAGGCGGTAGGGCTACCCGCCGTGGGCGACTGGCGGCACGATGAGCTGGAGATTGCCCAGCAGCAGGAAGGGGCTGGCCTGACCCGTAAAGAGATCCTCACCAAATACGTGCTGCTGAATCCCTATATCTGGCTGCTCTCGCTGTGCTACGTGCTGGTGTACGTGGTGCGCGCGGCGATTAACGACTGGGGCAACCTGTATATGTCGGAAACGCTCGGCGTCGATCTGGTCACGGCGAATTCGGCGGTCACCATGTTCGAAGTGGGCGGCTTTATCGGCGCGCTGGTGGCGGGCTGGGGCTCGGATAAACTGTTTAACGGCAACCGCGGGCCGATGAACCTGATTTTCGCCGCCGGTATTTTGCTGTCGGTGGGCGGCCTCTGGCTGATGCCGTTCGCCAGCTACGTGATGCAGGCGGCCTGCTTCTTCACGACCGGCTTTTTCGTTTTTGGCCCACAGATGCTGATCGGCATGGCGGCGGCGGAGTGCTCGCACAAAGAGGCGGCGGGGGCGGCAACCGGCTTTGTTGGCCTGTTTGCCTATCTTGGCGCATCGCTCTCCGGCTGGCCGCTGGCACAGGTGATGGAAATCTGGCACTGGAGCGGCTTTTTCGTGGTTATCGCTATTGCCGCCGGCATTTCCGCCCTTCTGCTGCTGCCGTTTTTAAACGCCCAGGCGCCGCGAGAAGCGTGACCCACTTCACCTTTCTTCGCCGAATGGCGTAAAACTAAGAAATTTTCCCGGTTTCGCCTGGACGCTGTCTCAGGCGAGTCTCCCGGCTGATTTTTACAATGCCTGCCATTCGCAGGTACTAAATCAGCTCAGGAGTTACCCAATCATGCTGGCCTTCTTAAACCAGGTGCGTAAGCCTACCCTGGACCTGCCGCTCGAAGCGCGGCGCAAAATGTGGTTCAAACCGTTCATGCAGTCGTATCTGGTGGTTTTCATCGGCTATCTGACCATGTACCTGATTCGCAAAAACTTTAACATCGCGCAGAACGACATGATCTCCACCTACGGGCTGAGCATGACGCAGCTGGGGATGATCGGTCTCGGATTCTCTATCACCTACGGCGTCGGTAAAACGCTGGTTTCTTACTACGCAGACGGTAAGAACACCAAGCAGTTTCTGCCGTTTATGCTGATCCTTTCGGCCATCTGTATGCTTGGCTTCAGCGCCAGCATGGGCGCGGGGTCGACCAGCCTGTTCCTGATGATCGCCTTCTACGCCCTGAGCGGCTTTTTCCAGAGCACCGGCGGCTCATGCAGCTATTCGACTATTACCAAATGGACGCCTCGCCGTAAACGCGGCACCTTCCTCGGCTTCTGGAATATTTCTCACAACCTCGGCGGCGCCGGCGCGGCGGGCGTAGCGCTGTTTGGCGCCAACTACCTGTTCGACGGCCACGTGATCGGGATGTTTATCTTCCCGTCGATTATCGCGCTGATCGTCGGTTTTATCGGCCTGCGCTTCGGCAGCGACTCCCCGGAATCCTACGGTCTCGGTAACGCCGAAGAGCTGTTTGGCGAAGAGATCAGCGAAGAGGATAAAGAGACGGAAGAGAACGCCATGACCAAATGGCAGATCTTCGTCGAGTACGTACTGAAGAACAAAGTCATCTGGCTGCTGTGCTTCTCCAACATCTTCCTGTACGTGGTGCGCATCGGTATCGACCAGTGGTCCACCGTTTACGCTTTCCAGGAGCTGAAGCTCTCCAAAGAGGTGGCGATTCAGGGCTTTACCCTGTTTGAAGTGGGCGCGCTGGTCGGCACGCTGCTGTGGGGCTGGCTGTCGGATCTGGCAAACGGTCGTCGCGCGCTGGTGGCCTGCATTGCGCTGGCGCTGATTATCGCCACCCTGGGGGTTTATCAGCACGCCAGTAACCAGTACGTTTATCTCGCCTCGCTGTTTGCGCTGGGCTTCCTGGTGTTTGGCCCCCAGCTGCTGATCGGCGTTGCCGCGGTAGGTTTCGTGCCGAAAAAGGCGATTGGCGCTGCCGACGGGATCAAGGGCACCTTCGCCTATCTGATCGGCGACAGCTTCGCCAAGCTGGGCCTCGGGATGATTGCCGACGGTACGCCGATTTTCGGCCTCACCGGCTGGGCGGGCACCTTTGCGGCGCTGGATGCGGCGGCGATTGGCTGCATCTGCCTGATGGCCATCGTCGCGGTGTTTGAGGAACGTAAAATCCGCCGTCAGAAAAAGACGCAAACGTTGCAGACTGCCTGAGTCATTGGATGTGAGTCACGTTGCCCGGCCCCTGCGCCGGGCTTTTTTATGCCTCTTGCCGGGCGGTTTGATGATAGCGATACGGGGCCGCGATAAGTCACATTCTGGTACGTCCGGCAGTCGACAGCGGGCAATTTCCCATTATGATAGTGGGGCTGCGATTGAATGAGAGGATGCATGATCTGGTTAGGACTGGCCACGCTGATAGTGGTATTTGTTGTGGGATTTCGGGTGCTTACCTCTGATTCACGCCGTGCGATTCGCCGTCTGAGCGAACGGTTAGGCATTACGCCGGTACCGCTGGAATCGATGATCGATCAGCTGGGAAAAACCGCCGGTAACGAGTATCTGCGCTACCTGGAGCGGCCTAATGAAGCGCATTTGCAAAATGCCGCGCAGGTGCTGCTGATCTGGCAGGTCGCTATCGTCGACGGCAGCGAGCAGAACCTGCACTACTGGTATCGGTTGATGAAAAAGTCCCGCCTCGCGGCGCCGATTACCGAAGCGCAAATCCGCCTGGCACAAGGTTTTCTTCGCGAGCTGGAGCCGGAAGTGAGCGACCTGCACGCTTTGCAGGAGCGCTATAACGCGCTGTTTTTACCGGAGGATGGCGTCCACTGGCTGCACTGATATCACTTCCCGGTGCACTGTTGGCTTCGTTAAACGTCAAGCCGACGAGGCCACCGGTGCAAAGGTCATCGCAACAAAGCCATCATGCCAGTACCTCTAACCCATGTTTTTGCACGATGGTGAGTAATTTCAGTGCCAGCCCACCTGGGCGTTTTGCCCCGCTTTCCCATTTTTGGACCGTGGAAACGCTGGTGTTCAGATAGCGGGCAAAAACCGGCTGACTGACGTTGAGTTGGTCACGTAGAGCCTTAATTTCACCAGGTTGGAAATCGCTTACGCGGCTGATGCATGTTTCATCAAAGCTGCGCATTGTCTCCTGCGCGATCGCATCAACACTGTATAAACCTGCTGCAGCGCTATGGATAGCTTCAAAGGCGGGGCTTTTGAATTTAGTTTTTGCAGTCATGACAAATCTCCACCAATTCTTTTCTCTTAACCAATGCCGCCATTTTCTCCTCGCTGAGAAGGGAATAATGCCTGGCTAACTCACGGAACGCCGCGAGTTCTCGGTTATCGATATTGGCGATATCCTGTTTGGCGTATAAAAATGTGTAAAACCAATGCTCAGCGCCCTTTGCCAGAATAATTGCGCGATCGCGATTTTTATTGAGGCGTTTTTTGTAAACACCGCCACCAAGGTTATCTGCTTTTCCCTGGAGAATGGCTTCAATCGCTTTGCAGAGTTCGCCATCACCAATCGCATGGGCCCGGGCTTCCCTGGTAAACCATTTCGTTTTAAAAACACGCATTGGCTGACATCCTGTAACCATAAATATAGCACCAAGTGCTATGTTATTTCTTCCTCTTACTGTTCTGAAATACCTAAAAACGTGATTTTCCGGTTATGCGAGCAGCTACGCAGGTGCTTTGCAAGGCCTGAAAAGTTGTCAAAACGTTAAATTCGTCACATTTAAAATGTTACACTGCGCGGCTTCCCCGTATTTAACCATGCAGGTAACTTATGACTCCTTCGAATGCCTCTGCGCCACAGGCTCATCAGGCGGCGCGACCCAACTGGTCGGCGGTTTTTGCGGTGGCCTTCTGCGTGGCCTGCCTGATTACCGTTGAGTTCCTGCCGGTAAGCCTGCTCACGCCGATGGCGCAGGATTTAGGCATCTCCGAAGGGGTTGCCGGACAGTCGGTCACCACCACGGCGTTCGTGGCGATGTTTGCCAGCCTGTTTATCACCTCGATCATCCGCAGTACCGATCGCCGCTACGTGGTGATTCTGTTTTCGGTTCTGCTGACCCTTTCCTGCCTGCTGGTCTCTTTTGCTAACAGCTTTGCGTTATTGCTGCTCGGCCGCGCCTGCCTCGGGCTGGCGCTGGGCGGCTTTTGGGCGATGTCGGCGTCGCTCACCATGCGGCTGGTGCCGATGCGCGTGGTGCCCAAAGCCCTGTCGGTTATTTTTGGCGCGGTATCGATAGCGCTGGTGATCGCCGCGCCGCTGGGCAGCTTCCTCGGTGGGATTATCGGCTGGCGTAACGTCTTTAACGCCGCCGCGGTGATGGGGGTGGTCTGTACGATTTGGGTGCTGAAGGCGCTGCCGTCTCTGCCGGGCGAGTCGACTTCGGCGCAGCAAAATATGTTCGGCCTGCTAAAGCGCCCCGGCGTGATGGCCGGGATGTGCGCCATTTTTATGGCCTTCGCCGGCCAGTTCGCCTTCTTTACCTATATTCGCCCGGTGTATATGACGCTGGCGGGCTTTGACGTTGACGGCCTGACGCTGGTGCTGTTGAGCTTTGGCATCGCCAGCTTCGTCGGCACCTCGCTCTCTTCGATGCTGCTCAAAAGATCGGTGAAAGCGGCGCTGGCGGTTGCCCCGGTGGTGCTGGCCATCAGCGCGGCGGTACTGGTACTGTGGGGGGAGAGTAAAATCGTGGCGTCGACGGTTGCCGTTATCTGGGGCTTTGCCTTCGCGTTGATACCGGTTGGCTGGTCAACGTGGATCACCCGCTCCCTGTCCGATCAGGCGGAGAAAGCCGGGTCGATTCAGGTGGCGGTGATCCAGCTGGCCAACACCTGCGGCGCCGCGGTTGGCGGCGTGGCGCTGGATCACCTTGGTCTGCTCTCGCCGCTGGTCCTCTCCGGTACGTTGATGCTGCTGACCGGCCTGCTGGTGGCGACGAAAGTACGAGTGTAATGGGGCCGCAGTCAGGCGAATCGTCAATAAAACTACGGGCGTTCGCCCTGTGCCAGACGACGGTTGATGTCGGCAATCACGCCCGGCAAATCCGCCAGCGTATCCACCACATAGTGCGCCCCGGCGGCGTAAAGCTTCCCGGCGGCGTGCTCGCGGCGGGCGGCGATCTCTTCGGCGCTCATCTGCTGATATTCCTCCCAGCTGGCGCCGAATTCGTTACCGGAAACCGCCATACCCACGCTCCACATCCCGGCGTTTAATCCTTCGGTAATGCCGGGAGCGGAATCATCAACCTTGACGCAGTGGGCTACCGAGTCGATGCCGAGGACAATGACGTTCTGTAACGCCATCCACGGGCCTGGCCGTCCCCCGACGGCGAGATCGTCCGTCGCCACCCAGTGGTCTGGCGCATAGCCCTGCGCGGCGGCGGCCGGCGCCAGCTTTTCCATCACCGGACGCGGATAGCCGGAACAGGAGCCAATTTTTATGCCTTCGGCGCGCAGCGCGGCAATGGTGTCGACAACCCCGGCGATCGGCGCAGAAAAATCGACAACTTTGGCAATCTGCAGCGGCATAAAAGCAGCATAGATCGCGTCGATATCGGCAGCGTTCATCGCCCGGCCAAACTTCGCCTGCCAGCGGGCGTCCACGGCGGGCAGTTTCCCCAGCGCTTCAATATGCTGCCATTTGCCGAGACCCATCGGCACCCTGGCTTCTTCGAGCGTAATCTCCACGGCAAAAGCCTGACGGAAGGCCTCAACGAAAATCTGCGTCGGCGCGAAGGAGCCAAAGTCGACGGTGGTGCCTGCCCAATCAAGAATAACGGCGTTAATACGGTTCATGACGGTTCCTTAGCATTGCCAGTACATGGCGTTTTTGATGGCCGCCAGCAGGGCGGTGATGTCGGCGTCGTACACTTCGCCGATGTTGCCGATACGGAAGCAGTCGCTTTGCGACACCTTGCCCGGGTAGATCACGAAACCCTGCTCTTTAAGCCGCTGATAGAAATCCTTAAAGCGATACTGCGGCGCATCCGGGGAGTAAAACGCGGTGATGATCGGCGAGTGCAGGCTATCGTCGAGCAGCGGCTGAAAGCCTAGCGCACGCATTCCCGCCACCAGACGGCGCTGGTTCGTGCTGTAACGCTGATGACGTGCGCGCACGCCGCCTTCCTCCGCCAGCTCCTTCAGCGCCTGGGCAAAGGCCAGCACGGTATGGGTCGGTGAGGTGAAGCGCCACTTGCCGTGGTTATCCTCCATGCAGCGCCACTGGGCGTACAGATCCAGCGACAGCGAGCGCGAGCGGCCTGCGCAAGCTGCCAGCTGCGCTTCCCGGGCAATGACGAAGGCAAAGCCCGGCACCCCCTGTATGCATTTGTTGGCGGAGCTGATCAGATAGTCAATGTTCAGCGCGGCGACGTCCATGGGAATGCCGCCGAAGCTGCTCATGGCATCGACGATGTAGCGTTTGTCGTACCGTTTTGCCAGCGCGGCGACCTCTTCGATCGGGTTGAGCATGCCGGTCGTAGTTTCGCTATGCACCATGGCGATATGGGTGATCGCCGGGTCGGTTTGCAGGATCCGTTCGATCGCCGCCGCGTCCGGTCGCGCCACTTCACCGCAGTCGTAGGGATGGTGCGCAATGCACATCAGTTTCGCCATCTCGATCATGCGCGCGCCGTAGGCGCCGTTGCTGATAATCAGTACTTTCCCCTGCGCGCCGATCGCGCTACCGAGCACCGCTTCAACCGCGTAGCTGCCGCTGCCTTGCAGCAGTACTGAGGTGTAGCCGTTAGCGGGCGTCGCCAGTTCCACCAGCCGTTGGCGAATAACCTGAACGACGCCGAGATTGTAGTCGTCGTCCCAGGTACAGCTATCGAACAGCATCGCCTCTTTTACCGTACGGGAAGTGGTTAGCGGTCCGGGCGTCAGCAGCAGATAATTACGCGAAGTCATTGTTTTCACCATTTGGTCTATACCAGATGTTTTTTATAATGACGATCGTGCCCCGAAAAGGTCAAAGGGAAAGTAGCGCTGCAACAAAAAATTCATCTGGTTATGTATAATGAGCGCATCAAATTTGGCCGCGAGCGAACATGAAATCACCCTCTGGCGAGACGCCACAGTATCTGCTGATCAAGGCGCAGCTTCAGGCGCGTATTCAAAACGGCGCGTTGAAGAGCGGCGATAAGCTGCCGTCCGAGCGCGAGCTGTGCGCGCTGTTCAACACCACGCGTATTACGGTGCGTGAGAGCCTGGCGCAGCTTGAGTCCAGCGGCGTGATTTATCGCGCCGACCGCCGCGGCTGGTTTGTTACGCCGGAGCGCTTGTGGTTGGATCCGACGCAGAATACCAACTTCCACAAGCTGTGCCTGGAACAGGGGCGGGAGCCGAAAACGGTACTGCTCGACGGGCGTCTGGCCGCCGTTCCGCTGGACGTTATGGCGCCGCTGGCGCTGCAGCCGTTCGACCAGATCTACCTGCTCACCCGACTGCGCCATGCTGACGGGCGGGCAATCTGCTACTGTGAAAATCACTGCCTGCCCGCCAGGGTTCCGGAGCTGCTTCGGCATGATTTAAACGGCAGCCTGACCGAAATTTATCAGACCCACTATGACCTGATATATACCAGTATGCATCTGTCGTTCTGGCCCACCTCAATGCCGCCCCAGGCCGCGGAAGCCCTGGGGGTGATGGAAGGGCGCCCGGCGCTGCTCTTGCGCCGCCTCAACTACGATCAGCACGGGCGAATTCTCGATTACGATATCGAGTACTGGCGTCACGACAGCCTGCGTATTGAAGTCGATACCCATTGATTTTATGGGTCCTGTCCGAGCATTTTCCCCGGGTTGCGGCTGGCGCCTTACCCGGGCTACGGGTTTACCGCCGTCTGCGGACGGGTAGCCCGGACAGGCGCATCAAGCGCCGCCTCCGGGAGAGGGTCTTCTGCGCCGGCGTCATCCTTTCGCCACACTTCATTCATCGTTTTGTCATAAACCCCCGGTAGCGTGAAAAACAATCTGGTCTACACCAGAATGATTACCTACCCGATGAGGCATATACGATGAAACTCTCCCGACTTGCCCTGCTGTCCCTGTTCGCGCTGACCGGCTCTCCGGTCTGGGCAGATGGCATCGTCACGGTTTACTCCGCTGACGGCCTGCACGATGGTGATAACAGCTGGTACCAGCACCAGTTCGCCGCTTTCACCAAAGCAACGGGCATCAAGGTGCAGTACGTGGAAGGCGGTTCCGGGGCGATTGTTGAACGCCTGGCAAAAGAGCGCACCAACCCTCAGGCCGATGTGCTGGTGACGGTGCCGCCGTTTATCCAGCGTGCCGCGAAAGAACAGCTGTTGGTCGAATTTCAGCCGCAGGACAGCGCCCGGATCCCGGGCGTACACGACCGCTACTCGCCGCTGGTGAATAACTATCTGACCTTTATCTATAACAGTAAGCTGCTGAAAACCGCGCCGGCCAGCTGGCAGGATCTGCTCGATAGCCGCTTCAGGAACAAGCTGCAGTACTCGACGCCGGGGCAGGCGGGTGACGGTACGGCGGTCATGCTACAGGCGTTTCACAGCATGGGGAGCAAAGAGGCGGGATTCGATTATCTCGGTAAGCTCCAGGCCAATAACGTTGGTCCGTCTGCTTCCACCGGTAAGTTGACCGCGCTGGTCAATAAAGGCGAGCTGTACATCGCTAACGGCGATCTGCAAATGAACCTGTCGCAGATGGCGCGTAACCCGAATGTGCAAATCTTCTGGCCAGCGGACGCGCAAGGCGAACGCAGCGCGCTGGCGCTGCCCTATACCATCGGCCTGGTGCAGAACGGTCCGAACGGCGAAAACGGTAAAAAGCTGATTAACTTCCTGCTCGATAAATCCGCTCAGTCCAGCGTCAGCGCGCTCTCCTGGGGTCTGCCGGTGCGCAGCGACGTGACGCCGGAAGATGCTAACTTTAAAGCGGCGAAAGCGGCGCTTGACGGCGTGAAAAGCTGGGAACCCAACTGGGACGACGTTGCGGTTTCGCTGTCGGCGGATATTGCCCGCTGGCATAAAGTGACGGACAGCGAGTAAGCGTGATGTTAATGAAAACGACCGTTGCCCCCACCCCGTCACTGGCGGGGAAGTCAGGAATTACTCTCGACGCGCTGCGCGTTTCTTATCACGGCAACGTGGTGCTGAAGCCGCTGACATTAACCATTGAACCCGGTGAGGTGCTGGCGCTGATTGGCCCTTCGGGCTCCGGGAAAACCACGGTGCTGCGGGCGATAGCCGGTTTTGTGCAGCCTGCCGGTGGTCGAATTTTGCTTGGCGACACGGATATCACCCACCTGCCGCCGTATCAACGCGGCCTTGGTATGGTGGTTCAAAACTACGCCCTGTTTCCGCATATGAAGGTAGAAGATAACGTCGCCTTCGGCCTGCGGGCGCAGAAGCAGCCCAAAGCGCAGATCGCTGAACGGATTCAGGATGCCCTGAAAATCGTTGGCATGGCGGATTACGCCAGCCGCTATCCGCACCAGCTTTCCGGCGGCCAGCAGCAGCGCGTCGCAATTGCCCGCGCCATCGCCGTGCGTCCGCGGGTATTGCTGCTTGATGAGCCGCTCTCGGCGCTGGATGCGCAAATCCGTCACAACATGGTGGAGGAAATTGCCCGTCTGCACCGCGAACTGCCGGAGCTGACCATTCTCTACGTCACCCACGATCAGACCGAAGCCCTGACCCTGGCGGACAAGATTGGCATCATGAAAGACGGCTCGCTCATTGCCCACGGCGAAACCCATCAGCTTTACCACTATCCGCCTAATCGTTTTAGCGCTGAGTTTCTCGGACGTGCCAATATCCTGCAGGCGACAGCGCTGACAGATACCGCGGGACCTGGCCTGGTCAGCGTCAGCTGCGGCGGCGGATTGATCGCCGCGTTCAGCCGCGGCGGCCAGCATGGCAACAATAAGCTGCTGTGTATTCGCCCGCAGCATATGAGTCTCGCGCCGCGATCGGCCACCAGCAACCGGCTGAACGCCATCCTGACTTCCGTGCACTGGCAGGGCGATTTGACCCATCTGCTATGCGACGTGGCGGGGGAGGCTGTGCGTATCGTGATGACCCACGTGAATCCGCTGCCGCGTGCGGGCGACAGGCTGGCGCTCTATTTTGAACCCAACGATGCGGTCCTGATTGAGGTGTCATAATGTCGCAGATCTTAACGCTCCCGCGCCGCTCTGTTCATCTGCGGCCCTTACTGTGGCTGCTGCCGCCGCTGCTGGTGCTGGCGACCCTGTTTTTCTACCCGCTGCTGCTCATCGGCGAACAGGCGCTGCGCGATACCGAGGGCCACCTGGGCCTCGAAACCTTCTGGCAGGTGGTGGAGTCCCGGCGCTTTCTCAGCGCATTGCTCAATACCTTGCAAATCGCGGTTATCGCGACATCAGGCTGCCTGCTGCTCGGCAGCGTGCTGGCGCTGATTCTGGTGTTTATCCCGTTTCCCGGTAGCCAGCTGATTAGCCGGATAATTGATACCTTTATTGCGCTGCCGACCTTTCTCATCACCCTGGCTTTCACCTTTATTTACGGCTCCGCCGGTCTGCTGAACGGGACGCTGATGTCGCTGTTTGCTTTTGAACTGCCGCCGGTGGATTTTCTCTATTCAATTCAGGGGGTCATACTGGCGGAAATGACCGTCTTCACCCCTCTGGTGATGCGCCCGCTGATGGCCGGGCTGCGGCAGATTGATAAAAGCCAGCTTGAAGCGGCGAGCATCCTCGGCGCGCATCCGCTGCGCGTCATCGGCCAGGTGATTTTTCCGGCGGTGCTTCCGGCGCTAATGGCCGGCGGCAGCCTGTGTCTGCTGTTGACCACCAACGAGTTCGGCATCGTGCTGTTTATCGGCGCCAAAGGGGTAAATACTCTACCGATGATGGTCTACAGCAAGGCTATTCTCGAGTCGGACTACAGCGTCGCCTGCATGATTGCGCTGATTAATATTCTGCTGTCGCTGGGGCTGTTTATGCTCTATCGGCTGGCCGCCGCGCGTACCGGCGTGAGGAGCTAACGATGTTGATTTGGTCGCGTAAAGGCCGTACGGCGGCGGGAGCGCTGGCGGTAACGCTATTTGCCGGGTTTTTCTTCCTGCCGCTGGCGGTGATTTTGATGTCCAGCCTGAGCCAGCAGTGGAACGGCCTGCTGCCGTCCGGCTTTACCCTCGGACACTTTGTTAACGCGTTTCGCGGCGCCGCGTGGGATGCGCTCTTTTCCAGCCTGATAGTCGGATTTTGCGCCAGCCTGTTCGCTCTGCTGTGCGGCATGTGGGCTGCGCTGTCCTTACGGCAGTACGGTGCGAAGCTGCAAAAATACCTTGGGCTGATGTTCTATCTGCCAGGCGCCATCCCATCCGTTTCTGTGGGTCTTGGCATTCTGGTGGCCTTCAGCCAGGGACCGCTGCAGATGAACGGCACCTTTTGGATCGTTCTGGCGGCGCACTTCGTGCTGATTTCCGCGTTTACCTTCAGCAACGTTTCCACCGGTCTGGCGCGGATTTCCGCTGACATTGAAAACGTCGCCTCCAGCCTCGGGGCATCGCCGTGGTATCGCCTGCGCCACGTTACGCTGCCGCTGATGACGCCGTGGATGATTTCGGCACTGGCGTTAAGCCTGTCGCTGTCGATGGGGGAGCTGGGCGCGACGGTGATGATCTACCCGCCGGGCTGGACAACGCTGCCGGTGACGATTTTCAGCCTGACCGATCGCGGAAATATTGCCGATGGTTCGGCGCTGACCATCGTGCTGGTGGGCGTCACGCTGCTGCTGATGATTAAGCTTGAACGCATCGCCCGCCGGATGAGCCAGAGGTAATCTCCGGTTACTTTTGCAAACCACCTAAGCCAGCGGTAGCCCGGGTAAGGCGTTACGCCGCAACCCGGGGAATGCGCCGGGATGAATATATCGATGCGCCTTCTTCCCGGCTCGCGCTGCGCTTAGCCGGGCTACAGTGCGGTGGCCCGGATCGGGCTCTGACACCGCGACCCGGGGCGATTTCACTCTCTTAGAACCATGCCTCAAACATGCCGCCGACGTTCAGCGAATCCAGCTGCTCGTCTTTGGTGCCGTTCACCTTCGCGGTGCGTTTGTTATCCACCTGGCCGCCGGTCACGTAGAAGCGCAGCATCGGGCGGAACT
>NZ_ALNJ01000096.1:0-3541 GCF_000293135.1 Klebsiella sp. OBRC7 | reverse complement strand
TGCGTCTTCTCGGTCAGCCAGTTGACTATCTGGCTGGCCATCGCGTCCATGGAATATTCAATCGCCGGAATCGTCGGAATACCGGGCAGCTGTAACGAGCCCGCCAGGCTGAACACCATGACTTTTTCCGGCACCGCGCGATTAAACGCCTGGAGCTGCGGCACCACCAGCTGCGCCTGCTGCTCGTTGGCCACCAATAACGCATTAAAATTCAGGGTGGTTGCGTTGTTTACCAGCTCCTGCACCGCCACGGATGGCGAATGGCTGTCGAGAAAAACCAGGTTGCGATTGAACGGCAGAAAATTCTTTTCCAGCGCGTGCTTATAGCCCAGAAGAACCTGGTCAGCAAAGCCGCTGGCCTGGGGATGGATTAGCGCAATCTGGCGCCGCCCCTGGCTTATCAGATAGTTGCAGGCCGTTTCCGCCGCGAAGGCGTGGTCAAACTGAATGCTATTCGTTCCGTCGCTTTCCAGGCAGTCAATCAGTACCACGTCGGGCCGGTCGATATTGAGCGGAAACCGCGCGCCGATGATTAACACATTATCGCAAAGGCCGCAGGTCAACTCTTCCAGCGAATGCAGCACTCTGTCGCGGCTGTTGGCAAAACGCAGCAGCAGGTGCATCTGGTGCTGGCTGAGCTGTTTTTCCAGCGCGTAGAGATAGCTGGTGGTTTGATTAATGTTGTCCTGGGCGCAAATGACGCCGATGCAGCCGGTGGTCTGGCTCAGCAAAGATTGCGCTATCATATTCGGCCGGTAGTTAAGCGCTTCCGCCGCCTGCAATACCGCCTGTCGGCTGGCTTCCTTTACGCCGCGCGAACCGCTCAACACCCGAGAGACTGTGGCTTTAGACACCCCAGCTAACCGCGATACATCGTTGATTGTAGACATTATTTTCCCCTGACAGGGCCAATCCGATCCCTGTAAATCCTTAAACCTGAATCGCTTCAATAATAACCAGCGGCAGTATATCCGTTTCCCTTTTTATTTGGAAACCGATTTTCCGTTTCATGGAAAATCGTAGCAAAAACCAGGAAAATTTGTGAGCCAAATCTAATTAACACGCCCTTTGACTGACAGATCTTGACGGTTATCACAGTTCTGTTTTTTATAAATGGAAACCGGTTTCCGTCTGATATCAAATCATCCACGCAATAACTTTTTACATTTTGAGGACGATCGTCAATGTACAAGATTATGCTGTACTGCTCTGCCGGAATGTCCACCAGCCTGTTGGTCAGAAAGATGGTTGATGCCGCGAAGGAACGTAACCTGCCGGTGCAGATTGACGCCTACGGAGTTTCCGAATTTGACATGCAGTTTCCGCAATACCAGGTGGTGCTTCTTGGACCACAGGTGAAATACATGCTGAAAAACTTAACTGAGAAAGCCGCTCCCCTGAATATTCCGGTCCAGCCGATTAACGCCATGGATTACGGAATGCAGCGGGGAGACAACGTCCTGGATTATGCCCTGTCGCTGATTGAAGCGCATTAAGAGGTGTGCAAATGAGTTCTCTGTATCAGTCCATGATTGCCGCGATCGAGCAATCAATTACCCCGCTGGCAGGACGCCTTGGGCAGCAGAAATACGTTATCGCGATTCGCGATGGTTTCACTGCCGCACTGCCGTTTATGATCATCGGCTCATTCATGCTGGTATTTATCTTTCCGCCTTTTTCCCCGGATACCACTAACGGTTTCGCCCGCGGCTGGCTGGACTTCTCCCAGCAGTATCGCGAACAGCTGATGCTGCCGTTTAACCTCAGCATGGGCGTGATGACGTTCTTTATTTCGGTGGGGATCGGCGCCAGCCTCGGACGCCAGTTCCAGCTCGACCCGGTGATGTCCGGTCTGCTGGCGTTTATGGCTTTCTTACTGGTTGCCGCACCGTACGCCGATGGCAAAATCTCCACCCAGTACCTCTCTGGTCAGGGTATTTTTACCGCCTTGATCACCGCCATCTATTCCACCCGCGTTTACGCCTGGCTAAAGCAGAACAACATTACGATTCGCCTGCCGAAAGAAGTGCCGACCGGCGTTGCGCGTTCGTTTGAAATCCTTATCCCGGTGCTGGTGGTGATCGCGACCCTGCATCCGCTGAATCTGTTTATCGAAGCGCAGACCGGTATGATCCTGCCGCAGGCGATTATGCATCTGCTGGAGCCTCTGGTTTCCGCCTCTGACTCTCTGCCGGCGATCCTGCTTTCCGTCCTGATGTGCCAGATCTTCTGGTTCGCCGGGATCCACGGCTCGCTGATTGTGACCGGCATTATGAACCCCTTCTGGATGGCCAACCTGTCGGCGAACCAGGCAGCGCTGGCGGCCGGTGCGGCTCTGCCGCATGTCTATCTGCAGGGTTTCTGGGACCACTACCTGCTGATTGGCGGCGTCGGCTCCACGCTTCCGCTGGCGTTCCTGCTGCTGCGTAGCCGCGTCACCCACCTGCGCACCATTGGCAAAATGGGTATCGTACCGAGCTTCTTTAATATCAATGAACCGATTCTGTTCGGCGCGCCGATTATCATGAACCCGATGATGTTTATCCCGTTCGTCTTTGTGCCGATGATTAACGCCGTTCTGGCTTACGGGGCGACGCGCCTCGGCTGGCTCAGCCAGGTCGTTTCGCTAACGCCGTGGACGACGCCGGCGCCTATCGGCGCATCATGGGCTGCAAACTGGACGCTAAGCCCGGTGGTGATGTGTTTAATTTGCATGGTGATGTCGGCGCTAATCTACCTGCCCTTCCTGCGCGCCTATGAACGCTCGTTAATGAAAACTGAAGTTGAAAAAGCAAAAGCCGCAGTGCCGGTTGCCGAAACGGTCAGCCAATAATTAATCTCTATATTTAATATTATATTTAAGATGACGGCATAAATAATGCGGAAAAGGGACTTTCACTGCATTATTTAAAGAATAAAGTTAATGACCTCAGGATCTATCATGATTGAATTAGAAGATGCGGTAATGGAAATTATCGTTAATGCGGGCCAGTCACGCTCATTATGTTTTGAAGCGCTCCATTGCGCCCGCAACGGTAATATAGATGAAGCGCGCTTGCTTCTGAATGAAGCCGATGGCTACGCCCGCCGGGCGCACCAGATGCAGACCCGGCTTATCGAGCAGGACGCTGGCGAAGCGCGCCAGCCGATGACGTTAATTATGGTCCATGCTCAGGATCACTTAATGAATTCACTGCTCGCCCGTGAATTTTCGGAAGAGTTAATTCATTTATACCAGCGTTAATTTATATCAATATTTAGCAACTGTACCCGAAATAAATATACCAGCTTACCCTGGCGGGATAGCTATTATCTGAATATATGAATTATTAAAAGCGAGATAATGATGAAAACTGTAAAAATGCTGCCATTAACCATGGCGGTCGTCGCCGCGCTGTGCCCAATTTCCGTATTCGCACAAGAATTTACTCAAGAACAGATCGACGCCATTGTGGCGAAAGCCGTCGATAAAGCCCTGGCCGAACGCCAGGCGAAAATCGACGCCGCGGCTGATAAAAAAGTGGATGTTATCACCAATCCG
>NZ_ALNJ01000095.1:0-2405 GCF_000293135.1 Klebsiella sp. OBRC7 | reverse complement strand
AAGCCAAAAATCTCGCCGCGGGCAATGCGGAAGTTGACGTGATCAACGGCAACAAATTGACCGAAGCGCATCGTTAGCCCGCGCGCTTCAATCGCAATTTCGCTTTCGTCCGCATTGCGCGGCGGGATGATCACCTCTTTATGCGCCAGGCGCTGGGCTTCAGGAAGCAGGGCGATAAACGCCTGTTCCAGCGTCTGACTCGCCGTGTGCGCTTTAAGCTCATCGGCGCTGCCGGTCGCCAGAACTTCCCCCGCGTTCATGGCAACCAGCCAGTCAAAGCGCTCCGCCTCCTCCATGTAAGCGGTGGCGACCAGGACGCTCATCTCCGGCTGACGCTGGCGGATGCTGTCGATCAGATCCCAAAACTGCGCCCGCGAGAGGGGATCGACGCCGGTGGTGGGTTCATCAAGGATCAGCAGCTGCGGGTCGTGAATAAGCGCGCAGCACAGGCCGAGCTTCTGCTTCATCCCCCCGGAGAGTTTTCCTGCCGGGCGGTCGCGAAACGGCGCCAGGCCGGTACTCTGGAGCAGCTCATTGATGCGGATGTCGCGTTCGGCTTTATCATGGCCGAACAGACGGGCGAAGAAATCGACGTTTTCATAGACCGACAGGGTATGGTAGAGATTCTTCCCCAGCCCCTGGGGCATCCAGGCGATTTTCGGGCAGACGTCCTGGCGATGACGTACATTGCTCATATCGCCGCCGAGCACCATAATGTTGCCGTGCTCAATCACGCGCGCGCCGGAAATCAGCGATAGCAGGCTGGACTTGCCCACGCCGTCGGGCCCGATTAGGCCCACCATACAGCGGGCGGGAATGCTCAGCGTAATGTCCTTCAGCGCGACGGTTGCGCCAAAGTGTTGGCTGACGTTTTCCAGGCGGGCGACGGTTTTCATTGCGGCAACCTCACCGTCAGCGCTTCAGGCCACGCCTGCTGGTTATCCAGACGGACCCAGGCCATACCGGGCAGGCCGGTCTTCACATACTCCAGATGCTCCGCCAGCAGCTCTGGCGGAATACGGGCTTTTACGCGGAACATCAGCTTCAGCCGTTCATCGCTGGTTTCCACCGTTTTAGGCGTAAACTGCGCCACGCTGGCGACAAAACTGATATTGGCGGGGATCACCAGATTCGGCGCGGCATCGAGGATAATTCGCGCTTCGCTGCCCAGCGCCAGCAGACCCGCCTGCTCGGTAGGCAGGAAGAAGGTCATATAGACATCGGATAAGTCGACCATATTCAGCACCCGGCCGCCCGCCGCCAGCACCTCTCCCGGTTCGGCGACGCGGTACTGAATGCGGCCATCGCGCGGGGCTTTCAGCTCGCTATCGTCGATATCGGCGATAATCCGCCGTTCGGTCGCCTGGGCGGCCTCGACCCGGGTTTGCGCCTGTATGATGCTGGTTCGCGCCGCCTCAATCGCGGCCCTGGCGGCAGAGACCTGCGCTTTGGCGGATTCCAGCGCCGCTCTGGCGCTTTCTGCCGCCGCCTGGTCGTCATCCAGCTGCTGTGCGGAGACCGCGCCGCGCTGCGAGAGCGTGCTGGAACGGACGTGTCGTTTAGCCGAGGAGTTTAGTTCCGCCTGCCGCTGCTTCACCACCGCTTCCGTAGCGCGCATTTCGCTTTGGCGCTGGTCGAGCAGGGCTTTCGCGGCGGCAATCGCGCTCTCTGCTTCCTTGATTTGCGCGGCGGCCTCCAGCCGTTGTTCGTTGAGTACCCGGGTGTCCATACGGGCCAGCACCTCGCCCTGGCGAACAAACTGTCCCTCTTTGACCAGGATGGTGTCGATACGCCCGGCGGTTTTGGTGGCGATATCGACTTCTGTGGCTTCAATCCTGCCGTTACTGCTGGCAAAGCCCTCAGGGATCCCCGGCGGGCGCAGCATCCACCATGCCGCTGCGGCAATCACCACCGCTAAACCAATAACGTATCCAACCCAACGCCGTTTGATTTTGTCCATACGCGACTCGCTTTGTTCCATAGGCTGAGTGGTGCGCGCTTCTCCTCCACATGGCGGAGTTTCGTCTCTTCAGGGAAGGGAGGAATCGGGGATAAGGCCGACTGGCGCAGGGAGCCTGCAGCGCTGCTAACCGGTCAGAAAGAGGTGCGATCAATGTGGTCATCATCAGCAATCCTCGCCTTAAATGAAACACGCATATTTATTGCTACCGTCAATGTCATACTAACACCCGCAATGAGTATGTCCATATACAAAGTGTGGTCTTGTCGTCGGATTAACATAAAAACAGCGAGGAGCGCGATGGCACAATATTACCCATAATGACTATTGGGGTTAATGCTCCGGATACCGGCTCAGATAATCTTTACCGTTCTTCATTAAATGGTAATGACTCCAACTTATTGATAGTGTTTTATGGTCAGATAATGCCCGATGACTTTGTCAT
>NZ_ALNJ01000094.1:0-108923 GCF_000293135.1 Klebsiella sp. OBRC7 | reverse complement strand
GCAGTACAGCGATAAGTGGATGACCGAATCCAGGCAGGAAAAGCTGATATGGCTGCGTGCACAGATGAAGTTGACAAGCCAGTGCTGGGCGCTGAAAGAGCTGGCAAAGGATATCTGGAACAGGTCATGGAGCGAGGAAAGACGCGATGACTGGCAGAGATGGCTGGCGCTGGCGGCTAACAGTGATGTCCCCATGATGAAGAACGCGGCCAAAACGATAGGGAAAAGGCTGTACGGCATCCTGAACGCCATGCGCCACGGTGTATCAAACGGAAATGCGGAAGCACTAAACAGCAAGATCAGGCTGTTGAGGATAAAAGCGAGGGGATACCGAAACCGGGAGCGCTTTAAGCTGGGAGTGATGTTCCACTATGGGAAGCTGAATATGGCGTTCTGAGCCTTCCCACCATGATCGGGGAAGACCCTTATATATACAGTAATTTCATCAGATGAATTGATCAATGCAGGTTTCATCTATCGATCTTTAGCACAGAGGTAAGGTGTTGCTTTTTGTACGGATGCCGACTGGAAGACATGTAAATACTATTCAGGCCTCCTCTCCTACCACATCATCCATCTGTTGAAGGGTGAAGCTGTTTCCAGCTTTTGGGGAAACGTTAGACAACTTATGGCAATAATCCGGCATAGGCCATCATTGAATGTTTTCCTATCTTCCATTTTAACGAGAACCCCTTGACTTATTTATTGCATTTAGTATAACTGGATAAATTAACAAGCTTTTGGGTAAGGTAACTCATGGCGGAAATAAAAGAAGTACTATCTTCTATAAAGGAAATCCTAATCACCCCAATTCAAGACTCAATCGAGTTCAGGGCCAAGAATGCTTTTTTTGGTAGTTTTGTAATTTCATGGATTGTTTGGAATTGGAAGGATATATTCTATTTCGTCTTATCTAAGGATGATGTTCTTTACAAAATATCATTAATTAAATCATCTCTACCTGTAAAGTTTGAGAGTTGCACCTTATTTCCTTACTCTTATATTGTCATCCCGATCATCTTTGCTACAATACTTACTTTGTCATATCCTTTGTTTATGTACGGTATGTTAAAAGTACATAGATGGATATTCGATAAAATTGATTTATTTAACAATCAAAGTAACACAAGTAAAGTCATAAGAAGAAAAAACTTAACAGAAGCAGAGGTGGAAAATGAAGGCATTAAAGCTGTTATGCAAGCAAGAACAGCTTTACGAATTGCATTAATGCGTCAAAAAGAGGCAGAGAAGAACTCTAATGTTGATTCTTTATGGAAGAAAGAGTCTGAATTGAGAGCATCAATACATACATTTGAATCTCAAAAAAAAGAGATTGAATTAATTATTGACAGCCTAACTGCTGAGTCGGTAAAAATGGAAAATAAAATAACAAAATTAAGCCAAGAAAATATGGATATCTTAAAATTAAATGAGAAATACGAAACGACATCAAGAGAACTAGTTGAAATAAGTATCGAACATGACAAAATTAAGCAGGAAAAAATGCACCTCGAAGAGACTGTTCGTGACTTAAAATCAGATGTATCCTCAATGACGCATGGTGTACAAAAACTAAGCAGAGTGCGAGAGCAACTTAATAAAATAGAAGAATTAATTAATGGAGGAAATGGTAGTCTTGGTGAAGAGGATTTGCAGTTTTTATTGAGATATTGTCGCGCTGCGATTTTATCATCCAGGTCAGAGTAGTTTACCAATTTAATATTATATAGTCTTTCATTATATGGCTTAATATGAAGTAGCCTGAAATGATGTTTTTCATTGATTGCGCTATGGCGCTGATATGGATTCATGCAGAATGGGACTGGAAAAAGAAAAAAGACGATTAGTGGTGATTGTTTGAATAACCACCACTTTTAGGTTACGCCGTGAGGTCGCTCTTAATGCCAGACAGGTACTGATACACGGTATTTTTCTGTTCAGCTGTGATTACTCCTGGTATCAGAATTAACGTCGACAAGTCGCCGCGGAATTGTAACGCAAACGGGCTGTCAGCTCCGCCAACCGTCAACCTTCGTGACTCGTCTGTAGTGTACGGTTTTGCACCGTACGCAGTTGTCTGCAATACAACACCGTCATACTCCCACGAATGTGAATCAGACAGTGCTGTGACAACTGAGATATGCCACACGTAATCCCTGACGTCTGCTACAGATGTGTTTATCGGAAAGCTCTCAGGAGAGGAAGAGATACTTTTACTGCCGTGGTTGTAGAAAATATTATTACCGGTGTAGCTATCCCCCCCGAAACGGAATCTTGCAACGTTAGGTTCTGCAGCGTTGTTTCCGCAGATATTACCACCGGTTGCCGTGAACCCCTCCGTGTTCGCAGCGGGAATGCGGTGAACCATAAACAGCGTAAAAATACCATCTGCAGGAAATGTCAGCTCGTTACCGGTTTTCTTCATGATCCCTGGGTTAGATGCCGCCACATCAAAACGCAGTGTTTTGCGCGTACCGGAGGTGATAACTCTTGGCGGATGCGTCGTAGTGGGGGTAACCAGCCCCCACTCATACAAACCTGTTTTATCGCGCACAAGAGACACCGCCTCCCCGGAAGCCGTAACGCCGGAATCAGCACTTATCCAGGCCGTGGGATTCATTGCCAGTATCGCGACTTCTTCTGGATTGATATCAATTACGGGCAGGTTAGGGTTTGTTGACGCTATTGTTGTTTTTAATACGAGCATTAGTTTATCTCCATTAGAAAAGCAGGAAGCCATTGATATTCAGTTTCACCAGTGTAGAGATTCGTCAGCCCCTCAGTAATTGCAGCCAGAAGGCCGGACATGTTGACATAATCGGCGACCAGAGAGACGGTATAGGTTGTTCCGTGCCAGGTCACCGTAAAGGTTGTGCTGCCCAGAGAGTAATCGTAAGTCGTCGGCGCTGCGCTGGCCTGAATTTTAGCTGCACTCCCCCCCTCACCCGGTACGGCATCCTGCCCCGGCGTGTATGCTGCGATGAAGAGGTCATAATCAACACTGTTAAAACTCAACGTCACTGGCATTCCTACTGCCGGCGCGATTTCAGTCAGGAGCTTGCTGGCAAAAACACTGTAGCCGGAAGATGTCGAAATCAGAAAGTTGGTCGGCGATTTAATCTCTACAATGGTTCCCGCCACCCAGCTTTCAGGCAGCGCGTTATCGTCCTCATCCCCATCATCATCGTCATCTGTATCAAGCCCTGTAAATGTGACTGTCGCACCGGTTACCATCATGCTGTCCGCGATAATGTCGTCTGAATCTGGTGAGGTCTGCGCCATATCAAGCCCTGTTCCGCTTGATGTTCCGCCGACTTCTGTCGAGTTGAACCAGTTTTCGCTTCGCGGATCAGATGATACGTCCTCTCCTGGCTGGTACACCTTATCGCTGAAACCATCACCCAGCGAGGCTGCCGGGGTTTCGCCAATCCGTTTATCTCCTCCCGTAAACGAAAATCTCCCCTGCCCGACACAAAGAAACATTTCGACCGTCATTCGCGTTGGATCATTCGGGTCAAAACGGGTAGCCAACAATTCACCTCGCTCGGTATCAAGCAAACTACAGAAGTGGCGGCTGACGCCTTTAAGGCGGTTCATTCGCTCAATGTCGCCAGCGGTTAATGTGCGGTAGCCTTTTACAGTGCTGCCGTCCTGCGGTTTTGCTTCACTCATTGGTTTTTCTCTTTTGGTTGGATATGGAAATTTACCCGCTATTGCGAGGCATCACGATTAAAGGCTGCTACAGGGTGGCGGACAACATTTCTCCTCTATACTGTTAAATCGTCGAACTCAACAGAACAGGTAGAAAATATGATCGATCATTACTACGTAACTCACGCTCAAATCCTGGCGCTGAGAAACGTTGTTGCTTTTATCGTGCAAACGATGCCCGAAGAACAAAAAGAAAATGCCCTTCAGGTTTTGAGAAAATTTGCTGAAATAGAATTAATGGATGGTATCGACGCGCCGCCTACGAGTGATATCACCCCGAAAACAGTTGAGAAGTTAAATAAAGCCTACAAGGCAATCTTCAATGACATTATCGATCTTTCAACGCCTGGCAGGGAATCTGCTTCAGCAAGCTACCTGCAATAGCTCTCGCCCTTATCTCCATGATGGCCAGAACGTTCTTGTCTGGCCCTTTCTCAAGTTTGCTTAGTCGAAATTCAATATTCTTTGCCTTGGTCATCGCGTAACCCTGCCGGTTGGTTGCGGGCAGTTAGCCTGCACTGATTTGTTGTGCGCCAGAATGTCGCGCTTGGTCTGCTTATCTAGCACGTCAATATCGTGGTCAGTCAGGTAGATAATCCGCACCCAGTTGCAGGCGGTATCAACCACCACCGGGGCGGGTAAAGTTTTCGCGCAGCTCCCGATCAACATCGTCATCAGGCATATGGCTAACAGTTTGCTGTACATTGCTGGCCTCTTGAATAACATCTGCCTTACGTTCTGCCGCGGCGACGGTGGCGGCGGCGTTCTCTTCGGCTCGCTGCTGATCGGCTTTGGCTTCTGCCTTGTTGGTCCCACGCGCATGGCCTAACCCAAATGCGCCAGCGACAATGGCCAGCAACGCAGTTGCCAGACCAATAATCATTTCAATGCCCATGAGGACCTCATACCAGAACAGATTTAGCTTTCAGGAAGCGGGCGCGTCGGTCATCAATGCCGTTCTGCCCTCCGTTGATAATCTGGGTCACGCGCACTAAATCTCCGTGGTATTTCAAACATCCGTTTGAGGTGTAAAACCAGGCTGCGCTGCGGGCCGCATTAATATCTTTCTCCAACAACTCAGGGTTGCTGACTAAATCCAGTTTCAGTGCATTACCGCACTTCATATAATTTTCGAGGAAGGTGATCCCGATAATTCCACGCCCTCGGTATTTCCAGCCATCGCCCGCAGCCTTATTGCCAAAACGATTGTTGTAGACGAGATTAGCGATCGCTCGTTGACGTTCGAGCGGTAAAACCTTTTCGTAAGTTTTACGCCCCAGGGTGTTCGCCTGGTCCTGCGTGATGCGCTTTGCCTTCACAAAACCAGCCAGGCCGGCAACGCTATAGTTAAAACTTTCGACCATCTGGGTAAATGATGTGCTTTCGTGTCCACACTGCGCTATGAACATCGCTCGATCGAGTGGACTAGTAATGCTGAATTCGTTCATTGCAGTATCAATGTGCGGAAACCAGCGCGCAGCTAACCCGGCGCTAATACCAGCCGCCCTTTGAAATTGTGATTGGTTCATCAGTGCCTCAGTGCATCAACCAGTCGCGCCACATTCCCCCTGAACCAGAGAACCGCGCCGCAGATAAGAATGTTAGCCAGCACCACCAGCCAGTGGGATGACTCGTACAGGCCAAACAGGAAACGGAAAGGGATACTGGCATAAACCAGCACCATGAGATAAGCCAGAACGGATATGCCCGGACGGTGTCTCGCACTACCTCGTTGGTAGAACATCAATGCCAGCACAATGACGGCGCAAATGACTGCATTAGCCAGCGCTGAAGGATCATTTACCACTTGAACCTCCTCCCCGGAACCGGGTCAGCATATTGAACAAGCTATTTAGATCCTGGCTGTTGAGAAACGTCAGAACTTTGATGATAAGCGCTGATATTAATACGGCTCCCAACGCATCAAGCGGACGGTCGCTGTAGCCAGTCCAGCTTGAAAGCTTGGAACCCACCAGACCGGCG
This sequence comes from Klebsiella sp. OBRC7, assembly GCF_000293135.1. Lineage (NCBI taxonomy): Bacteria > Pseudomonadati > Pseudomonadota > Gammaproteobacteria > Enterobacterales > Enterobacteriaceae > Klebsiella > Klebsiella sp. OBRC7. The sequence goes on along the minus strand of NZ_ALNJ01000094.1, from coordinate 103,229 downwards.
CCCAGAACACCAACAATGAATGACGTCATAAAGTATGCCACCAGCTTACCGCGCGATATGTTAGCTGCCGTGGCCACGTAAAAAACCGCCCCGGCGAACGCACCAAATACCACGCCGTAATCTATTCCGGTAGCCAGACCGAACATGCTAGCCCCCATCAGGCCGCCGGCCGCAACTGAAGTACCAGAGACAGGATCGGACATTTAGCCCCCTCTATTGCTGTGGATCCTCTCAGAACGAGGGGAAAATAGGATGGCCGCCAGGTGACAGCCACCAAAAATCACTGTAAAAATATCAGGATTCACCACCCTCTCAGACGGATTTATTCTTCTTGTTCAGTCTCGTCCGCGTACGAAGCCAAGGATGTATCCAAGACCAAAACAAGAAAAACCGAATCCCACCAAGGGTAATACTGAATAAATAAAATCAGGCATAGGGAAATCTCATGGAAATTATTTCAGTAATCGGAGTGATACTGACACTGCTAGGGCTCTTTATTCCGTCACTAATCAGTAACCATTCGTCACGTAAGGCAGAGTTCAGGAAGCATTCCGCACCACTGCGGGGAAAGTTGCTAAGCGAAATTGAGGCTATTGAAGGAGGCTCTTATCCATTCAGGCTTATCAGCGATGCTGATTTCAACCAGTTGCTACCTTACGCCCCGAGGCGCAGGAAAAACGCTCTCCTTGATGCTTACACCAGTTATCTCGACGCTCATACGATGGCCACCACGAAGCACTGGCACGATGAACATCCATCCGATGGAATGCTATTTTTCCCGACGGGTTTCTCAGTCACTAATTCAGATGAGGTACTGAAGAAAATGCAACCTCTGAAAAAAGAACTCAGCAGATAGTCCTTTAGGATGGCCGCCAGATGGATTAACGACAAAGCACAGAGTGAATGATGCTCTGGTGGCACAAATAAAAAAGCCATGCAAATGCATGGCCTTGTGGTTTGAATCCGTTATTTACAAAATGTATTCGAGACAGTATCTTTCGACTTCCGGACAAAAAAACATATACCGGGACAAAATCTAAATGTAACTGCCTTGCCTGCATGAAACCATGCGGGCTTTTTTTTGCCCAAAGAAAAAGCCCACCGAAGTGGGCCTTACAGCTATCATCATTTTTTATTAGGTGTGGTGCCGGGTGCCTCCCGGTAAGTCGCCGCCAGTCCACAGACGACTCGCAATGCGCAAAAAAAAATATCAGACTGGCAATGCCCCTCCGCATAGGGGGATTCACCACACCAAAAATTTAACATCTGACGAAACTCGTTTCAATGCTCTACGACGATGTGACAGGGGTACTGATGCAATGCATCTCGCGAATACCCCTGTCGTATCGCCGGAAAGCAAAAACCCCGCAATGCGGGGTTCTCGTTATATTCAAATTGTCGCTTTTTGTCGCTGCCGAGTGGCGCAGCTCTGCCAAGCATGAACGGATTATCTAATTTTTAGACCTGAAATCAACTACCAATAACAAAATAAGCACTAATTGCTAAAAAATCATTCAGATTCAGCTTTCAGGCTTTGCCTTGCAGACAGGAAAGTTTTCGCCTGAAATACCTGTAAGCACCAGTTAACCCGATCCTTTGCCATCTTGAACGTAAGCCATGGAGCTGCTCGTTCCAGCTCGCGGGCAATATCCGCGACTTTTTTACGAGTGGTGTAAAAGCTCACCCCTACGATATAAACCGGATCCGTTGTGTCGAATGCCTTTAACACACATTCCTCAACGAAATCCGCATCATCATCTCTTATAGCAGTATCTATTATGCTGGTAGTGGGTTTCGGCCATAAAATTGCGTGTGCTCTATTTAACGCATGCTGACCGCGATAACCCTCCTCCCTCGCCTGCTTAATTGCCGCAGTAAAGCGCTCAAGAGATTTATCAGACCAGCGATCTCCTCTAATAACTCGCCAGCATTCATGGCTTCTTGGCAATCGTGGCGCGGCTTCACCGCGCATGGTATCGCCCCATACGGTAAGCAATGATTTAATCCAGCCTGACTGGATGCCGGTCAAGAGTTTTGCTCGCCCCAGATAGCGCTTATGCGTAGCCAGGGCAACCTCATTAAGGGCCGCATTATGTCTACGGCGTTGCATTGGAGTCATGCTGTCTCTCCCCGGATCTGACAGGTGCGAATAAAGTTTTTGAGGATGCGGTAGTCAACTAATACAGTGCCGCGATGACGGCAAAGGCGAAGCTTTTTCCAGCGGTAGCGGATCCGCTCGATTGCGTCACGGCTCATGCGGTCACCTTCTTATCAATGGCAAACTGCGCCAGCGCCATAAACGCGTGGCCTTTCGCTTCCAGTTCGGTGCGGTTGATGTAGCTGAATTTCTCGCCTCGCCAGGTCTTATCAAATACAGCTATGGCACCAGCAAAAAACGCGCTTGTTGGCCTTTGTTTATCGTCAGCAGGTTTAAACCAGACGGGCAGATCGAAACCAATTCGCCCACGGATAAAGCAGACATGATCCGCATCTTCTGGCCACCAGGTTTCGCTCGTTGCGGATTTCACCAGGAAAACATAGCGGCCGCCCTTCTCTCGTTGCGCAGTTGCGTAGTTCATGATGTGAGTCATGCCGGTGATGGCTTGCTTTTCATGATATTGAGAGCGGCTGTATGGCGGGTTGCTAAATGCAGCACCACCAATTGAGTCCAGCATTTCCGACCAGTCCTGTGTCAGCGCGTTATCTTCTGCGGTGTACCAGACAGGACATTTTGCATTGCTGTCATCAGCGAACAGGTCCAGCATCAACGGACCAAACATCGCGTTGATACCCCAGAAAAGCGGATCCGGCGTTCGCCACTGGTCACCAACCTCTTTTAAATAATGTGATGGTGCGTTGCGAAGGGCTGTGAGAGATTCGCAGTAAGGATTAGTCATGCGATGGTCTCCCCTAATTCCTGCAGAACCTGCGCCAACAACTCGCTTTCAGTACCGAATTTCTCTTCCCATGATTTACGGCCGGCATGAATAGCAACGCCGTAACCACCAGTGCGATGATGGGCGTGGCAAAGAGGAATGACATGGAAGTTATCAGCGCGGACAGATAAGCCAGTGCCAGAGCTGCAGTGATGTATTTCAGCGGGTGATTCACCGTAATCAAGGTTGCGGCAAACTATGCAGCCAAGAGCGGCTACGCGGCTAAGATGAAGCTTTTCAGCTTTTGTTTTGGATTTGCTCATATCGCACCGCCTTGGCGCGACAGACAAACGGAAACACCAGCGTTGGTGATAGCCGGTATAAAGAGGTACAACTTTTGAGTATGTAGCTTCTGCGCCATCGGTTTCTCTCCGTGGCACAGTGACTAGCAAGAAGGGTTGTTCAGGCCCGTGATTAATATAACTAATTTTAATCCTGACTTACAGGGGGAAGCCCAGCCTTTTTACGAGCCTCATCAAGGGATCTGAGCGAGGTGACAAACTCATCCTTACGGAGCGGGAAGCCTCTTTCGACCACGCCGTTTTTTACATAAACAAGGACAGGCCCGGCATGCTCTTTAAACCCTGGAAATAAATCATCCGGTATTTCCATAAATACCTCATTGGAAACACTCCACCTGCAACGAACACGGCCAACGAGTTACTGCACTAAAAATAACCGCGCTAAAGATGGCGTAAAAAGTTAACAATGGCGGCATAGCCGCCACTTACTTACCGCTCAATAAAACCAGTCGTCGGCACTTTCCCACGTTTCCTGCAGGATTTGCTCTATGCGCTTTTTATCGCCGTCAGCACCACCCAGAACGGTCAACCCGTCAGTACTTGAGCGCCTTATATTTAGTTTGCAGCCTTCATAGTTTTGATGAAGACGGCGCAGCAATTAAACTTCAAGTGCGGGAATGGCCCCTTCTGGCAGTTTTTTAGTCTTGTCGATGGTTACTTCGATTCTCATAGTATCACCCACCCAAACACTGTATAAATACACAGTACACCTAACTCACTGAATGAGCAATATCTTAAGAGCACAAAACGTTAATTTTTATCAGTCATGGGAAAACAAAACCCACCGTAGCGGGTTGAATCTATGGGGTTTTTTAGTCATGTTCTCTAAAGAGAGACAGAGTCTTAGGTCACAGTAAACAAAAATCGCCCAACTCATGAGTGGTAAAACAAGTCATATTGACGAGACCTTATATGATTACGTAATGGCCAAATTTAATCGAGCAGTGACATCAAAACTGTTCGATTAAAGTAGTCGGGCAAGCGTGCGACACTCTTCGAATGTTATCCTTAGACAAGCTCAAGGTAAAAAATGTCTAACATAAACAATTAAATTAAATCCGATTTGATTAAAAAAATCGTTATAACTAACTTAAACCTCACTACCTTTAAGAAAATCATTATGAAAAAGCATGAACTCGTAATCACCGCCTTTATTTTTAACCAGTTCAATTTCAAAATCTGGCCATGGGTACTTATAGCGCAAAAACAAACACTTTGACTCAATATCGATTAGTTTTTTAAGGCCAAAAGAAAAACATCCAACAATATTATCATCCTTAAACTCTCTGGCTATAACCAATGTACTTAAATTCTTATTCTTAGAGCACAAGTTTAGATATGCGCGGTTGAAAACCACCTCATTTCCTCGTGAATCATTTGCCATGATAAATCCTCAGTCATCCCTAAGTAAAAGACTTAAAAATCAAGTAACAGAAGGCTCCGGTACTTGATGGTTCCATTTTACAGGAGACAATAGCAGCTTTAATGGAGTAAAGATTCAACTATTTTCAAATTGAGAAGTTTCCAAATCATTTAAACTAAAGCACATATTAATAAGCGCACCACATGAATTTAATTCAACAATTTCAGATACAGTTGCAATCTCAGCTTTTTAATACAGCATGCGGCTGCGTCCCTTTTCTGACATAACTCAGGAAAATTGCCCATCACCAGTACCTCAACGAACGGTGGCGGCACAAAGTTGCCGAAGCGTGCTAACAGAAAGAAAAAAACCGCAACAGCGGGTTTATACAACGACCACCAGCAGCAGACCTTCCAGCTCAATGACACGCTTGCAGGTGTCTTCCAGTAAAGAGTCCATCATTTCACCTCCTGTGGAGCGACTGCGAGCATTGCGGTGCGGCGTTCCTGTAACTCACACAATGCTCTTACTATCTGGCTGCATTCAATAACCTCAGCCTCTGAAGCGGATTCAGCCATAACCTCGAAGTGTGATTTCATCGCCAAGTATAGTGATTCTAACTCTTCATGCGTTAAGCGTTCATCAATCATCAATACTTCTCCACTTAATGCCTGCATCTGTCATGGCTTTCTCGTAAATAATCGCAGTTTGGGCGGCAGTATAATGCTTCCAGATAGTAGGGGTTACGACCATGCGTGCTGCCGGTTCGCGCTCCAGCTCAGCGACGCGCTTTTCAGCCGCATCCAAGTTATCCCCCAACTTCTGCGCCATGTGGAACCAGTTTGCTCGCTGCTCTTCCTTAAGCTCCAGCGCCGCTACCAAAGCGAGAATATTATCTGGGCATACCGTAATCTGGTATTTGTTGAGCATGGAGATCCAAGTATCAAATGGCATGACCGGCGCTTCCCCTGCATGTTTTGCTTTTTCTGCCGCCGCTTTCATCTCCTGGGTAAGTCTGGTGATATCAGTCATGGCTGGCCTCCTTACCGCTACTAACGGACAAGTTTTTATTAACGATGGCATCCATCAGACGTGATGCAGCCGCCTTTTGAGCAGATACATTCGCAATGACCGTTGGCCTAGCTTTCTCACAGCTGGCGCAAATTCCGTCCCATGATGAAATAAGGAAAAAGTCTTCACGCTCGGCAATGCCGGTATTCATAACAAGATCCTCAATCATCAGCGTGACCCCGCGAACTCCCCGGCCTTCGCTCAGCCGCTGCACTGCGTAACCGAAGGCATTAATCATCACTGCATGGAACTGGATATACTCGCGTTTGTATTCGGCCTGATTCGTACCGCGGCGAATATCATCTAAACCTGTCAACATAAGCCACGCATTCCATAACCCTTCAAGATCATCTTGTGAGCAGGAACCTGAAAATTTTGCCGTGGCATCACTAAGAGCCTTGAAGCTTACCCACTTATCGCTTTTCGCGGGAACGACGTTATGCTCAAAATCGGTGATTTCAGAAAACACGCTGTGTAAACTGATAAAACTAACCATTTCCTGCGCGTTCTTATCACGCCCGTTATAGGCCATATTGATAGCCGCAGATGGTTTGGAAACATTATTGTTAATGTCGGAGAAGAACTGCTGTCGTGTTTTCAGCGAAAGCTTATGGGTCAGCATTAATGGTACGTGGATCGGTTCGCCAACGGTACGGCAAAACTCGGCGATTCCCGCAGCTCGATGCTGGCCGTCAAAAAGTTTGATTTCTGCATCCATAGGAAAGCGAACAACACCAACGTTGGTATTGCCGAACTCCTGAAACTCAATATCTGAATTACAGTTTCCCACAAGTGGCGGGATAATGAAGGGGTCTTTATTTTCATGAGCATTCACCAGATATTCATAGAATTTCTTGGCCCGTGCTGGGTTAATTTCGCGTTGAGAACGCTCTAAAGTATCCCCGTAATTATCACTGGCGAGGACGCGTGCTAGGGTTCGCGCTGGTACTGTCATCATAAGAACAATAGCTCCGCCCTGAACGCCACGTGATGCCGGGAATTCAAAGAAATAATCTCCAACGATACTCATAATGCTTCTCCCAGTACCCAGCGTAGTGCCGCCGCGTATTCACCGCAGGCACCTTCAAGGGCTTTTGTGATTTCTTTGCGAGTTTTAAGGCGCGGTTTCTTATCGCCGAGAACCTGGCGCTGACGACGCGCTTTTTCATGACCAGTAGTGCCAGCGGTCGCCGCTTCGATTTCGGCTACCTTTTCCCGCTGTTCTTCGGGTTTTAGTGATGCCAGTTGACGCGCCTGGGTAACTGTTACTGTGCCGGACTCTACCGCGTCTTTGACTGCCTGAGTGGCATCCAGAAGGGATAGCGTAGCGCGTACAGTGGGGACGCTGACGCCGAACATCAGCGCGAGGTCTTCCTCGTCATGCCCACGCTCCAGCGCATCAGCCATCTTTTTGGCTCTGCCCAGCGGTGTATCGGCCTGACGGATTTCGTTTGCGCTGACCATCGCCTGAGCCATGCGTACAGCTGAACCGCGTTTAGTGACTGCCGGAACCAGCAGTGGGGTTTTTCCCTCTTTTTCCAGACGCCCGTTAGCTTCCAGGGTATGGCGGACACGCTGACGGCCATCAACCACGCAGGACAGCCCCGTTTCCGGGTCTTTCCAGACAATAATCGGCTCAAGAACCCCCTGGTCTATGATGTTCAGCACCATGGCTTCACTGAGAGGTAAGTAAATACGTTCATCGTAAAGCGGATGAGCCTTGTCAGTGACAATATGCAGATTTTCCGGCTCAAACATCAGAACGTTTGTCTTGCCGCTGGCACCGTATGCGTCGATTGAATTCTTAGCCATTTTTAACCTCGTTTTTATTAACCGCCTCAGCCCATTTTTGTTCCAGAGCATGCCTGGCTTTGTTCTTTCCACCAGCCCAGTAGCTTTGCTGGACTCGGTAATGGTCAAAGGGGCATTTCAGGGCGCCTGAACATGAGCCAAACGTATAATCTTTCCAGTGGTACTCAGGTAACGCGCCGCAATCAGGGCATTTCTGTAATTTCATTGAGCGACCCCGCGACACTCCCTCAGAAGGCTTTCAAACATCGCCCGAAGCCGGTTCGCGCAGCCAAACGGCATATCGTTGAAGATCCACATTGCTGCGCCATTCCGCATGCCGCTTTGGGTAATCTGACCCGTTCCGTGTAACTGGCGAAGCTGATTACCGACAGATGACATACCGCGCCCCAGTGCAACTGCGATTTCTCTTGTGGTCAAATCAGGATTGGCTTTTAGAAATTCGATCATCGTGATTTCACCGCTGTATTGTGTTTTCTTGGATTTGGTTGTTTTCATTGAAAAAACTCCTTATCCCCTGAAACCCTTAGGAATATCTGCCTGAACCTTGCCACTAAAACCGAGGTTGCCGCCGGTTGCGAGATTTACCGGGCACAACTTCAGCACCAACTCAGGCCATTTACGATGTAGCGTCGGCATGTCCTGAACCTTTCCGCACCACCACTGGTCGCGCTGAATACGCTCAATCATGGTGCGGATTTGGTCGTGGCTGCAGCCGTGCTCCTGGCGCAGTTGACGAACTGCCTGTGCCCAGCGAACAAAATTTGGTTCCTTCGGCTTTGCCAGGCAGCCGTCAAATTCTGCGGCGCGTTCGTACATCTCGATGATGGTCGACCAGAACCACATCGCGAGATCGAAGTCGTTATCGGTAGCCAGGTTACTGTCTTCGGTAGCGTCAGGAATGTTTGCTTCCGGGATGACCGGTTCACGTCCTGACTCTGCAAAGTTATCCACAGGAAGAATCTCTCCCGCGTGGTTTTTATGATCTGTATGTAGTGATCTGTTTTTAAGATCTGTATAGAGATAGGATTCGGCTTGAGAGCCGTTTCCAGGATTCGGCTCTTGGGCCGTTTCCATTCGGCTCTTGGGACGAATGCATTCGGCTTGAGAGCCGTTTCCATCACTTTCAATCACTTGCTTCGATTCGGCTCTTAAGCCGTTTCCATTCGGCTCTTGGGCCGTATCCATATTTTTCAATGGGTTATTTGAATTTCCCCCTTGCGGGAATATTTTGGCGATTAGCGCCTCCTGATCGACCCGATAATGCTTCTTCGGAGTGCCGCTTACCTGCCGTAACTCTTCCTCAATAACCCCCGCCAGGTACTGCTCTGTAATCTTGAACATTGCTTTTCTGACCACGTCGCCATCTTTGGCGCGAATCTCTTTGGCAAGCGCTGCGTGCTCTTTGTAAAACCAGCCATTTTCCAGACTCGACTTGCCAGACCAGAACACCAGTTGATTGAGAATGGCCGCCAGCAAATACTGTTGCCTGTCTCCTGCAAAGAAATCCAGATACGGTCCGGGGATCGTTATGCAGTTCCCCTGCCCCGACATGGCCTGAACAATTTCAAACACCTGATTGTTCATTCCGAAACCTCATTGTGTAGCCGTAAAAACTCTCTCAACCCCACCCAGCCAACAGCCCCGCAGGCTTTGCGGTAGGAAACATCTTTCTCTGTCGCTGTGAGTACCGTCACCATGTGGCCTTTGTGTCTGTGCTGGAAGCGAGAACCGGCCTTAGGAATGCCAGTGCCTGCACAATCTCCTTCAGACGGCTCATACGCCGGATACGCTCGTTTCAGGCGAGCAATCAATTCAGCAGCAGACTGGTTACGCATGGTTGAACCTCGCTTAGTGAATCAGCGTGTTACCGGAGGGGCCGCCATCAGCAATCCGGTCAGAGATAGCAATCATTGCGCCGAACAGCGCTTCCATTTCGTCGTCGACACGCTGTTTGCGGTGAAGCAGTTCCCGGAAAGTTGCGGAGTAATAACTACGCACCCGCGCCAGCAGTAACGGCGGCATAGCCCGTTCAATTGCCGGGAGAAGCTGCGCGATTTTTTCGATTGATGCAGGTGAATCACTTTCAACCCAGCGGTAAATCTTCTGGATATTGCGGCTCAGTGCGTCAGGGTGGCTTTCGTCATACAACTCTGGCTTAGTCATGCCCATGGAGAAATACGCGTCGACAATAGCCGATACAGGCGTTTTACGGCCACCAGGATAAAGCGCCCAGGCATTCATGGCCTCGCGAATGCGTTCATGCCTGATTTTCATGATTCACCTCACCAGAACGTTTTGCTTTAGCATGTTGATCGTAAACTTCAGGGTCGTATTGCAGGACTCCCTCAGAAGCTAGTTGCAGTCTCATCGCATTTTTTTCAGGAACGAGTTCACCCCAAACGGAAACTGACGCGGGGGCTACGCCCGCAGCTTTGGCTAATTTCGACTTGCTGCCGAAGTAATTGATTGCATCTTGTTTAAACACAGGCTCATCTCCTTAGGTTTTCCTAAGGATATTTGATCGTAGAGAAACTTAAGTCAAGAAAATTTAGAATTCTCTAATGATGGAAAATAAAACCTTTGGCTCGCGCCTTCTTGAAAGGCGAAAACAGTTAAAACTCTCTCAGTCCGCTCTTGCTAAGCTGGTCAAGGTTTCGCACGTCACAATCTCCCAGTGGGAAAGGGATGAAACCCAGCCAGCTGGTAAGAGGCTGTTTGCTTTGAGCAGTGGTCTGCAATGCAATCCAACGTGGTTACTTTATGGTGATGATGACCAGATTCCAGGTGAGCCTATTCCGCACCAGGAAAAAGAGTTATCGGAGGAACAGCAAGAACTGCTCGGGCTTTTTGATGCCCTTCCTGATTCTGATCGAGAAGGATTTCTCAATGAGTTGCGAGCACGCGTAGAGATGAACAACCAACGATTCGAAGAATTACTAAAAGTCAGAAAGCGCGCCTCGAAAAAGTAACCTCATTCCAAATTTTAAGTAATCCATTTTAATCAATGGGTTACTTTCTCACACCCTCAAATTTAAGTTTTTCTACAAAATAAATCTTGATTGAAAACTTAAGTTATTCTAAGTTTATCCCATCCAAACCAATCACCGCGCAGTGACTGGCAAGAAGAAAACGTTCCGCTACCCGGCGATAAGGGTCAACAAAATAAGGTAATGCTCATGTCTGAAGAGACTTTGAAACTGGCCGTTAGCTACTCAAATGCCAACATAGTTATCGAGCGATCCGTAAACATTTTCCATAGCGTTAATGAAATCCGTTCATCACTGGATGATATGCGCGAGGCAATGAAACCCTGCGGCATCGTTATGGATGACCAGTTGGACAGTTACGACACTGCTCTGCGTAATCTGGAAAAGCTACTGCAAAAGATTGAAGGCGACGCCCGCCAAGAAGCTATTGCTCTGCGTTACAAGCTTAAGTCGCAATAAAAATTCACGGATTCCGTTGAGCCTGAAATGGTTAAAAGACAGGCACAAACAACAGGCCTTGCAATGCAGTGAATGCGGCTATGCGCACGCGGCACAGTTAAAGCGGTATCACTCGTTTCTAAAAAGAGTGGGGTGGAAAAGAAGCTGTCGTTACCAGTTGTTAACTGGCTGGTATCACCGGGAGGCACCCGGCACTGCATTGCAAGGTCTGTTAGGTACTCAATACGCATGAGGGAAAGGAGATGATCCGAGACGAAGACAAGCCAGCATGGCGCCGGTTCTGGTTGAAGGTTGTTCCGTTTTTGGTTGTGGTCGCATCGGTAAGCGTTCAGTGCTGGGGTGGAGTATGAGCAGAAATGGCATTCGTTCACTGGTTATTGTTCTGACCATCTGCCTTGTTGCCTGGTCAGCGACCATTATCAAAATTCTGCATGTTACGGGGGTGTTTAATGGCTAATTTTCTGCAAAGCAACCCGATGGTTAAAGCAGCTCAAAGCAAACTCGCTATTGCGCAATTTATTGGTAACAGTGGCATGTGGTCTGATGCCATGGCGTCAATAAAATATATTCATGAAGCAGCAAAGCATGAAGAAGACCATATGTTTTGTGGTCGCACGGATTCACTTTCCGGACTTCAATTTCGTGATGTAATTTTAAATTACGACCTGTACGGGGATTTAATTTCCGTCGATGCTGACTTGCTTACAGGGCAATATAAAGTAAATACCGAAGTTTCATTTTAATTATCGAACAAATGAATTAATGCCTTAAATGGCAGGTATCCACACACCTTAATACAGGAATAAATATGGAAACCGAAAAACTCAACTGCTACAGCTGCGGCGGCTCCTTTGCACGCGAAGAGTTGCAGTTTCGCCCCTCTGGCCGAGGCGCTTATCGCAAAGTGGCATATTACTGCCCTACCTGTAACGAAAGGGAAATAAAGAAAGACCAATTAAAGGCAACACAGTCTTTAGTTCGCAAAACACTACCTTCAAGACCAGCAAGCTTTCAATTACGACCAGCAGCGTGGAATAAATAACCGGAGGACTAAATATGATAGAACTTAAATTTTACGGTGCCAGTGATGACCTTTTTGAATGCGAAGGCGCTATCAGGGAAGAAATCTGCATATACAGTAATCCAGGCGTTTATCACCTCAAATCCGCTGAAGGTGAGATGCTCGTTATTGCCTGCTATACAGACGAAGGCTGCTGGGCTATTGGCGTGGGCCAGGTTAAAGAAGAAACGCCACTTCCAGCATGGTCCACATCTTTCACCCAGCACGAACGCGGCTATAGCGTTGAGCTCACGATTCAGGTTCCTGACGACACAGAACTGGTACTGGAGGATGACAAATGAGCTGCGGATATCAAGGTTATGAATTTGGTGCGCATTACCCGGATAGCCTTTGCTGCGATGGTTATCTGTGGGATTGCGACGCATACGAAGATGGCATGCTGACGAATGGTGGTGACATTCCTTGCCCTGTCTGTAATCGCAAGCAGTGGCTGGCTTTCTACCGCGATCACATCATTGAGTGCGGAATGATGCAATCAGAGCGCAAGCGTGGACCTAAAACAGTGAAATACGGTGGTTTCCCTGAGCCCGTGCGTGGTGATGCAAAGGCTATGCGTACCATCCGTCGCTGGCTGCGTCGCGGTTGGTATCAGGGACGTAAGTTCGATGCGGAAGCACACAAGGTGGTGGTATGAGCAAATCACTAAACGCACGCTGCATCAGACGGTGGGAAGTGGAGTTTAAACCTATCTGCGATTCTAAGGTGAATCCGTTCTGGCGCAAGAGTGACCTCAATGGATACATCCGCGAAGCGGCGCTTACCACAGCTTACAGCATGGTCGAGAGCATGGCTGAACGTAACGCTAAGGTTGACTATGACGGTGAGCCAAACGGATGGTCGCCAGAATTTTCAGCCTGGTATCGGGAGCACCGGGAAAAGTACCTTAAAGAGGCACGTGACTACCTGGACGAAGAAGCTACCAACGACGAAATAGACGAGGAGATCGAAAACGAACTGGAAGCATGGAACGACTGAATTAAACAAAAACACAACTGAACTGATTTCCAATAATCAACATTAAACCGGGGAACTGATTATAGTTTCCCGGCCATGAGGTTATTTATGGCCGATATTACTCAAGAAGATGAATGGGTGATGGAAAAGGGAATTGTAGCGAAGATGTATATGACTCCCCGGCAAATTAAATCTTACCGGGAGGGGAGATGGATCGAGGGCATTCATTATAAGAAGCACCCACCAGATCCAAAAGCTTCAGAAGGAAGGGTAACGCTTCTCTACAACTACACCAGGATTAATAGGCTTGTCGGGGAAACATAATGAATATGCCTGCTGGCGTAGAGCTGCATGGGAAAGGAATAAGAATTAGCTTTCTATATCGCGGCATACGTTGCCGCGAAGTTTTGCGAGGCTGGACTGTATCAAATAGCAATATAAAAAAAGCTGGCAATCTCCGTGCTTTAATCATGAGTGAGATTCAGCAAGGTAAATTTGACTATGCAGAGCACTTCCCTGAATCAAAGGCGCTTAAAAAATTCACTACGACGCAAAAAATTAAAACCTTCGGTGAATTGTGCAAAGTTTATCTTAATGCCAAAAAGCTTGAGGTCTCAGCTGCATCATACAGAGGTGCAAAATCACGCATAGCAACACTTTGCGCTATCGTCGGAAGTAATACGCATATTGCGGATATTCAGCATACCGACCTGTTGAATTACAGGAACGCGCTATTAACTGGTAACACCTTTAGCGATCACGCGCCCTGGCTTAAAAGAAAAGGTCGCGCTGTATCCACGGTCAACGGCCTGATGAACAATCTGACTGCATTGCTCAAGCTGGCGAATCTGAGCGGCTTTATCGAGCATACCCCTCACGAAGGTATAAAGATGCTTAAGCGCTCCAGGAGAGACCCGGATCCGCTTCTCCAGAGCGAGTACGAAGGTTTTATAAAAGCGTTATCCCCTCGGTATGCTTTGCTCTGGACTACAGCTATCTTTACCGGCCTTCGGCATGGAGAGCTTACAGCTTTAGCCTGGGAGGATGTGGACCTTGATAAGGGTGAGCTTCACGTCAGACGTAACCAGACGAATGAGGGGCTGTTTGTGCCACCCAAAACCGAAGCGGGGATCAGAACTGTAACCCTGCTTGAGCCTGCGCTGAACGCCTTACGTGAGCAATTTAAGCTAACAGGCGCATTAAGCAAAACCGAAATCACTTTCCATCACCGCGAACATGGGTTAACGGAACAACAAAAATTACGGTTCGTGTTTATCCCGCCTAAAAACTGGCGCGGGGAAACGAAGTATTACGGCTCTCAGTCTCTGGGGTATAGTTGGGAGGCGGGATTAAAGAAGGCGGGAATCAGGAGCAGACGCCCTTACCAGTCGCGCCACACGTTCGCATGCTGGCTATTAACGGCCGGTGCTAACCCGTCGTTTATCGCCGGACAGATGGGTCACGAGAACGCGAAGATGGTTTATGAGATTTACTCGAAGTGGATCGGAGAGATGGACCGTAACCAGGTGGAAATGCTGAATAGTAGTTTTTCTAACGCTCTGTCCCAAGGGTGCCCCAAACGCAAGGTAGTGGGTATAAAAAGCGTTTAATTTCAGCAGAATAAAATCACTTGCCGGAATATTAACTTTATTCCAACATGAATGCTCACCACGCCGCAACGGCGGCGAAATAAAAAGCAGGAGCGGATATGATTACGCTGTGGGGCAGAAATAACTCGACCAATGTGAAGAAAGTGCGCTGGGTGCTGGAAGAACTCGACCTCCCGTATCAGCAAATTCTGGCAGGCCTGGAGTTCGGTTTGAATCACGATCCGGCCTATCTGGCCATGAATCCCAATGGGCTGGTACCGCTATTGAAAGATGAGACGACCAATATCGTGCTCTGGGAATCCAACACCATTATCCGCTATCTGGCCGCGCAGTATGGTCAGGATCGCCTGTGGGTAGAGTCGCCCGCCGAACGCGCTCAGGGAGAGAAATGGATGGACTGGGCCAACGGTTCGCTCTCCCCGGCCCATCGGCCGATTTTAATGGGGCTGGTGAGAACCCCGCCGGAAAAACGCGACCCCGCCGCGATTGAAGCCGGTATTGCCACCTGCGAGACCCTGTTCGCCATTCTCGATGACGAACTGTCGCGCCATCAGTGGCTATCAGGCGACGCCTTCGGCCTCGGCGACATCGCCGTCGCGCCGTTCATTTATAACTTGCTGGAGACCGTCAAAACCTGGCGCCCGCGCCCGCACCTGCAGCGCTGGTATCAGCAGATTAACCAGCGCCAGGCCTGGCGCAACGTGGTGATGATCCCGGTCACCTGATATTAGCTCGCCGGGCTCACCTTCAGCAGCTCACCGTTGGATTCGTCGGTTAAGACATACAGATAGCCATCGGGTCCAACGCGCACATCGCGGATACGTTTACCGCGATCGCCCAGAATCCGCTCCTGTTCCGTCACCTTATTGCCGTCAACCTTGAGGACAATCAGCGACGTATCCTTCAGCGCGCCGATAAATAGCCTGTGCTGCCACTGCGGGAAGGTCGGCGCGTTGTAAAACGCCATACCGCTTACCGCTGGCGACTTCGCCCAGACAAACAGCGGCGCTTCGGTTCCCTCCAGCGTTTTGCCTTTGGCCTCCGGGATCGGCAGCCCGCTATAGTTAATGCCGTGCGTCGCCAGCGGCCAGCCGTAGTTTTTCCCTTTTTGCACCAGGTTGATCTCATCCCCGCCGCGCGGGCCGTGTTCATTTAACCACAGCGTATCGCTCCACGGGTTCATCGCCATCCCCTGGGGGTTGCGAATACCGTAAGACCAGATTTCCGGCCTGACGCCAGCCTGGCCGACAAAAGGATTATCATCCGGGACCTTGCCATCAGCCGTTAGCCGCACCACTTTTCCCTGCAGCTTATCAAGATCCTGAGCGGTCGAACGCTGGTTATTCTCCCCGAGACCGATAAACAAATAACCGCGGCCGTCGAACACCAGCCGCCCGCCAAAATGGTTGCCGGTTGAGAGCTTCGGCTGCTGGCGGAAAACCACCTGGAAGTTTTCCAGACGCTGGAGATCCTCGCTCAATCGGCCGTAGCCTACGGCGGTCCCGGCCTTGTCGTCACTCCCGCCTTCGGCGTAGCTTAGCCAGACCCGGCGCGACTGGGCGAAATCCGGGGCCAGCGCCACGTCAAGCAGCCCCCCCTGCCCGTTGGCCCAGACCTGCGGTACGCCCGAAATCGCAGGCGCGAGGCCTTTATCCCGCTGCCACAGCCGGAGCTCGCCGCCGCGCAGGGTCATCAGAATGCCCCGATCGTCCGGAAGAAAGGCCAGCGCCCACGGGTGTTCAAGCTGGTTCTGCAGTACCTCTACGCGCTCCCGGGCGGCAAGGGCAGCCGCAGGCAGCAACAGTGCGGTAAGGGCTATCATCAGGGTAATGGTCTGGCGCATGGCATACTCCTTTTGTCAGCAATGCGATAAGGGTAGCCAGCGTGGGAAAACGGGAAGGGATTTTTACATAACATTAATCGGGGGGAGCAGGCTCCCCCCGATCTCAGGCATGAGTAATGGGCTTAGAATCATTCAATTTATGAATATTTAGCCGCAATACCGCCAGGCAGCTTTCCAGCTTATCTACGTCGACAGCGATGTAGGACGGGCAATCATGATGTCCGCTCAGCAGGCACACCGCCGCGGAAGCGACGGCTTCGCCCGCCAGCCGCAGGGCATCCTTTTCCTCCGGCGCAACGACGTGCTGCAGGCGCGGCGCGTGTTGACGCATTTCATGGCACAGTTCAAACAAGTTATCCCGTAGATGGTCGTTTTCGCTGACTGACATATAGCCTTTTGCTTTACGCAGCTGTAAATAAGCATCGAGATCAATGTTGGCATTAATCAGCTTATTCATCAGGTTACGATATAGTCTGTCAACGCTCATCGCGGTTCCTCCTCTCTCGTCCTTTACCACAATCATAATATGGTCATTTTTTGTACAAAACGATGAGGCAGATCAATAATTCTCAGGTCATTAACATCCTTTACAATGTTACAACGAAGCTTAAAATTCCCACCTGCGACATCATCTCCTGAAAGCCATAATGTTATACGTTCTCATAAAAGTAAAAATTCCAACTCTGGGATATAAAATCATTTATTGCAGTAATGATCACAAATTAGCGCAATTCACGTTGCCAGAAAATGCCGCCAGGTGTCATATCACCAAATAAAATGTATTACGTATAACATTTAATAAGAACGGCAGGCATATCGATCCTGTTTGTAACCTTTATCTCTATCGCTTGAAGGAACTGAAATGATGACGCCCGGCAAAAGAAACTATATCTTGTTGAGTCTTTTCGATTTCCTCTATCTCTTCGCCTGGTCCTCGACCATGGCGTTCTTTGTGATCTGGACGACTCAGCACCTCGGGATTAGCGCAACGAAAACCGGCCTGCTCTACTCGGTCAACGCCTTTATTGCCCTGCTGATGCAGCCCTTCTTCGGCTTTATTTCCGATAAGTTCGGCCTGAAAAAGCGGCTGATCTGGATCCTGGTCGCCATGCTGCTACCGGTAGGCCCGTTCTTTATTTATTTGTACGCGCCGCTGCTGGTGCACAGCTTCTGGCTGGGTGCGCTGCTTGGCGGGGTATACCTGGGAATAATTTTTAACTCCGGCTGCGGGGTGATTGATTCGTATATTGATAAAATTTCGCGGCGCTACCAGTTCGAATATGGCCGGGTGAGAATGTGGGGATCGTTAGGCTGGGCCGCCGCCGCGTGGATCGTCGGCAAGTATATCGACAGCAATCCGAACCTCGCCTTCTGGCTGGCGAGTATCGCCATTGTAATAGCCGCGCTCTGTTTTATGCTGACCAAAATCGAGCTGACCGAAGCGGAAATGCAGAAAACCAGCGCGCTGAAAGTTTCGCATGCCCTGGAGCTGGCAAAGAACGGCCAGTTCTGGATGCTGCTGGTCTTTACCCTGTTCGTCACGCAAATCTACGACACCTACGATCAGCAGTTTGCCCAGTACTTTTCCCTGCAGTTCCCGACGCAGGAAGAAGGCAATCGCTGGTACGGCATTTTGGCCTCCATTCAGGTATGCGGCGAGACGCTGTTTTTATGCCTGATGCCGTGGTTCGTGAACCGCACCGGCGCGAAATGGGCGCTGATCATCGCCGGACTGATCATGTCGGTGCGTATCGTCGGCTCCGCGATTCCGCTGGGCCCGGTGTGGATCGGCGCGGTCAAAATGATGCATGCGCTGGAAAAACCGCTGATTCTGGTGTCGGTGTTTAAATTTATCGCCGCCAACTTCGACAACAAGCTCTCCTCGACGGTCTACCTACTGGTGCTGTTCGTCGCCTCCATCGCCACCGCGATTTACTCGCCGCTGGCCGGGTATTTGTACGACACCATCGGCTTCGCGCATACCTATTATATTCTGGGTGGCATCGCCGGGCTGTTTACGCTGATCTCGGTATTTACGCTTCGCGATAATAGAGAACCGACCGCGCCGGGGGCTGCGCCAGGCGCTGGCGTTGCGCAAAGCCATTAATCAAAATTCGCCCGGAAGCCTCTTTCGGGCGAATTAGCGGAAGCTCCACTGCACGCTCATCACAAATATGGCCGGGACGATAATGCCCGTTTCCACGCCGAAATAATCGGTAAAATTGTACTGCAGGCCATGATAAATATAGGGAGAGAAACCGACGCCGGTGATTTTCTTCGCCGTTCGATAGGTGCCTGAATCCCCGCAATCGCGAAAGGCTTTAAAGAAAAACTCGCCGGTATAGGCATAGACGCCCTTGAACGTCCAGCCGCTTGCCCCCGCGTACCAGTCTCTTCTTGCCCCTAACGAGAGGCAGCGGTCGGCAAAGCTATTCTTCATGGTGCCGGCCAACAGGCTGTACTTTGAATCCGCTGACAGCTTGCGCTCAACGGAAAAAAATTGGTTATTGAATTTTTCGTTATATTGACCGTGATTGCCGGTCATGTGATAAACAAAGGAACCGGTATTGACCGAATATAACGCCATCTCGTTGGCATAAACGGGCGTCGCGCCAATCATGGACAGCGCGCAGACGAAACCACCCAACTTTTTAAACATGGGAAACCTGATAAAAATAAAGACTGAAAGCAGCGGCTATTTTACCGCTTCAGGTTAAACCAGATCTAAACCGACTTCCCCGGGTTGCAGAGATAAAAGGTGAATAACTCCCTTATTTTGATTAACAATCTGGATAATCATCCCGATAAAAAGAAACACGGACATCGCCAGGCTAACAAGAAAAGGAGTATAAACTTTCCGCCGATCTCTGTAGAATCCCTGCCCTGACCATCCCAATAATTGAACACTTTTTAAGCTATGAGCAATGTCACCCCTCAGCCGAAGATCGGCTTTGTCTCTCTGGGCTGCCCGAAAAACCTCGTGGACTCAGAACGTATCCTGACTGAACTGCGTACCGAAGGATATGACGTGGTTCCCTCCTACGATAACGCTGATATGGTTATCGTTAACACCTGCGGCTTTATCGATAGCGCCGTGCAGGAGTCGCTGGAAGCGATTGGCGAAGCGTTGAAAGAAAACGGCAAAGTGATCGTCACCGGCTGCCTGGGCGCAAAAGAAGATCAGATCCGCGAAGTGCATCCGAAGGTGCTGGAAATTACCGGCCCGCACAGCTATGAACAGGTGCTGGAACACGTCCACCACTACGCGCCGAAGCCTAAACATAACCCGTTCCTCAGCCTGGTGCCGGAACAGGGCGTGAAGCTGACGCCGCGCCATTACGCTTACTTAAAAATTTCCGAAGGCTGCAACCATCGCTGCACCTTCTGCATTATCCCGTCAATGCGCGGCGATCTGGTCAGCCGTCCGATTGGCGAAGTGCTGGCGGAAGCCAAACGCCTGGCCGACGCCGGCGTCAAAGAGCTGCTGGTGATCTCTCAGGACACCTCCGCCTACGGCGTTGATGTCAAACATCGCAGCGGTTTCCACAACGGTATGCCGGTCAAAACCAGTATGGTTAGCCTGTGCGAAGAGCTGGCGAAGCTCGGTATCTGGGTGCGCCTGCACTACGTCTATCCATACCCGCACGTCGATGATGTGATCCCGCTGATGGCGGAAGGCAAAATTCTGCCCTACCTCGATATTCCGCTGCAGCACGCCAGCCCGCGTATTCTCAAGATGATGAAGCGTCCGGGCTCCGCCGACCGTCAGCTGGCGCGCATCAAGCAGTGGCGCGAAGTCTGCCCGGAACTCACCCTGCGCTCGACCTTTATCGTCGGCTTCCCGGGTGAAACGGAAGACGATTTCCAGATGCTGCTCGACTTCCTGAAAGAAGCTCGCCTCGACCGCGTCGGCTGCTTCAAATACAGCCCGGTTGAAGGCGCGACCGCCAACGAACTGGCGGATCAGGTGCCGGAAGAGGTGAAAGAAGAGCGCTGGAACCGCTTTATGCAGCTGCAGCAGCAGATCTCCGCCGAGCGCCTGCAGGAGAAAGTCGGTCGTGAAATTATGGTGCTGATCGACGAAGTGGATGAAGAAGGGGCAATTGGCCGCAGCATGGCCGATGCGCCGGAAATCGACGGCGCGGTCTACCTGAACGGTGAGAGTAAAGTCAAACCGGGCGACGTTGTGCGGGTGAAAGTCGAACACGCCGACGAATACGATCTGTGGGGCAGCCGGGTTTAATTCCGCCCGCTTAACCTATCCCGGATGACGGCGCTCGCGCGCCTTATCCGGGCGACAAAACCGCACAGGATTAACGTGCGGTGTGCTTTCCCGGACACCTGTCCGGGCTGCACAATCCTCGAACGCTACCCTTTTATCCTCGGATCCAGCGCATCGCGCAGGCCGTCACCCAGCAGGTTAAACGCCAGTACCGTCAGAAAAATCGCGATTGCCGGGAACAGCGCCACGTGCGGCGCCATCACCATATCCGCCCGCGCCTCGTTCAGCATCGCCCCCCACTCCGGCGTCGGCGGCTGCGCGCCAAGCCCCAGAAATGACAGGCTGGCAGCGGAGATAATCGACACCCCGATACGCATCGTAAAGTAGACCACTATCGATGATACCGTTCCGGGCAAAATATGATTAAACAGGATAGTAGCGTCGCTGGCGCCGATGCTGCGCGCCGACTCAATAAAGGTCTGCTGCTTAAGCACCAGGGTATTGCCGCGCACCAGACGCGCAAAAGCCGGGATCGAAAAGATCGCCACCGCGATGATGACGTTCGACATCCCGCTCCCCATTACCGCCACGACCGCAATTGCCAGCAAAATCCCCGGGAAAGCGAACAGCACGTCGCAGATACGCATAATGATGCGATCCCACCAGCCTTCGTAATACCCGGCCAGTAGCCCAAGTACGGTGCCGATGGCCGCGCCGATGAATACCGCCAGTACCCCGGCGGCCAGCGAGATCTGCGCGCCGACCAGCACCCGACTAAAGATATCCCGCCCCAGCGAATCAACGCCAAACCAGTGCATCATTGACGGGCCGTCGTTGAGCCGGTCGTAATCAAAATAGTTTTCCGCGTCGAACGGCGCAATCCACGGCGCCACTATCGCCACCGCAATCAGCAGCAGAACAAATACCCCCGCCCCCATCGCCACCGGCTGACCGCGAAACCGCCGCCAGAACTCGTGCCACGGGGTACGTATCTGCCCGGGTTTAATCCCCGGCATCGCGTTGATAGCCGCTTGTCTTCTCCAGTTGAGCAATCGCACCTTACTTGTACCTGATAGCCGGATTAATGGCGGCATACAGCACGTCCACCACTAAATTAATAAGAATAAACTCCAGCGAAAACAGGAGGACCTCCGCCTGAATCACCGGATAGTCGCGCATCTCCACCGAGTCCACCAGCAGACGCCCGAGGCCTGGCCAGTTAAAGACCTTCTCCACCACGATTGAACCGCCGAGCAAAAAGCCGAACTGCAGGCCCATCATGGTGACGACAGGAATCATCGCGTTACGCAGGCCGTGCTTGAGCACCACCAGCGTTTCGCTGACGCCTTTCGCCCGCGCGGTACGCATGTAATCTTCATGCAGGACATCGACGAACGAGGCGCGGGTAAAGCGCGCCATTACCGCCGCCACCGCCGCGCCCAGGGTCAGCGAAGGCAGAATATAGTGGCGCCAGCTGTCCGCACCCACCGTCGGCAGCCAGCCCAGCTCAACGGAAAAGACCTGCATCAGCAGCATGCCGAGCGCGAACGCCGGGAACGAGATGCCGGTTACCGCCAGCGCCATTCCCAGGCGATCCGGCCAGCGGTTGCGCCAGACTGCCGCCACGATCCCCGCCGCCATACCGAAGATCACCGCCCAGCTCATGCTGGCGAGCGTTAACCAGAACGTGGGCATGAAACGGCTGGCGATTTCGCTGCTTACCGGGCGACGCGAGGCCATCGAGGTACCGAAATCCCCCTGCACAATATTGCTGATATAGTGCCAGAACTGCACGTGCAGCGGCCGATCGAGCCCCAGCTGCTGGCGCACCATTCCCACCACCTGAGCATCGGCTTCCGGCCCGGCAATCAGCCGCGCCGGGTCCCCGGGCAGCATATGCACGAACAGAAACACCAGCACCGCCACAATCAGCAGCGTGGGGATCAGCCCCAGCAGGCGTTTAATCACATAATTGAGCATGCTTCTCCTTGCGCGAAGTCCCCGCAGCCTGCGCCAGGGGACCCACAGCTATCTACTTAAGATCCGCCTGTTCAAAGCTAAATCCGGTATCCGGCTGGATATAGAATCCGGTCAGATTTTTACTGTGCGCCGAGACCAGTTTCTCGACCACCAGCGGCACCCACGGCGACTCTTTCCAGATAGTATCCTGCGCGTCTTTATACAGCCGCGTTTTTTCCTGCGCATCGGTGGTTTTCAGCGCGTCGTTGAGGTCTTTATCCACCTGGGGATTGCTATAGAAAGCCGTATTGAACAGGGTCGGCGGCCAGTTCTGCGACGCGAACAGCGGCGACAGCGCCCAGTCCGCTTCTCCGGTCGACGCCGACCAGCCGGTATAGAACATGCGTACGCCGCTCTCTTTCTGCCCCTTACCTTCCACTTCCGCCGCGCGCTGGCCCGCATCCATCGCCGTCAGCTGCGCCTTAATGCCCACCTGCGCCAGCTGCTGCTGGGTAAACTGCAGCACTTTCTGCGCCGTACTGTGGTTGTGCGACGACCACAGCGTGGTGCTAAATCCATTCGGATAGCCCGCCTCTTTCAGCAGCTCGCGAGCCTTCGCCGGATCGTACGGCCAGGCACTGTAGCTTTCAGCGTAGGCAATTGACGGCGGCACCACGCCGGTCGCCGGGGTGGCATAGCCCGCAAAGGCGACTTTTACCAGCGCCTGACGGTTAATGGCGTAGTTAATCGCCTCGCGCACTTTCGGGTTATCAAACGGCTTCTGCGTCACGTTCATGCTGATATAGCGCTGCATGATCGACGGGCTGGCCACCAGCTCCAGCTTGCTGTTTTTCGCCAGCAGCGGCGCCTGCTCGTAAGGGATCGGAAACGCAAACTGCGCTTCGCCGGTCTGCAGCATCGCCGCGCGGGTATTGTTATCCACGACCGGACGCCAGGTGATGGAGTCCAGCTTCGGCAGCCCCGGCTGCCAGTAACCGGCGAACTTCTTCACTTTAACGAAGTCGGTCTGATTCCAGGTGTCGAGCTGGTACGGGCCGGTGCCAACCGGATGGAAACCAATCTCTTTACCATATTTCTTCAGCGCCGCCGGAGAAATCATCGCCGTCGCCGGGTGGGCCAGGATATTGATAAACGCCGAGAAAGGTTGTTTGAGGGTGATTTTCACCGTTGTCGGGTCAACCGCCTCGGTGCTGGCGATATTTTTATACAGATTATAGCGCTTGAGATGATTTTCCGGATTGCTGGCGCGATCGAGGTTCGCCTTAACCGCTTCAGCATTGAAGTCGGTTCCGTCCTGGAACTTCACCCCCGGATGCAGCTTAATGGTATACACCAGGCCGTCCGGGGAAACGGTATAGCTTTCCGCCAGCACGTTTTGCAATTTCATCTCTTTATCAAGGCCGAACAGCCCCTGATAGAAGGACTTCGCGACGGCCTGCGACAGCGTGTCGTTAGCATCATACGGGTCGAGGGTCGTAAAGTTAGAGCCGACCGCCACCACCACATCTTTTGCGGCAAAGGCCGGAGCCGCTGTCAGCGCCGAAGCGACGCCCAGCGCCAACAGCCATTTGCCTGAAACGCGTTGAGTCATGTTGTTCTCCTGAAATGCTGCATTATTGGTGTCGTTGTTAGCGCGCCAGCACGTCGGCGGCGGGCTCTCTGGCGACAAAGTGCCCCGGTCCCACCTGCTGTAACGGCGTACCGATCCCCTCTTCGCCGCGCTTAAAGATGTTGCCCGGCAGCTCGTCTGAGAGCAGCACGCGCTGCGGACGACGATGCGCAGGATCGGCCACCGGAACGGCGGCCATCAGTTTACGGGTATAGGGGTGCTGCGGGTTTTCAAACACGGCGCGGCGCGGGCCGATCTCGACAATGCGCCCGCGATACATCACCGCCACGCGGTGGCTGATGCGCTCAACCACCGCCATGTCATGGGAGATAAACAGAAATGCGATACCCATCTCACGCTGTAGATCGAGCATCAGATTGATAATTTGCGCGCGAATCGACACATCAAGCGCCGATACCGACTCATCGGCAATCACCACTTTCGGATTGAGCGCCAGCGCGCGGGCAATACAGATGCGCTGCCGCTGGCCGCCGGAAAACTCGTGCGGATAGCGCCACGCATGCTCCGGATCCAGCCCGACGCGTTCCAGCAGCCAGCTGACCCGCTCACGAGCGGCATCGCCCTCCAGCAGCCGATGCACGCGCAGCGGTTCCATAATCGAATAGCCCACCGTTTGCCGTGGGTCGAGGGAAGCGTAGGGGTCCTGAAAGATAAACTGGATATCGCGGCGCAGCGCCTGAAGCTTACTGCCCGTCAGCGTATCAATCCGCTGGCCGTTGAAGGTGATGCTGCCGCCCTGAGTTTCCACCAGCCGCAGCAGCGCCCGGCCGGTCGTTGATTTACCGCAGCCGGACTCTCCCACCAGGCTCAGGGTTTCGCCGGGCCATAAATCAAAGCTGACCTTTTCGACC
Source organism: Klebsiella sp. OBRC7 (assembly GCF_000293135.1). NCBI lineage: Bacteria > Pseudomonadati > Pseudomonadota > Gammaproteobacteria > Enterobacterales > Enterobacteriaceae > Klebsiella > Klebsiella sp. OBRC7. The sequence goes on along the minus strand of NZ_ALNJ01000094.1, from coordinate 78,128 downwards.
GCATGCACCTCGCGGGTAATGCGGTTGAGAATACCGCTACGCAGCGGGAAGCGCGCCACCAGATCGCGAACTTTCAGGATCGGTTCCCCGGGCACAACGGTATTCTGCCCCTCCGGCGACGGGCTCTGGTTTAACAGCGGGAAGCGGCGCGGCAGTGAAGTGCCGCGCATTGCCCCCAGCCGCGGTACCGCGGCCAGCAGCGCCTGAGTATAAGGGTGCTTCGGGGCGCGGAAAATCTCCTCCACGCTGCCGGTTTCCACCGCTTCGCCGCGATACATCACCAGCACGCGGTCGGCGATATCGGCGACCACGCCCATATCGTGGGTAATAAAGATAACGCCCATCGCCATCTCTTTTTGCAGGACGGCAATCAGCTGTAAAATCTGCGCCTGGATAGTCACGTCCAGCGCGGTGGTCGGTTCATCGGCAATCAGCACAGCCGGTCGGCAGGAGAGCGCCATGGCGATCATCACCCGCTGACGCATCCCGCCGGAAAGCTGATGCGGATAGCGCGAGAGCATGGCTTCCGCTTCCGGAATGCGCACCTGATCGAGCATTTTCTTCGCTTCGCGCAGGGCCTCATCATGCTTCAGCCCCTGGTGTAAGCGGATAGATTCGGCAATCTGTTCACCGATGGTGAAGACCGGATTCAGCGACGTCATCGGCTCCTGGAAGATCATCGCCATATCCGCGCCGCGCACGCCACGCATCTCGGTTTCAGACTGTTCGCTCAGCTCAATCACCTGCCGGCTGCGACGACGCAGCAGCAGCGCATCGCTGCGCACTTCGCTGACCGCCTGGTCGAGCAGGCGCATCAGCGCCAGGGACGTCACCGACTTCCCGGAGCCGGACTCGCCGACAATCGCCAGCGTCTCGCCGCGCCGCAGGGTAAACGACAGGTCGCGGACGGCGGAAAAAGCCTGCTGCTGCTGATTGAACACGACGTTCAGGCCGCGCACCTGCAGAACATCATCGGCATCGATTTCTTGACTATGCGGCAACGCCCTTTCCTCTTATTCGCGATAAATACCAATCGTGGGCGTATCGCCCGCATAACACCAGGCCCGGTACATGCCTTCACTATTAAACGGCAGCGCCACGTTGCCTTCTCTGTCGATGGCGATCAGGCCGCCGCTGCCGCCCAGCGCCGGAAGTTTCTCCATCACCACCCTTTCGCAGGCCTCCTGCAGGCTGAGCTGGCTATACTCCATCAGCGCCGAAATATCGTAGGCCGCGAGCGTACGTATAAACACTTCGCCGGTACCGGTACAGGAAACGGCGACGCTGGCGTTATTGGCATAGCAGCCCGCACCGGGCAGCGGGCTGTCGCCGACGCGTCCCGGTAGCTTATTGGTCATGCCGCCGGTGGAGGTCGCCGCCGCGAGGTTGCCCGCCAGATCCATCGCGACCGCGCCGACGGTGCCCATTTTGTGCCGTTCATCCAGCGGCGCGGCGTGGTGATCGAGCACGATATCGTCGCCCTCCTGCGCCTGACGCAGCTGCAGCAAACGCTCGGGGGTCGAAAACAGGCTGTTATCGACCCGCGCCATACCGCGGGAAGCGGCAAACGCTTCCGCCCCCTCGCCAATCAACAGCACGTGCGGGCTTTGCTCCAGCACCAGACGCGCCGCCAGCACAGGATTGCGTAAATGCTGAACCCCGGCCACGGCCCCCGCCTGTAAGCTGTAACCATCCATCACGCAGGCATCGAGCTCATGGCGACTATCGCGGGTAAATACGGAGCCAATACCGGCGTTAAATAACGGACACTCCTCCAGCAGCCGGACCGCTTCGGTTACCGTATCCAGCGCGCTGGCCCCGGCCGCCAGCATTTTTTGTCCACTATCGACAATCGCCGACAGCGCCGCCACGTACTCCCGCTCGCGCGCCGGCGTCATCTGCGCGCGGCTAATCGCCCCGGCCCCGCCGTGAATTGCTATAACCGCCTTACCCATTGCGCCATTCCTTAACGATAAAGTGTATAAATATCATTATCGTGCTGACTGTCCTATACAATTTTTGAATATAGAAAGAGCGGACGGTGATGTAAAGCTTGTCGCCAGATGGGTTATAGCCCGTCTCTCTTTTCTGCCATAATAGGCGTTTTCGATGTTTGCCCGCAGGAGAAACCCATGGATTTTACCGCCGGACTGATGCCGCTCGACACAGCCCTGACCCAGATGCTCACTCGTATTACGCCGCTGAATGCGACGGATACCGTACCGCTGTTGCAGGCCTTTTCGCGCGTGACCGCCCATGATCTCGTTTCGCCGCTTAACGTTCCCGGTTTTGATAACTCGGCAATGGACGGCTACGCCGTGCGCCTGGCGGATCTCACCGACGGCGCAGCGCTGCCGGTGGCCGGCAAGGCCTTCGCCGGTCAACCCTTTGATGACGTCTGGCCCGCGGGCACCTGTATCCGCATTATGACCGGCGCGCCGGTGCCGGAAGGCTGCGACGCGGTGGTGATGCAGGAGCAGGCCGAACAAACCGATGAGGGTATCCGCTTCCTCGCCCCGGTGAAAAACGGGCAGAATATTCGTCGTCTTGGCGAAGACATAGCCCACGGCGCGGTCGTCTTCCCCGCAGGTACCCGCCTGACCGCCGCCGAGCTGCCGGTCATCGCCTCGCTGGGAATTGCCGAGGTTGACGTGGTGCGTAAAGTGCGGGTGGCGGTCTTCTCCACCGGCGATGAGCTCCAGCTGCCGGGCCAGCCGCTGGCCGACGGGCAAATTTACGATACCAACCGCCTGGCGGTGCACCTGATGCTGCAGGAGCTGGGCTGCGAGGTCATTAACCTCGGCATTATTCCCGACGACCCGGCTAAGCTGCGCGAAGCCTTTATTCAGGCTGACCAGCAGGCCGACGTGGTGATTAGTTCCGGCGGCGTTTCCGTCGGCGAGGCGGACTACACCAAAGCGATCCTCGAAGAGCTGGGGGAAATCGGCTTCTGGAAGCTGGCGATTAAGCCGGGTAAACCTTTCGCTTTCGGCAAGCTCAACCACAGCTGGTTCTGCGGCCTGCCCGGCAACCCGGTTTCCGCAACGCTGACCTTCTACCAATTGGTTCAGCCGCTGCTGGCGAAGCTGTCCGGCAACGTCGGGCAAGCTCAGCCGATGCGCCTGCGCGTTCGCACCGCCTCCGGCCTGAAGAAATCGCCGGGCCGCCTCGATTTTCAGCGCGGCGTGCTGCAGCGCGGTCCGGACGGCGAGCTGGTGGTTAGCAGCACCGGTCACCAGGGCTCGCATATCTTCAGTTCATTCAGCCTCGGCAACTGCTTTATCGTTCTCGAACGCGAGCGCGGCAACGTGGAAGCGGGCGAATGGGTGGAAGTCGAGCCGTTTAATCATCTGTTCGGAGGGCTGTAATGGGCGTGGAGCTGAGCGATGCGGAGATGCTGCGCTATAACCGGCAGATTATTCTCCGCGATTTCGATTTTGACGGTCAGGAGCAGCTGAAAGCCTCCCGCGTGCTGGTCGTCGGCCTCGGTGGGCTGGGCTGCGCCGCCGCGCAGTATCTGGCGGCGGCAGGCGTCGGCCAGCTAACCCTGCTCGATTTCGACACCGTCTCGCTCTCCAACCTTCAGCGCCAGACGCTGCACAGCGACGACACCATCGGCCAGCCGAAGGTCGACTCCGCCCGCGCCGCGCTGGCGCGGATTAATCCCCACGTTCAGCTCACGGCGCTCAACGCGCGGCTGGAAGACGAGGCGCTGGCGGCGCAAATCGCCGCCCACGATCTGGTGCTCGACTGTACCGACAACGTCGCGATCCGTAACCAGCTCAACGCCGGATGTTTCCGCCATAAAACGCCGCTGGTCTCCGGCGCGGCGATTCGCATGGAAGGGCAAATCAGCGTCTTTACGTATCAGGAAGATGAACCCTGCTACCGCTGCCTGAGCCGCCTGTTTGGCGAAAACGCCCTCACCTGCGTCGAAGCCGGCGTCATGGCGCCGCTGGTCGGCACCATCGGTTCGCTGCAGGCGATGGAAGCGATTAAGCTGCTGACCCGCTATGGCAGCCCGGCAACGGGAAAAATCATCATGTACGACGCCATGCGCTGTCAGTTCCGTGAAATGAGGCTGCCGCGTAACCCTCACTGCGAGGTGTGCGGTACGCCCTGACCCTCTCCGGCGGCGCTGTCGCCGGATGTGTTGTGACCCGCAGCGGCATTTTAACCTTCATTCTCCTCCCTCTTTCTGCTTGTTGATTTATATCAATACAACTTTCATTCGAAAGTAATTTAATCTTCATATGCAAACAAGAGGGTGAATCATGATCTTCAACATTCAGCGTTATTCAACCCATGACGGCCCGGGGATCCGCACTGTCGTCTTCCTCAAAGGGTGTTCGCTGGGCTGCCGCTGGTGCCAGAATCCGGAAAGCCGCGCCCGCACGGCGGATTTGCTGTATGACGTCCGCCTTTGCCTGGACGGCTGCGACCTCTGCCAGCAGGCTGCGCCGGAGGTGATTACCCGCAAGCTTGACGGTCTGATTATCCACCGCGAAAAGCTCACCGATGCGCATATCGGCAAATTGCGCGACTGCTGCCCGACCACGGCATTAACCGTGTGCGGCGAAGAGAAAAGCGTCGACGAGATTATGGCCACGGTACTGCGCGACAAGCCATTCTACGATCGCAGCGGCGGCGGCGTCACGCTTTCCGGCGGCGAGCCGTTTATGAATCCCGGGCTGGCCCGACAGCTGTTTGAGGCCAGCCACAACGCGGGGATCCACACCGCGGTCGAAACCTGTCTGCACGTGCCGTGGAAATACGTTGAGCCTTCTTTGCCGTTTATCGACCTGTTTCTCGCCGACCTCAAGCACGTTAACGAAGCGATTTTCCAGCAATGGACGGACGGCAGCGCCCGCCGGGTGCTGGATAACCTGCAGCGCGTCGCGCAGGCCGGAAAGAAAATCATCATTCGCGTGCCGTTGATCCAGGGCTTTAACGCTAATGAAAGCGATATTGCCGCTATTACCGATTTTGCCGCTGACCGTTTACAGGTTGGCGAGATCCACTTCCTGCCTTACCACACCTTAGGCATGAATAAATACCAATTACTCAGTCAGCCCTATACCGCTCCGGACAAACCGCTTGCTGCCCCCGAGCTGCTCGCCTTCGCGCAGCGCTATGCTCAGAGCAAAGGTTTAACGGCGACTCTACGAGGATAACCCTATGACAACGTTGAAACTGGATACTCTGAGCCCGCGCATTCAGGCGCATAAAATGGCGCTGGTGCATATCGTTAAGCCGCCGGTCTGTACCGAGCGCGCCCTGCACTATACCGAAGCCTATCAGCAGCACCTGGATAAACCGATCCCGGTACGCCGCGCGCTGGCGCTGGCTCATCACCTGGCGGAACGCACGATCTGGATTAAGCACGATGAACTGATTGTCGGCAACCAGGCCAGCGAAGTTCGCGCGGCGCCCATCTTCCCGGAATACACCGTAAGCTGGATCGAAAAAGAGATCGACGACCTCGCCGATCGCCCCGGCGCCGGTTTTGCCGTTAGCGAAGAGAACAAACGCGTGCTCCATGAAGTGTGCCCGTGGTGGCGCGGCCAAACCGTTCAGGATCGCTGCTACGGCATGTTTACCGACGAGCAAAAAGCGCTGCTGGCGACCGGCATTATCAAAGCCGAAGGCAATATGACCTCCGGCGACGCTCACCTTGCGGTTAACTATCCGCTGCTGCTGGAAAAAGGCCTCGACGGCATGCGGGCAAAAGTCGCCGAGCGCCGTTCGCGCATTAACCTGACCGTGCTGGAAGATCTGCACGGCGAGCAGTTCCTTAAAGCCATTGATATCGTGCTGGAAGCGGTCAGCGAACACTGTAAGCGCTATGCCGGGCTGGCGCGCAGCATGGCCGCGACGGAGAGCCGCGAATCCCGCCGCGACGAGCTGCTGGCGATAGCCGAAAACTGCGATATTATCGCCCACGAGCCGCCGAAAACTTTCTGGCAGGCGCTGCAGCTGTGCTATTTCATCCAGCTGATTCTGCAGATCGAATCCAACGGTCACTCGGTCTCTTTCGGCCGTATGGACCAGTATCTCTACCCTTACTATCGCCGCGACGTTGAGCTGGCACAATCATTGGATCGCGAACACGCCATTGAGCTGCTGCACTGCTGCTGGCTGAAGCTGCTGGAAGTGAACAAAATTCGCTCCGGCTCGCACTCTAAGGCTTCCGCCGGTAGCCCGCTGTACCAGAACGTCACCATCGGCGGCCAGAATCTGGTGGACGGCAACGCGCAGGACGCGGTGAATCCGCTCTCCTACGCCATCCTGGAATCCTGCGGTCGGCTGCGTTCGACTCAGCCTAACCTCAGCGTGCGCTATCACGCGGGCATGAGCAACGACTTCCTCGACGCCTGCGTGCAGGTGATCCGCTGCGGCTTCGGTATGCCGGCGTTCAACAACGATGAAATCGTCATCCCGGAATTTATCAAACTGGGGATTGAGCCGCAGGACGCGTACGACTATGCCGCTATCGGCTGCATCGAAACCGCCGTCGGCGGTAAATGGGGCTATCGCTGCACCGGGATGAGCTTTATCAACTTCGCCCGCGTCATGCTGGCAACCCTGGAAGGCGGCCGCGACGCCACCAGCGGCCAGGTTTTCCTGCCGCAGGAACATGCGCTGTCAAAAGGTAACTTCGACAGCTTTGAACAGGTTCTGGCCGACTGGGATACGCAGATCCGCTACTACACGCGCAAATCTATCGAGATTGAGTACGTGGTCGACACCATGCTGGAAGAGAACGTGCACGATATCCTCTGCTCGGCGCTGGTCGATGACTGCATCGAGCGCGCGAAGAGCATCAAGCAGGGCGGCGCGAAATATGACTGGGTATCCGGTCTGCAGGTCGGCATCGCTAACCTCGGCAACAGCCTGGCTGCGGTGAAGAAGCTGGTGTTCGATCAGGGCGTTATTGGCCAGCAGGAGCTGGCAAAGGCGCTGGCTGAAGACTTCGAAGGCCTGACCCACGAACAGCTGCGCCAGCGCTTAATCAACGGCGCGCCGAAATACGGCAACGATGAAGACAGCGTGGATATGCTGCTGGCTCGCGCCTACCAGACCTATATCGACGAGCTGAAGCTGTATCATAACCCGCGCTACGGTCGCGGCCCGATCGGCGGCAACTACTACGCCGGCACCTCGTCCATCTCCGCCAACGTGCCGTTTGGCGCGCAGACCATGGCGACGCCGGATGGCCGTAAAGCGCACTCGCCGCTGGCGGAAGGGGCCAGCCCGGCCTCCGGTACCGACCATCTCGGGCCGACCGCGGTAATCAGCTCGGTGGGCAAACTGCCGACCGGCTCAATCCTCGGCGGCGTACTGCTTAACCAGAAGCTGAACCCGGCCACGCTGGAGAACGAATCCGATAAGCAGAAACTGATGGTGCTGCTGCGCACCTTCTTCGAGGTACACAAAGGCTGGCATATTCAGTACAACATCGTGTCGCGCGAGACGCTGCTGGAAGCGAAGAAACACCCCGACCAGTATCGTGATTTAGTGGTCCGCGTGGCCGGTTACTCGGCATTCTTTACCGCCCTCTCGCCGGATGCTCAGGACGATATTATCGCCCGTACCGAGCATACGCTGTAAATCTCATTCCCCGGCTTGCGCTGCGCTTAGCCGGGCTACAGGTTCGAAGCCGTTTGCGGGCCGGTAGCCCGGGTAAGGCGTTTACGCCGCAATCCGGGTTTTACGCTGCACAGAGGTGAACGCAAACTTTCATTCGAAATAAATTTGTGCTCCCCATCACATTGTAATTAGAATGTTACTGGTCGAAGTTAAGCCAGGAGCATGTGTTATGACCGTTAAAGTTATCGTCACCGATATGGACGGAACTTTTCTCAATGACGCCAAGCAGTATGACCGCTCGCGTTTTCTCGCGCAGTTCGCGCAACTCCAGCAGCAGGGTATTGAGTTCGTGGTCGCCAGCGGCAACCAGTACTACCAGCTGATCTCTTTTTTCCCGGAAATCCGTGAACAAATCTCCTTTGTTGCCGAGAACGGCGCGCTGGTTTACGAACGCGGTCAACAGCTGTTCCACGGCGAACTCACCCGGCATGAATCCCAGGTCGTCATCGGCGAACTGCTGAAAGACCCGCAGCTCAACTTCGTCGCCTGCGGCCTCGAGAGCGCTTACGTCAGCGAGCGCGCGCCCGAGGCGTTCGTCACCCTGATGTCAAAGCACTACCATCGCCTGCAGCGCATTAGCAGCTATCATGACATCGACGACACGCTGTTTAAGTTTTCCCTTAACCTGCCGGATAGCGAAATCCCGCAGCTTATCGACAAACTGCACGTCTCGCTGGACGGCATCATGAAGCCGGTCACCAGCGGCTTCGGCTTCGTCGATTTGATTATCCCCGGCCTGCATAAAGCTAACGGCATCAGCCGTCTGCTGAAGCGCTGGAACATCTCGCCGCAGGCCTGCGTGGCCATTGGCGACAGCGCTAACGATACGGAAATGCTCAAGCTGGTGAAATACTCTTTCGCGATGGCCAACGCCGCCGAAAGCATCAAGGCGGTGTCGCGTTTTGCCACCGATGATAACAACCACGACGGCGCGCTGAACGTCATTCAGGCCGTCCTCGACCACGCCGCCCCGTTCAACGAGTAACGCCACCCGGGGTTTACCGCCCCGGCTTCCCGTTTTGTGCACCTCCGCATAATTTTAAACTTGCATTAACTTAATTTTAACTTAAATTATCACATGTAAGATATATTACTTTCGAATGAAAGATGAGAGGTCATTATGGCTGTTACCCATACCTGTGAAACTTTGCCCGCCGACCCCAAAGCGGCCATCCGCCGGATTAAACAGGATCTGCGGGCGCAAATTGGCGACGTGCAGGCGGTGTTCGATCGGCTGACGGCGCGTATTGCCGCGCGTCTGGAAGAGATTGACGCCCTTAAGGCCAGCGGTCAGGACGTCTGGCCGACGATCCCGTTCGCCGATATTGCCCGGGGCCAGGTCACGGAAGCCCAGCGCGAGCTCATCAAGCGTCGCGGCTGCGCGGTTATCAAGGGCCATTTTTCTCGCGAACAGGCGCTGGCGTGGGACAACGCAATGCTCGAGTATCTCGACCGCAACCATTTCGATGACGTTTATAAAGGTCCCGGCGATACTTTTTTCGGATCGCTGGAAGCTTCGCGCCCGGAAATCTATCCGATTTACTGGTCCCAGGCGCAGATGCAGGCGCGACAGAGCGATGAAATGGCCGCCGTGCAGTCGTTCCTCAACCGTCTGTGGACCTTTAACCGCGACGGCAAGCAGTGGTTCGACCCGGACGTTAGCGTCATTTACCCGGACCGCATTCGCCGCCGCCCGCCGGGAACCACCTCGAAAGGATTGGGGGCGCATACCGATTCCGGCGCCCTGGAGCGCTGGCTGCTGCCGGCCTATCAGAAAGTGTTTGCCGACGTGTTTAACGGCAACATTGATGCTTACGATCCGTGGGACGCGGCGCACCGCACCGAAGTCGAAGAGTATACGGTCGACAACACCACCAAATGCTCGGTGTTCCGCACCTTCCAGGGGTGGACCGCGCTCTCCGATATGATCCCCGATCAGGGTCTGCTGCACGTGGTGCCGATCCCGGAAGCGATGGCTTACGTGCTGCTGCGTCCGCTGCTCGATGATGTCCCGGAAGATGAGCTATGCGGCGTCGCGCCGGGCAAGGTGCTGCCGATTTCGGAAAAATGGCACCCGCTGCTGATCAAAGCCTTAAGCTCGATTCCGGCGCTGAATGCGGGCGATTCGGTATGGTGGCACTGCGACGTGATCCACTCGGTCGCGCCGGTGGAAAATCAGCAGGGCTGGGGCAACGTGATGTATATTCCCGCCGCGCCAATGTGTGAGAAAAACCTCGCCTACGCGCAGAAGGTCAAAGCGGCGCTGGCGCGCGGCGCTTCGCCGGGAGATTTCCCCCGCGAGGATTATGAAAGCGACTGGGAAGGCCGCTTTACGCTGGATGACTTAAATATCCACGGTAAGCGCGCGCTGGGGATGGCGAATTAATCATCATATAACCCCTTCGCTTCAACGGCGGTACGGCGGTTACCGGCGCGTATCCGCCGCACCGAATCGCGTACCGCCAGCGTCCCGTGCAGGAGTAACGCACCGTGCGGCGCATCGGGACGGATCAGCCTCTGCTGTAATAGATGTACCGCTTCGACCCCTAATTCATCGCGTGGGACGTGGACGGCGGTTAGCGGTACATCCTGGATCGCCGCCAGGTTAAAGCCGTCGATGCTCATGACGGAAACATCCTGCGGGACGCGCAAACCGCGTTTTTGTAATGCGGCGATCGTGCCTGCCGCCATAAAATCACCGCCCACCAGAAATGCCGTCGGCAGCGGGCTATCGCCGCGCTGATCCAGCCACTCCCCGACTTTTTCCTCGGTATCCCTGGCGCTGAAGTTGGCCACAGCGAGTAAATCCCTGCCGTCAACGAAACGGAGATTCCGCGCCCGCCATGCCTGCTTAATGCCCAGCAGACGCAGCTCCATGGTATAGCGGCGCAGGCACATCACGTTCATGATCGCCTGATGCCCCATCTCAAACAGATACCGGGCGGCGAACTGGCCGATCAGCCGATGATCCGGCGCGACGGAGGGTAAACGCATTCCCGCGTCGTGGCAGTTAATCATCACGCAGGGCTTCGCCAGATCGGCCGCCAGATCGTGAATATGCGGATCGTCGATACCCAGTAAAATCGCGGCCTGGGTCGATGCTTCATGCATGCGCTGCAAAAACAAATTGGCATCGCTGTCGTTCTCTTCCAGCGCGCAATAGCGCAGGTGTACCTCATGCGGCATAAGAGCGCTATTGATGCTTTGAATCACCCGATAGTAGTAAATATCCGTGCGTTCATCGAAAGCGCGCTGAGGGGCAAAGACCACCAGATTATTGAGCAGCATTCGCCCGGCGGCGATACCCTCCATCACGCCCAGCTCGCGGGCGCACTCCAGTACCCTCTGGCGAGCCCTGGCGCTGGTATTCGCTTTTCCCGCCAGCACCCGCGATACCGTGCTCACCGACAGCCCCGTACGCGCCGCGATTTCGCTCACTTTCAGCTTTTTGTCCATTTTGTGATCGCGCTCTACTTTGTTCATGAAAAAATTTTCATATTAAGAATGTGAATATTTTTAAGCGATTTGGCGATGTCATACTGCGATCTGGATCGTCCCATGAAAATATTTGCAAAATTGTCGCTATTGCCCGCTCGTATTCTCCCTTAGCCTGAATTGGTCCAACACCTTTGAGATTAGTCAACCAATAGTGTCGAGACATCAACCTTAACAAACAACGAAATAAAAAATTTTAGCGACAACTCAGCAAGCGGGTTGGTCAATTTTCCCTACTACATGTCTCGTGGAGAGTTCTATGAGCCAAGGCCTCAATAATGATATGGCGGTCAGCAAATCGCGCCGCATAGTGAAGAACCTGCGCTGGTGGATGCTGGTGCTGTTTTTACTCGGCGTCACCGTTAACTACATCACGCGTAATTCGTTGGGGATTATCGCCCCGGAACTAAAAACCTCCCTGGGTATTACCACTGAACAGTACTCATGGATAGTCGGCGCTTTTCAGCTGGCGTACACCATTTTCCAGCCGCTCTGCGGCTGGCTTATCGACGTTATTGGCCTCAAGCTCGGCTTTATGATCTGCGCCACCCTGTGGGCCATCGCCTGCATCGCCCATGCCGGGGCGGGGAGCTGGCTGCACCTGGCGATTCTGCGCTTTTTCATGGGCGGCGCTGAGGCGGCGGCGACGCCAGCCAACGCCAAAACGCTGGGTGAGTGGTTTCCAAAATCCGAGCGGCCGATCGCGGCAGGCTGGGCGGGCGTCGGCTTCTCCGTGGGCGCCATGCTGGCGCCGCCGATTATCTACTTCGCACACGCTTCGTTCGGCTGGCAGGGGGCATTCATGTTCACCGGCGCGCTGGCGTTGCTGTGGGTCGTGCTGTGGTGGGCGTTCTATCATAACCCGGAAAAACACCCTAACCTCGGCAAAGCTGAGCTGGCGCTGATCCAGCAGGACAATGAAGCGCCGCCGGTTAAGCTGCCCTTCTTTACCGCGCTGAAAACCGTATCGAAAAACAAGCGCTTCTACGGTATCGCCATTCCGGCCTTTATGGCTGAGCCCGCCTGGGCGGTGCTGAGCTTCTGGGTACCGCTCTACCTGGCGAAAGAGCACGGCATGGATTTAAAACAAATCGCCATGTTTGCCTGGCTGCCGTTTCTGGCGGCCGACCTCGGCAGCGTCGCCAGCGGCTATCTGACCAAACTGTATACCCGCTGGTTCGGCTGTTCGCGGGTGAACTCGGTGGTCGCCAGCTCCGTCACCGGCGCCTTCCTGATGATTTCGCTCGCCACCGTGGCGATCACCCGCGATCCCTATATCACCATCGTGCTGATTTCGATAGGCGGCTTCGGCCACCAGATCATCTCCTGCATGCTCAGCGCGCTGGTGGTGGAGTCGTTCGATAAAGGACAGATGGCGACCGTGAACGGGATGCGCGGCTCCGCCGCCTGGATCGCCAGCTTTCTGTTCTCGCTGTTGATTGGCGTCACCGCCGACAAAATCGGCTTCAACCCGCTATTTATCGCCATGGGGTTCTTTGACCTGATTGGCGCGGTATTCCTGGTGGCATTTATTGCTGAACGTCGCGCAAAACGCGCCTGAGAGTGGATGTAAAAAAATGAAGACTTTGAAAAACTGGACTTTGCACCAACGGCAGAACCACCACGTTGAGCTGATCGTAGACGGCCAGCACACCCTGTGTCTGTACGTGCTGGAAGAGAATATGTTCCGCGTGCTGCTAAAGCGGCACGGCCAGCTGGCGCTGGATCGCACCTGGAGTATCGCTCCCCAGCAGGACGTGCCGTGGGAAGGACGCCCGCGCGAAGATTTGAGCGGCTTTAGCCTCCCCGCCTGGCAGCTCACAGAGCATAGCGATACCCTGAGCATCGCCACCGACCAGCTGCGCGTCACCGTCCACCAGCCTCTGTGGCTGGAATGGAGCTATCGCGATGAGGCCGGCGAGTGGCAGCCGCTGGTTAACGACCGCCCCACCAGCGCCTACCTGGCGAATGCGCACGGCGACGGCGTTGCCCACTACCTGAGCCGACGCAAAGACGAACGCTTCTACGGTCTGGGCGAAAAAACCGGCGATCTGCAGCGTAACGGAAAGCGCTATGAGATGCGTAACCTCGACGCCATGGGCTATAACGCGGCGAGCACCGACCCGCTGTACAAACATATTCCGTTTACCATCGCGCAGCGTAGCGATGTCAGCTACGGTCTGTTTTACGACAATCTGAGCAGCTGCTGGCTGGATCTCGGCAACGAAATCGATAATTACCATACCGCCTATCGCCGCTGGCAGGCGGAAGCCGGCGACATCGATTACTATCTTTTTTCCGGCAAACGGGTACTGGATATCACCAAAGCGTTCGTACGCCTGACCGGCAAAACGCTGTTCGGGCCGAAATGGAGTCTCGGCTACAGCGGTTCGACGATGCACTACACCGACGCGCCGGATGCACAAAACCAGCTGATGAACTTCATCCGCCTGTGTGATGAACACGCCATTCCGTGTGATTCGTTCCAGCTCTCTTCCGGCTATACCTCGATTGACGGCAAGCGCTACGTCTTTAACTGGAACAACGATAAGGTGCCGCAGCCGAAGGTGATGAGCCAGGCCTTCCATGATGCCGGACTGAAGCTCGCCGCCAATATTAAGCCCTGCCTGCTGCAGGACCATCCGCGCTACAACGAGGTCGCGGAGCGCGGGCTTTTTATCCGCGATTCACAGGCGGATACTCCCGAGCGCTCCAGCTTCTGGGATGACGAAGGGTCGCACCTTGACTTTACCAACCCGCAGACCGTCGCCTGGTGGCAGGAAGGCGTGACAACCCAGCTGCTGGAGATGGGCATCGACTCCACGTGGAACGATAATAACGAGTATGAAGTCTGGGACGGCGAAGCCCGCTGTTACGGGTTTGGCGAGGAAATTGCCATTAAACATATTCGCCCGGTCATGCCGCTACTGATGATGCGCGCGTCGCTGGAGGCTCAGCAGCGCTTTGCGCCGCACAAACGACCGTACCTGATCTCTCGCTCCGGCTGCGCCGGGATGCAGCGCTACGTCCAGACCTGGAGCGGCGATAACCGTACCAACTGGGATACGCTGCGCTATAACACTCGCATGGGGCTGGGAATGAGCCTCTCCGGGCTGTTCAACGTCGGACACGATGTTGGCGGCTTCTCTGGCGATAAACCGGACCCGGAGCTGTTCGTGCGCTGGGTACAAAACGGCGTTATGCATCCGCGCTTTACCATTCACTCGTGGAATGACGACCAGACGGTCAACGAAGCCTGGATGTACCCGGAAGTTACGCCGGCTATCCGTTCAGCCATTGAGCTGCGCTATCGTCTGCTGCCGTACCTCTATACGCTACTGTGGCAGGCTCACGCCGACGATGAACCGATGCTGCGTCCGACCTTCCTCGATCACGAACACGATCCGCAGACGTTTGCCGAATGCGACGACTTCCTGCTGGGTCGCGATCTGCTGGTCGCCAGCGTCGTCGAACCCGGCGCGCGTCAGCGCCGCGTCTGGCTGCCGGCCAATCAGGACGGCTGGTACGACTTTGATAGCCACCAGTGGTTCGCGGGAGGCCAGTGGATCGTCCTTGATGCGCCGCTGGAAAAACTGCCGCTGCTGGTTCGCGCCGGAGCAGGCCTGCCGCTGAGCGAGCGTATCCGCCACGTCGATGCGCAAAAAGACGATTGCCGCGAGTTGAAGCTGTTCCCGCTGAAGGGCGTGGGGACTCGTCGCGGCCTGCTGTTTGAAGATGATGGCGAAAGCTGGGGCTATCAGAATGGCCATGCGCTGTGGGTAGAATGGGAAATGGTTTGCGATAGCGCCAGCATTAACCTGAAGGTGAACGCGCGCGGCGATTATCGTCCGGCGTGGAAAGCGCTGAAGGTGTCGTTGCCGGCGGGGGAAAAACGCAGGCTGCTGGTGAACGGTGAAGAAAGGAGCGAGTGGCGGGTGTAGTCCTCACCTTTTTCGCGCTGCCACCGGGGAATTCAGCCATGATGCGCTCTGCTCCCGGGGGCGGCGCTAACGCGCCTTGCCCGGGCTACAGGTTCATCGCCGTCTGTGGGCCGGTAGCCCGGATAAGGCGCAGCAGCGCCGCAATCCGGGACAGACAACAGGAATATTATTCGATACCTTTGCTGCGCAGATAATCTTCGTAGTTACCGGTGAAGTCCACAACGCGCTCCGGCGTAATTTCAATCACTCGGGTCGCCAGCGAGCTCACAAACTCACGGTCGTGGGAAACAAAGATCAGGGTGCCCTGATACATCTCCAGCGCCATGTTCAGCGATTCGATCGATTCCATATCCAGGTGGTTGGTCGGTTCATCCATCACCAGGATATTCGGTTTTTGCATCATCAGCTTACCGAACAGCATACGGCCTTTTTCGCCACCGGAGAGCACTTTCGCCGGCTTCTTGATATCGTCCTGGCTGAACAGCAGACGACCCAGGATGCTGCGCACCGCCTGCTCATCATCGCTTTCCTGCTTCCACTGGCTCATCCACTCGAATACCGTCAGATCGTTTTCAAACTCATATTCATGATCCTGCGCGTAGTAGCCAATCTGCGCGTTCTCAGACCATTTAACGGTACCGTTATCGGGCGTCAGATCGCCGACCAGGGTTTTCAGCATCGTGGATTTACCCACGCCGTTAGCGCCCAGAATGGCAAGCTTCTCCCCCACTTCCAGCAGCAGATTGACGTTTTTAAACAGCGGGCCGTTATCAAAGCCTTTCGCCAGCGCTTCCACTTCCAGGGCGTTACGGAACAGCTTCTTATCCTGCTCAAAGCGAATGAACGGGTTCTGACGGCTGGAGGCTTTCACTTCGTCCAGCTTAATTTTGTCAATCTGACGGGCGCGCGAGGTAGCCTGGCGAGATTTAGAGGCGTTGGCGCTAAAGCGGCTGACGAAAGATTGCAGGTCGGCAATCTGCGCTTTTTTCTTGGCGTTGTCCGCCAGCAGACGTTCGCGCGCCTGGGTCGCCGCGGTCATGTACTCATCGTAGTTGCCCGGGTAAACGCGCAGCTCGCCGTAATCCAGATCCGCCATGTGGGTACAGACCATATTCAGGAAGTGACGGTCGTGCGAAATGATGATCATGGTGCTGTCGCGATCGTTGAGGGTCTGCTCCAGCCAGCGGATGGTGTCGATGTCCAGGTTGTTCGTCGGTTCATCAAGCAGCAGAATGTCCGGGTTAGAGAACAGCGCCTGCGCCAGCAGCACGCGCAGCTTCCAGCCGGGAGCGACTTCGCTCATCGGGCCGTAATGCTGTTCAACCGGGATGCCGACGCCGAGCAGCAGTTCGCCAGCGCGCGCTTCAGCAGAGTAACCGTCCATCTCGCCGTACAGCACTTCCAGGTCAGCCACTTTGTAGCCATCTTCTTCGCTCATCTCCGCCAGGGAGTAGATACGATCGCGCTCCTGCTTCACTTCCCACAGCTCGCCGTGGCCCATAATGACCGTATCCAGCACGCTGAACTCTTCAAACGCAAACTGATCCTGACGCAGCTTACCGATACGCTCGTTCGGATCGAGGGAGACGTTGCCCAGCGTCGGCTCAAGATCGCCGCCGAGGATCTTCATAAAGGTGGATTTGCCGCTACCGTTGGCGCCAATCAGGCCGTAACGGTTGCCGCCGCCAAATTTGACGGAAATATTTTCGAACAGCGGCTTACTGCCGAACTGCATGGTGACGTTGCTGGATACTAGCACGGGGTTATCCTGAAAATAGAGAATGAGAAGTGTGATGAACCAGACATTATGCCAGCAAATGCTTCACTTTTCACGGGGCGTTATAAAATCATCAATGACGCCTGTGTTAGGGTCATGTCATATTGCGCGGTTACACTGCTTAATGCGTAATTTTTTACCTTAATCTGGAAGGAACCTATGACCACACTCCCCCGCCATCCGGCTTTCTTATCGCTGCAGGGCGGTATCAACTTTCGTGACCTGGGCGGCCAGCGTACCGCCGACGGCCGTCGCGTGCGTACCGGGAAGTTATTCCGCTCCGGCTCGCTGCATATGATGACGGCAGATGACCTCACCCATCTGGACACGATCCCGCTTAGCCGGGTGATTGATTATCGCGACCCGGGCGAAGTGAATCGCAGCCCCGATAAGCTGAACGAAGCGGCTCACTACCTCAACGCCCCGGCGAATCCGCACGTTCGCGACGTCAACGCCAAAGTCACCGAGCTCAACGCCGCCACCCTGAACGCCCTTAACGGCGAGCAGTTTATGCTGGCGCTCTACCGCCAGCTGCCGTTCAATAACGCCGCTTATCGCCAGCTGGCCGGTTGGCTGATGGAGCCTTTCGACGGCGCGCTGCTGCAGCACTGCGCGGTGGGAAAAGACCGCACCGGCGTTGGCTGCGCGTTGACGCTCTTCGCCCTCGGCTGCGATCGTCATACGGTCATGGAGGAATATCTGCTCACCCAGGGCATGCTGACGCAGGTCGAAGATTTCATGCTCCAGTCCCTCGGCAATGCGCTGACCCCCCGCGGCCGGCAGAACCTGGCGGAAATGATGACGGTGCATGAGTCCTACCTTGCCGCCGCGCTTTCGCAAATCGACGAACGCTACGCCAGCGTCGATGCCTGGCTGGAGAAAGAGTATCAGCTCACGCCGCAGGCGCGAGAAGCGCTCCAGTCGCGGCTTCTGGAGGGGTAATCCCCTCCCGTTTTCAGGCTGCAGAGCCCACGTTGACGGGCTACACTCACGGTCACAGGAAAAAAATGTGATTTCGTACACATCTCATTTACCTGTTTGCCGGAAAGCACATATAATGCGCTCCCATCGACTTCCTGTTTAAACTGATAAAGGCCTGTGCGGCATTAACATCGCCCACGACATAAAGATTATGAAATTATCAACACTCTTCGCGGCAGCCTTCGCCATCGTGGGCTTTTGCAACACAGCTTCTGCTGTAACCTACCCTCTGCCCACCGACGGCAGCCGTCTGATTGGCCAGAACCAGGTGATCACCATTCCGGAAGGCAACAAGCAGCCGCTGGAATATTTCGCCGCTGAATACCAGATGGGTTTATCCAACATGCTGGAAGCCAACCCGGGCGTGGACACCTTCCTGCCGAAAGGCGGCACCGTGCTGAATATCCCGCAGCAGCTGATCCTGCCGGACACTGTGCATGAAGGTATTGTCATCAACAGCGCGGAAATGCGCCTCTACTACTATCCGAAAGGCACCAACACCGTCATCGTGCTGCCGATCGGCATCGGCCAGCTCGGCAAAGACACGCCGATCAACTGGGTGACGAAAGTTGAGCGTAAAAAAGCCGGTCCGACCTGGACGCCTACCGCCAAAATGCACGCTGAATATGCCGCAGCCGGTGAACCGCTGCCGGCCGTTGTTCCTGCCGGCCCTGATAACCCGATGGGCCTGTACGCGCTGTATATCGGCCGCCTGTACGCTATTCACGGTACCAATGCTAACTTCGGCATCGGCCTGCGCGTCAGCCACGGCTGCGTGCGTCTGCGTAACGACGATATCAAATTCCTGTTTGAAAACGTGCCGGTCGGCACCCGCGTAGAGTTTATCGATGAGCCGGTAAAAGCCACTACCGAGCCTGACGGCAGCCGCTTCATTGAAGTTCACAACCCGCTGTCCACCACGGAAGAGCAGTTCCAGGGCGGCGAAATCGTGCCGATTAACCTGACCAAATCAGTACAGGCGATTACCAGCCAGACCGACGTAGACCAGAGCGTGGTCGATCAGGCGATCCAGAACCGTTCCGGTATGCCGGTGCGTCTGAACTAAAACGCATCGCGCAGAGTGGCGGGCCCGGTGCCCGCCATTTTTTTAACCGTTATTGACCAGAATAATTCCGCCGTGGTCGTAGCGATAGTGGCAATGGGCATACTCCAGCGGCGTACCGTCCTCCAGGTAGATCACCTGCTCCACCTCCAGCACCGGGTCGCTCGCTTCGCAGTTGAGATGCTCCCTGTCCAGCGCCTGCGGTTTCATCGCCCGCACCACCCGATACGATCCCATCATCTTCAGCCCCAGCGTCTCCTGCACGTAGCGAAATACCGAGCTTTCGAGATGCGTTTTATTCAGGCCAGGCACCAGCGCAACGGGCATCACGGTGAGGTCCAGCGACACGGGTTCCTCGTTGAGCAGCCGCAGGCGGACGAAATCATAGACCGGGGCATCGGCGTCAATCAGCAACGAGCTTTGCTCTTTTTCCGACGGAAAACGCAGCTCGAAGCGAATCACCCGGCTGGTCACTTCCCCTAGATGCTCCCAGGTTTTGGTGGCGCCAAAATAGTCGCTGCCGGGCAGCTCCCACTGCGACAGCTGGAGGAAGTTTTTGCGCACGAAGGTTCCCTGCCCCTTACGGGTGTAGATAAGGCCTTCGACAATCAGCTGGCGCATCGCCTGCTGGATGGTCATCCTGCTGGTGCTGAACTCCGCCGCTAAGGCGAATTGATCGGGTAACGGCGCGCTGGCGGGATACTGCCGGCTGATAATACGTTTTTTGATTTCCCGCGCGATACTCAGATATTTGGCCGTCATTCCCGGATCCTTTTACGTGTCTGATAATGGCTGGCGGGCAGAATATACCATCTGCCCGCGCGAGGCACCGCTACATCTCTTCACCGTGACTGCGGATGGCCCGCTTCAGCCAGGCATAGCTTTTCTTCGGGACGCGCTTAAGGTCCTTAAGGTCGTGGTTTTCACGGTTCACGTAGACAACCCCGTAGCGCTTGCGCATATCGCCCTGCGAACTGAGAATATCGATTAACCCCCAGCCCAGATAGCCAATCACCCGCGCGCCGTCCTCAAACATCGCCTCTTTCATGGCATTGATATGCTCGCGATGATAGGCAATGCGGTAATCGTCAGCGACCGGATTTTCGCCGTCCCAGGACTCAATCACCCCGATGCCGTTTTCAATCGGGAATACCGGCAGACGCCAGTCGTTGTAGTAGCGGGTAATGATGGTGCGAAAGCCCAGCGGGTCAATCTGCCAACCCCACTCGGTGGCCTGCAGAAAGTCATTCTTTTTATCGCCAAACTGCATGTAGTTGTTCACCGGCGTGCCCGGCGGGATCCGGTCGCTATCCAGCGCCTTGCTGGCGTAGTAGCTAAAGGCCAGATAGTCGATTTTAACCTGCGCCATCAGCGCCAGATCCTCCGCGCGGTAGATATCCGCGAAGCCTTCGCGGGCGACAACATGCATGACCTCCGGGCTGTAGCCCTCTCCGGCGAAGGCGCGCAGCAGGTTCTGATTTAAAAACTCATCGAGCTGCTGGGCGCAAAGGATATCGCGCGGTTTGCAGGTCGCCGGATAGACCAGCGCGTGGGCCAGCATGCCGCCCATCAGGCACTGCGGCTTCGCCTGATGCAGATACTGCGTCAGGTGCACGTGGGCCATCATCACGTGGTGCTGGATCTGATACAGCTCGCGCAGGGTCTTCTCGCCGCGCATATAGCCTGAAATCAGAAACGCGTCCGGCATGTGGTAGAGATTCTGTTCATTAAAGGTCAGCCACCACTTCACCTTGTCGCCAAAGCAGTCGATCATCTTCTGCCCGTAACGAATAAAGGTTTCCATCACCCGACGTTCGGTAAAACCGTTGTAACGTTCAGCCAGCGACAGCGGCATATCGAAGTGATAGAGACAGATCATCGGCTCAATGCCGCGGGCAAGCAGTTCATCGATAAACTGGTGATAAAAGGCGATACCTTCTTCATTGAACTCACCGTCGCCTTCCGGGCAAACGCGGCTCCAGGCAATCTGGAAGCGATAGCAGTTCATGCCCAAATCCTGCATCAGGTCGAAGTCTTCCCGGTAGCGGTGATACGAGTCGGTTGCCACCTTCCAGTCGGACGCAAATTCCGCCGGCTGGCGGATATCGTAAACCGACATCCCTTTCCCGCCCTCATTCCACGCCCCTTCGGTTTGCATACTGGAAACCGAGTTACCCCATAAAAAATCTGCCGGTAGTGTTCTGTTCATCGCTCGCACCTATGACTAGTCATATTAATTTCATGACTAGTCATATAAACGAAATTCTCCCGTCAGGCAAAGTCCAGGATCGCGTTTTGTGAGCGTAACAGATAAAAAAACCGGATCGCAAAACAGACGATCCGGTATGCAAGAGAGGAAGTTACTGCTTTGCGAGCTGGTCGCGACGGTATTCGCCCTGGCGCTCCAGCATCCAGCCCGGATACTCTCGCGGCAGCGCGCTGACCGCGTCAAGCCGCGCCAGTTCATCATCATTCAGGGCAATGCTGGTTGCCGCGAGGTTTTCGGCGAGCTGCTCTGCACGCTTCGCGCCAATAATCACGCTG
Source organism: Klebsiella sp. OBRC7 (assembly GCF_000293135.1). Taxonomy (NCBI): domain Bacteria; kingdom Pseudomonadati; phylum Pseudomonadota; class Gammaproteobacteria; order Enterobacterales; family Enterobacteriaceae; genus Klebsiella; species Klebsiella sp. OBRC7. The sequence goes on along the minus strand of NZ_ALNJ01000094.1, from coordinate 56,677 downwards.
CTTACCGCTGGCTGATGAAGCAACCAGGCCAGCGCGATTTGCGCCACCGAAACGCCCTTCGCATCAGCAATCTCGCGCATCACATCAATGCAGTCAAAAGCCCGCGCTTTGTTCACCGGCGGAAAATCAAACTCCTGACGGCGGCCGCCGCTCGCCGAATGCCCATCGCGATCGTACTTACCGCTGAGCAGCCCTCCCGCCAGCGGGCTCCAGACCATCAGGCCCAGGCCTTCGCTCTGCATCATCGGCACCAGCTCGCGCTCCAGATCCCGTCCGGCAAGGGTGTAGTAAGCCTGTAACGAGGCAAAACGCGCCAGCCCCAGACGTTCGGAAATGCCCAGCGCTTTGACTATCTGCCATGCCGCCCAGTTGGACACGCCGATATAGCGGACGTGCCCGTGCTGCACCAGGTTATCCAGCGCATACAGCGTCTCTTCGATCGGGGTCGCCGGATCGAAGCCATGGAGTTGATAGAGATCGATATGATCGAGCTGCAGACGACGCAGGCTCTCCTTCACGCTGCCGATGATGTGATAGCGCGAACTGCCGCGCGAGTTCACGCCTGCGGTGCCGGTTTCGCCAAACACTTTGGTGGCTACCACGACGTTTTCACGCGGCACTTTCAGATTCTTCAGCGCCTGGCCGGTAATCTCTTCCGAGCGCCCTTCTGAATAGACGTCAGCGGTGTCGATGAAGTTGATGCCCGCATCCAGCGCGCTGCCCACCAGCTTCTCTGCCTCCGTCTGGCGCAGCTGTCCCACTTTCCCCCACAGGCCGCCTTCGCCGCCGAAGGTCATGGTGCCCAGGCACAGCTCAGAGACAAAAAGGCCGGTGTGGCCCAGTTTTTGATAACGCATAGGACTCTCCTTCAATCAGGGTGATTCACCATCGTGAATAAAGTTATACCCCGGAAAAGGAGAGCGCGAATGTGGCATTTCTGTCCGTTTCTTGCCCAATTCTCTGAAAATCAGAGCTGCAGCAATCCATACCCCACCAGCGCCGCCCACAGCAGCATGGGCAGAGAATAGACGTGGAAACGCCACCAGATGCGGCGATCGCCGGCCATGCGCAGCGCAATCAGGTTGGCCAGCGAACCCGGCAGCAGGCCGAACCCGCCGACGTTTACCGCCCAGGCCAGCAGCACCGATGGTGGAACGTAATTGAGCAGCAGAATGGTCGCCGGGACGTTGCTGATAAACTGCGACAGGCCAATCGAGGTCAGCCACAATCCTCCCGCCGAGAGCTGGCCGACGCCGTTGAGCGCATGCTGTAGAACAGGGAGCTGGATCAGCAGGTGAACGTCAATAAACATCGCCATAAACACCAGCAGCAGCGTCCAGTCGACGTTGATAATCACCGCCCGCGCCAGCAGCAGAAAACCCAGCGCGATCAGCGCCAGTCCCCACAGCTCCTGCTTCAGCTCTAAAGCGATCAAAAAGACCAGATAGAACGCCAGGCAGCTCCAGACCAGCTTTGGCCGCCACGAGGGCGCCTTGTCGCTGCTCTGATAGTTGAGGTGCTTCGCAGGAAAGCAGAACCAGCACAGCACCAGCAGGGTAATCATCATCGCCGCCGCCAGCGGCAGCATCTGGCCGATAAAAGCCGGAAAGGAGAGACCTGAACGCCCCCAGAGAAGAATGTTTTGCGGGTTTCCGATAGGCGTTAACAACGACCCGGCGTTCACCGCCAGCGCTTCAAAAATGATTAACCGACTTGTCGGGATGGCACACCATTTTTTCAGGGTCAGCGTGAGCGGTACGACAATAAACAGCGCCACGTCGTTAGTTAAGAAGGTGGAAAGCAGCGCGGCCGCCAGCACCATAAAAATGGCCAGCTGGCGTTCGGTCACAAAGCGGCGCGCCATTTTGCGGCCAATGACGTCAAAATAGCCGCTAAGTTCGATACCTTTGGTCAGTAGCATCAGCCCGCTAAGGGTGATAATCGTATGCCAGTCAATGGCGTGAAGCCAGGAGGCGGGGGCAAACGGGACAAAGAAGCTTAAAACAACGCCGATAATCAGCAGCAGATGTAAAAAGCGGTCGCGGATCAGCGACTGAACAAAGACGAGGTTCATTCTCCCAGTGACCCCTGCTTGAGGGTAAACTGTTTAAACATTGCCAGCGTTTCTTCGCTGACGTGGTGCTCCATCCCTTCGGCGTCGCGACGAGCAATTTCCGGGCTAACGCCGATCACCAGTAAAAAGTTTTCGACGATCTGGTGGCGTTCGCGGCTTTCATGGGCCAGCTTCTCACCTTCCGGGGTCAAAAAGATCCCCCGCCAGGGGATCTGTTCGATCAGCCCGACGCTGGCCAGTCTTTTTAACATTTTCGCAACCGTTGGCTGCGACACCCCAAGACGCGCGGCCATATCGACCTGACGGGCTTCTCCCACTTCCATAATTAGATCGGAGATCAGCTCCACGTAGTCATCAATCAGCTCCCGACGATGCGCCTCGCGCACCTGACGAAACCCCTCAACGTGTTCTTCGACATTCACTAGCTGCGTCACTTTTTTTGTTATTGGCTTACCTGCGCGACGGTTCATTGTGCTTCCTCATTCCTGTGACGCATCAAGCATCATATAAAAGGATCCCTATTGTAATGGATCGCGCACAGAGAACAAAAAATTAACGTTTTAGCCATAGCTATAAAATATAGCCTGTGCTATATCTGTATGTAATACACACATCCTTCAAGGAGTGAAGGACGAAGTTACAGGAGGTCGAGATGCATGAATTCAAGAGGTGTTTAAACGTGTTTACCCATTCTCCTTTTAAAGTACGGTTAATGCTTGTCGGTATGCTGTGCGATCTGATCAACGGCAAGCCCCAGCAGGATAAACCCAACAACTAACGCGGCGTCGCGGTACGCCGCTTCATTTTTCTGTCATAATTTCCCGTCAAACTGGCTGATTACTCAGCGCTGCGGCAACTTTTTTCAAGTTTTGTAAGCTTCCTCCCAAAACAATCCGTTATGGATGGTTGACCTTAACATTTGCAAGCCCTATCTTTTGTCAGCCCTGCCACTACTGCGGCTCGCAGAGACCCTCTTCACGCACTGTCCAGCAGGTTTTACCCCTTGATGCCAGGGGACGCACATGGCTCTTTTTGATTGTTTACTATGAATGTCACGCTGAAAGAAACGCTGGTCGCCCGCGGACTGGTACTGAACCCATGGACAGGATTCTACTTTTTACAATCGCTGTTTATTAACCTGGCGCTGGGCTACGACTTTAGCCTGCTCTATACCGTTGCTTTTACCTGCGTGCTGCATCTTCTGTGGCGCAGCTTTCCGCGCGCGCAAAAAGTGCTGGTCGGCGTCTATTCGCTGCTGGCGGCCATGTACTATCCTTTTGGCCAGGCCTACGGCGCGCCTAACTTCAATACGCTGCTGGCGCTGCATGCCACCAACCTCGAAGAGTCCACCGAGATCCTGACCATTTTCCCGTGGTACAACTATCTGCTGGCCGTGTTTATCTTTGCGCTCGGCGTCATTGCGGTACGCCGCAAGCCGGAGACGTCGGCGCGCTGGGGGAAAATGGATACGCTGGGGCTGCTGTTCTGCACCGCGATTTTCTTTCTCCAGCCGGTGCAAAACCTCGCCTGGGGCGGCGTCTTTAAGGTTATCGATACCGGCTATCCCGCCGTCCGCTTCGTTAAAGATGTGGTGGTGAATAATAATGAAGTGCTGGATGAGCAGGCGCGAATGGCGCAGCTCGCCAATATGAAAGACAGCTGGCACGTGCTGGCGGTAAAGCCCAAATATCATCTGTATGTGGTGGTGATCGGCGAGAGCGCGCGTCGCGATGCGCTCGGCGCCTTTGGCGGCCACTGGGACAACACCCCGTTCGCCAGCTCGGTAAAAGGCTATCTGTTCAATGACTACGTTGCCGCCAGCGGTTCAACGCAGAAATCGCTCGGTTTAACCCTCAACCGGGTGGTCGATGATAAACCGCAGTTTCAGGATAACTTTGTCACCCTCGCCAACCGCGCCGGTTTTCAGACCTGGTGGTTCTCGAATCAGGGGCAAATTGGCGAATACGATACGGCGATTGCCAGCATCGCCAAACGCGCGGACGAAGTTCAGTTCCTCAAGAACGGCGATTTCGAGGCCAATAAAAACACTCAGGATGAGCAGCTATTAAAGCTGACCGCGCAGGTTCTTGCCACCCGCCGCACCCAGCCGCAGCTGATTGTCCTGCATTTGATGGGTTCGCACCCGCAGGCCTGCGACCGCACTAAAGGGAAATACGCGGTTTTTGTTCAGTCGAAAGAGACCTCCTGCTATCTCTACACCATGACGCAAACCGATACGCTGCTGAGCGATCTTTATACTCAGCTACAAAACTCGGGCGAAACCTTCTCGATGACCTATTTTTCCGATCACGGTCTGGCTTTTAAAGAGCGCGGGAAAGAGGTGCAGTATCTGGCGCACGACGATAAGTACCAGCAGAATTTCCAGGTCCCCTTTATGGTGATCTCCAGCGATGATAAAGCGCATAAGGTCATTAAAGCGCGGCGGTCCGCCAACGACTTCCTCAGCTTCTTTTCGCAGTGGACCGGCATCAGCGCTCAGGAGATTGCCCCGCGCTATCGTTTTATCTCGGAACAGAAGGCCGGCCCCATCTACATCACTAACTTCCAGCTGAAGAAAGTGGACTATACCCATCTGGGTACCGACGCGTTTACCGTCAATTAACTCAGGCGCGTGAATCGCAGGCAAAAAAAATCCGCCCCGTGAGGCGGATTTTTTATATCACAGGAGTGATTAGAAGCGGTAACCTACGCCAGCAATCCAGGTGCCAACGTCAACGTTACGAATGCGAGACTGCTCGTAGGAGAAGTCCAGAGCAACGTTTTCGATCGGGTTGAACTGCAGACCAGCACCGTAAGAGAAACCGTAGTCGCTCATGTCAGATTTGTTCGGGTAGCTGTTGTCCTGGAATTTACCGTAACCAACACCCACTACGCCGTAGATGCTCGCCCAGTCATTCAGACGGTAAGCCGGACCTGCGGTGATGCCGTAGTACTGGCCTTTTTTGTAAACGCCAGACTCAGAACGATCTTTTTCGGTGTAGGTGAAAGAACCGATAACACCCAGCGGGTTGTTGTCTTGCTCGTAGCGGTACTTCAGGTTGAAACCGCCTGCTTTGTTCGCTTCACCCTGCATGTCGCTCTGCGCGTAGCCACCGGTAACGGTAGAAGTCGCAGCGAAAGCAGTGGTACCTACGGATGCAGCCAGAACAACGGCCAGTGCTGAAAAACGTGCAATTTTATTCATAACCACCTCAAATGTGTTTCTAATAAGTCCTAAGCCTTAAATATAACAAAAACTTTTGGGAAACTCTTTTCACTTTACATTGTCTAACGTACTTTTTCATGTAACTAAAGGTTTCTACGTTTCTATAACAAACTGGAAAACAAACCTTTTTTACAAATATACTCCTATTAAGGCTCATAAAGCGCCAGACGTGTATCCAGATTATTCCTAATCTTCTGGTGAAATTATCTTCAACCCCGCGCTATTGTACTGCTTTTACACCCCTTTTTTTCAACATTAGCTCAACCGGCGCGGGGTAATTCATTTACACTGGAACCTTTACCGCATTTGACAAAATTGACAGGAGAAAGGATGCCCGGCTCGTCCCGCAAAGTACCGGCATGGTTGCCGATACTGGTTATTTTAATTGCCATGATTTCCATCCAGAGTGGCGCCTCGCTGGCCAAGTCACTCTTCCCACTGGTGGGTGCGCCAGGCGTTACCGCCCTGCGCCTCGCGCTCGGCACCTTCATCCTGGTGGTTATCTTCAAACCCTGGCGCCTGCGCTTTGCCCCGGAGCAGCGCTTGCCGCTGCTCTTCTACGGCCTGTCGCTCGGTGCGATGAACTACCTGTTCTATTTATCGATTCAACGCATTCCGCTAGGCGTCGCCGTCGCGCTGGAATTTACCGGCCCCCTGGCGGTGGCGCTTTTTGGCTCCCGTCGCCCCCTCGACTTCCTCTGGGTGGCGCTGGCGGTGCTCGGGCTGTGGTTTCTGCTGCCGCTGGGGCAAAGCGTGGCGCAGATCGATCCCGTTGGCGCGCTGCTGGCCCTCGGCGCTGGCGCCTGCTGGGCGGTCTACATTCTCACCGGCCAGCGCGCCGGCGAAGAGCATGGCCCCGCAACGGTCGCTATGGGGTCGCTGATCGCTGCAGTGGTCTTCGTCCCGATGGGGATGATCCAGGCCAGCGATACGCTCTTTCAGTGGGGGCTGCTGCTGCCGGGACTGGGGATCGCCATTTTATCGACCGCGCTGCCCTACTCTCTGGAAATGGTTGCCTTGACCCGCATGCCCAGCAAGACCTTTGGCACCCTGATGAGCATGGAGCCGGCTCTCGCCGCGCTTTCCGGGATGGTGTTTCTTGGCGAAACGCTAACCGCGACCCAAACGCTGGCGCTGGGGGCGATTATTCTTGCCTCGATGGGCTCCACGCTGACAATGCGTCGGGAAACGAAGATACAGAAGGTCGACATCAGCTAGCGAAAAGGAACTGATTGACGAGAAACTCAATCATCTCCTTAATTTATAAACTATTTTTCATAACTAACAGCCCTGCGCTATCAGACCGATAGAGACTACCGCCGCTGCAAAGCTCAAATCCGTTGCTATACTTAATTCCGCAAGTTATTGGGATGAGACGCTCCGAATAATTCGAATTTGAAGTATGACGAGTACAAATATCAAGAGGATATGACACTATGAGTACCGCAAAACTGGTTAAAACTAAAGCAACGAATCTGCTCTATACCCGTAACGACGTCGCTGATAGCGCGAAGAAAGCGACCGTTGAGCTGCTGAATCGCCAGGTGATCCAGTTCATTGACCTGTCTTTGATTACCAAACAGGCTCACTGGAATATGCGCGGTGCAAACTTTATTGCCGTTCATGAGATGCTGGACGGCTTCCGCACTGCGCTCGTCGACCACCTTGATACGATGGCAGAACGTGCCGTACAGCTTGGTGGCGTAGCGCTGGGTACGACTCAGGTCATCAACAGCAAAAGCCCGCTGAAAAGCTACCCGCTGGATATCCATAGCGTCCAGGACCATCTGAAAGAGCTGGCCGACCGCTATGCGATCGTCGCCAACGATGTGCGTAAAGCCATCGATGAAGCCAAAGATGAAGATACCGCTGATATCTTTACCGCCGCTTCCCGCGACCTGGATAAATTCCTGTGGTTCATCGAAGCCAATATCGAGTAAGGCCAACTGCCGTCAGCCACGCTGGCGGCTTTTTTTTTCCACTTCCCCGCCGCGCACCACTTCAGTGCATGAGAATGTACAAAATACGCGCAAAAGTAAATCAATTGTAATAATCACCTCACACAATCGTTACGCCGAGATTGTTTTAACATCAGGGTTTGCGTTAAAAATGCTCTTGTTATGCGATACCTTTATGACGCACCAAAACGGCGCCCCATATCGGTGCATTTAACGTTATCCGTTATCAAAATTGTGCAACAGGCGCCTTCCTGCTTGTTATAAAACAACAGGTTGTAAAAGTGGCATGATTTTTTCATAAGGCAACTCGTTCTCGCAGGGGATCGTCCCGTGGATATAAAAGGAAATGCTATGAAGTCTGTATTTAAAGTTTCACTGGCTGCACTAACCCTGGCTTTTGCGGTTTCTTCTCACGCCGCTGATAAAACACTGGTTGTCGCGACCGACACGGCGTTTGTACCGTTCGAATTTAAACAGGGCGATAAGTATGTTGGTTTCGACGTTGACCTGTGGGCTGCCATTGCGAAAGAGCTGAAGCTTGACTACACCCTGAAGCCAATGGACTTCAGCGGTATCATTCCGGCGCTGCAGACCAAAAACATCGATCTCGCGCTCGCGGGGATCACCATCACCGACGAACGTAAAAAAGCGATCGATTTCTCTGACGGCTACTACAAAAGCGGCCTGCTGGTCATGGTTAACGCGAATAATAACGATATTAAAGATGTCAAAGATCTGAACGGTAAAGTGGTTGCCGTGAAGGGCGGCACCGGTTCCGTTGATTACGCGAAAGCCAATATCAAAACCAAAGATCTGCGCCAGTTCCCGAACATCGATAACGCCTATATGGAACTGGGTACCGGTCGCGCTGATGCGGTTCTGCACGATACGCCAAACATCCTTTACTTCATCAAAACTGCGGGTAACGGCAAGTTCAAAGCGGTAGGCGACTCGCTGGAAGCGCAAAACTACGGTATCGCCTTCCCGAAAGGCAGCGACGAGCTGCGTGAAAAAGTGAACGGCGCGCTGAAAACGCTGCGTGAGAACGGCACTTACAACGAAATTTATAAAAAATGGTTCGGTACTGAACCCAAATAATAATTAGCGATACTCTCTTCCGGGCCTGCTGTGGTCTGGTAGACCTGGAGCTCTCCGGGCTACCCGTCAGCAGGCCTGAATAGTTTTCTCAGGGGGTTTTCCTCTGTTTTCGACACGGTAACAGGAACACATTATGCAGTTTGACTGGAGTGCCATCTGGCCCGCCATCCCAATTTTACTGGAAGGCGCCAAAATGACGCTGTGGATTTCGGTCCTCGGCCTGGTCGGCGGTCTGATAATCGGTCTGGTGGCCGGTTTCGCCCGCTGTTTCGGCGGCTGGATTGCCAACCACATCGCGCTGGTCTTTATCGAAATCATCCGCGGCACCCCGATTGTGGTGCAGGTCATGTTCATCTACTTCGCCCTGCCGATGGCGTTTAGCGATTTACGCATCGACCCCTTCTCAGCGGCGGTGGTGACCATTATGATCAACTCCGGCGCCTATATTGCGGAAATCACCCGCGGCGCGGTGCTGTCGATCCATAAAGGCTTCCGGGAAGCCGGCCTCGCTCTGGGCCTTTCTCGTCGGGAAACTATCCGCTACGTGATCCTGCCGCTGGCGCTGCGCCGTATGCTGCCGCCGCTGGGCAACCAGTGGATTATCAGCATCAAAGATACCTCGCTGTTTATCGTCATCGGCGTGGCCGAACTGACCCGTCAGGGCCAGGAAATTATTGCCGGTAACTTCCGCGCGCTGGAGATCTGGAGCGCCGTTGCGGTTATCTACCTGATCATCACCCTGGTGCTGAGCTTTGTTCTGCGTCGTCTTGAAAGAAGGATGAAAATCCTGTGATTGAATTTAAAAACGTTTCCAAGCATTTTGGCCCAACCAAGGTGCTGCATGATATCGATCTGAAGATCAACCAGGGCGAAGTGGTGGTGATTATCGGGCCCTCCGGTTCCGGTAAATCGACCCTGCTGCGCTGTATTAACAAACTGGAAGAGATTACCAGCGGCGATCTGATCGTCGACGGTCTGAAGGTCAACGACCCGAAGGTTGACGAGCGACTGATTCGTCAGGAAGCCGGGATGGTGTTCCAGCAGTTTTATCTGTTCCCGCACCTGACGGCGCTGGAAAACGTGATGTTCGGCCCGCTGCGCGTTCGCGGCGCCAATAAAGCGGCGGCAGAAAAACTGGCGAAAGACCTGCTGGAGAAAGTGGGCCTCGCGGAACGTGCGCACCACTACCCTTCTGAGCTTTCAGGCGGACAGCAGCAGCGCGTGGCCATTGCCCGGGCGCTGGCGGTTAAACCCAAAATGATGCTGTTTGATGAGCCGACTTCCGCGCTTGACCCTGAACTGCGTCATGAAGTGCTGAAAGTGATGCAGGATCTGGCCGAAGAAGGCATGACCATGGTTATCGTTACCCACGAAATCGGCTTCGCCGAAAAAGTGGCGTCGCGCCTGATCTTTATCGATAAAGGGCGCATTGCGGAAGATGGCGATCCGCAGATGCTGGTGAATAACCCGCCCAGCCCGCGCCTGCGCGAGTTTTTGCAGCACGTAGCCTGATGCCCCCGGCTCTCCCTTCGCGGGAGGGCCGCTTTCCAGAATCATCCCAACCTCGCTCTGCGGATCTCACCTTCTATACTTATTAGTTTGAGATGCAATGGAGGTGCCTGTGTCGCGGATTTTGTTACTGCTTGCCCTACTCTTCACTGCTCCGCTCTGGGCCGCGACGCTGCCCGGCGTTCCGGCAAGCACAGCGGACCAGTCCAGCAGTAGTGAACCCGATCTGGCGCAGAAGAAAGCGGCCTACGGCGCGCTGGCCGACGTGCTTGAAAACGCCGATGCCCGTCAGGAGCTTATCGAGCAGCTGCGGAAAGCCGCCGCCACGCCGCCGCCGGACAGTACGCCGAAGCTGACGCCGCCGGAAATAAAAGACGAGACCACGGTACTGGAGAACGTCACCCAGATCAGCCGCGAATACGGTGAACAGCTCTCGTCACGTTTTTCCCAGCTGTGGCGCAACATCACCGGTTCTCCGCACAAAGCGTTTAATTCTCAAACCTTCACCAGCGCCGCCTGGCATTTCCTGCTGCTGGCGGGCCTGGTCTTTGCGTTCTGGTGGCTGGTACGCCTGGCGGCCCTGCCGTTATATCGCAAGATGGGTCACTGGGGGCGGCATAAAAACCGCGACCGCAGCAACTGGCTTCAGCTACCTGCAACCATCGCCGGCGCGTTTATTTTCGACCTGCTTCTGCTGGCGCTCACCCTCTTCGTGGGCCAGCTTTTAAGCGATCGCCTGAACGGTAATAATCCCACTATCGCCTTTCAGCAAAGCCTGTTTCTCAACGCCTTCGCGCTGATTGAATTTTTCAAGGCCATTCTGCGGCTCATTTTCTGCCCCCGCATCCCGGAGCTACGCCCGTTCAACCTCAGCGATGAAGCGGCGAAATACTGGAACCTGCGCCTCAGCGCGCTGAGCAGCCTAATTGGCTACGGGCTCATCGTCGCGGTGCCGATTATCTCCAACCAGGTCAACGTACAGTTTGGCGCGCTGGCCAACGTGGTGATTATGCTGTGCATTACGCTCTGGGCGCTGTATCTGATATTTCACAATAAGAAATTGATTACCCAGGGACTCATCCATCTCGCCGACCGCTCGCTGGCCTTCTTTAGCCTGTTTATCCGCGCCTTTGCGCTGATCTGGCACTGGCTGGCCTGCGCCTATTTTATCGTGCTGTTTTTCTTCTCCCTGTTCGACCCCGGCAACAGCCTGAAATTTATGATGGGCGCGACGCTGCGCAGCCTGGCCATTATCGGCGCCGCCGCGCTGGTCTCCGGTATTCTGTCGCGCTGGATTGCGAAAACCATCACCCTGTCGCCGGAAACCCAGCGCAACTACCCCGAACTGCAAAAACGGCTGAACGGCTGGATCTCTGCGTCGCTGAAAGCCGCGCGTATCCTGACGGTCTGCGTGGCGATCATGCTGCTGCTCAGCGCGTGGGGCCTGTTCGATTTTTGGCAGTGGATGCATAACGGCAGCGGGCAAAAAGCGGTGGATGTGCTGATTCGTATCGCGCTGATCCTCTTCTTCTCGGCAATTGGCTGGACGCTGCTCGCCAGCCTGATTGAGAACCGGCTGGCATCGGATATTCACGGCCGCCCGCTGCCCAGCGCCCGCGCCCGAACGCTGCTGACGCTGTTTCGCAACGCGCTGGCGGTGGTCATTAGCACCATTACTATCATGATCCTGCTTTCGGAAGTGGGCGTGAATATCGCCCCGCTGCTGGCCGGCGCAGGCGCGCTGGGTCTGGCGATTTCGTTCGGCGCGCAAACCCTGGTTAAAGATATTATTACCGGGATTTTTATCCAGTTTGAGAACGGCATGAATACCGGCGATCTGGTGACCATCGGGCCGTTAACCGGGACGGTAGAACGCATGTCGATTCGCTCCGTCGGCGTACGCCAGGATACCGGCGCCTATCATATTATTCCGTGGTCTTCGATAACCACCTTCGCCAACTTCGTGCGTGGTATCGGCTCGGTGGTGGCCAACTATGATGTTGACCGGCAAGAAGATCTGGATAAGGCCAACCAGGCGCTGAAAGACGCGGTCGCGGAAGTGATGGCGCAGGAAGAGATCCGCGGGCTGATCATTGGCGAGCCCTCTTTCGCAGGATTGGTGGGCTTAAGCAACACCGCCTTCACCCTGCGCGTCACCTTTACTACCCTGCCGCTGAAGCAGTGGACGGTCCGTTTCGCCCTTGATACTCAGGTAAAACGACACTTTGACCTCGCGGGCGTGCGGGCGCCGGTACAAACTTACCAGGTCCTGCCGATGCCAGCGCCGGTGGGACCGCCGGCTCCCGCCGAGCCGACGTTATAAAGGCCGGCGGCGTTTGGCTTCGTCCATAAAGGTCCAGGCGATAAAGCGGCTCTGCTTATTTCCCTGGGCCATCTCTTTTTTCACCACTTTCAGCGCACCGACGTCGGTCAGCGCACGGTAGAGCGGCGGCAGATTGTCGCCGCGAGAAACCAGCGAGGTAAACCATTTCACCTGACGGCCAAACTGCTGGCTTTCCTGAATCATCTGCGTAATAAAAGCGACCTCGCCCCCTTCGCACCACAGCTCCTGCTGCTGGCCGCCAAAGTTCAGCACGCTCTCCTCGCCCAGCCCCAGGTTGCGACGCTTACGCTCACCGCCCGCCTGCGCGCTGGCGGCGGAATCATGGAACGGCGGGTTGCACAGGGTCGCGTCGTAGGTCTCATTTTTATGAATAATGCCGGTCAGAATCGCTTTGGCGTCTTTTTGACGACGCAGGCGGATCTGGCGAGTCAGGCCGGGATTGCCGTTGACGATAGCCTGGGCGCTGGCGAACGCCTCGGCGTTCACTTCGCTGCCGGTAAAGCGCCAGCCGTACTCGTGCACGCCAATGAGCGGATAGATGCAGTTTGCGCCAACGCCAATATCGAGAATGCTGGCGTTGGCCGGGATGGTTCCGCTATCCAGCGCCAGCAGATCGGCGAGATGATGGATGTAGTCAGCCCTGCCCGGCACCGGCGGGCAGAGAAAGCCGTCGGGTATATCCCAGTGTTTCACCGCGTAGAAGTGCGCCAGCAGCGCTTTATTTAGCGCCTTCACCGCCAGCGGGTTAGCGAAGTCGATGGTCTGCTCACCCACCGGGTTAAGGGTGATAAAGCCCTGGAGCTCAGGGTGGGCCTGGCACAGCGCGGGCAGGTCGTAGCGTTGTTGGTGACGGTTACGCGGGTGTAACCCCGGTTTCTGGGCTTTCATGGCAATCTCCTTTGAACAGCCGCGTAAGATACCCGTTGACGGCGACGCGGTAAATAAGTGAGTCTGGTTATCTCTTTTTTTGTCACGGGTGTCGTATGTATTTCTACCAACCTTCGCACGGACACGGGCTGCCGCACGACCCGCTTAACGCCATTATCGGGCCGCGCCCCATCGGCTGGATAGCCTCCCTTGATAACAACGGCCAGCGTAACCTCGCGCCGTACAGTTTTTTCAACTGCTTTAACTATCGGCCGCCGATTATTGGTTTTGCCAGCAGCGGCTGGAAAGATAGCGTACAGAATATCGCTGAGACTAAAGAGTTCGTCTGGAATCTGGCCACCCGCCCTCTGGCGGTCGCGATGAACGAAACATCCGCCACCCTCCCCCATAACGAAGATGAATTCATCCGCGCCGGGCTGACTGCCGCTCCCAGCCGCATCGTCAGCGCGCCGCGGGTCGCCGAAAGCCCGGTAAACTTCGAGTGTCGTCTCTCGCAATGCATCCAGTTAACCACCGCCGAAGGGCAAGCGGTTGACACCTGGCTGGTGCTGGGCGAAGTGGTGGCGGTGCATATCGATGAATCGCTGCTGGATGACGGAATTTATCAGACCGCCAAAGCCCAGCCGATCCTGCGCGCCGGAGGACCAAGCGCCTATTACGGCATCGACGAAAGCCTGCGTTTTGATCTTATTCGTCCGGACGCCCGCTAAGCCTACTTCCCGGCCGGCAACATCTCCGTTGCCCAGGCCGGACTGCTGATTTCCGTATCCCCCGTTAAGCTCCCCCCGTACGCTTTATGTAGGAAAATTGCAGTCAATGTAAATAAATGTATTTATTTTTTTATAAATGAGTGATAGAAATTCGCCTGTCGTTTGATAATGATTATCACAATCATTATCAAACTCATTGCTTTTGTAAAAAATCACCTGCAGTGGTCGGGGCGAAGCAACGCTTCGTCTGCGGTCGTTATGGCCTAATTAAAATTATAAGTCACTTATTGATATGGAAAAAAATAACAATTTGCCGTTCAGCAGTTTTCACTCGCTCACTCTCTTCACCGGCTTATGCCTGAGTCTTTCTCCGACCGGCCAACTGCTTGCCGCGGATAGCACTGAAAAAAATAGCGGCGAAACGCTGGTGGTCGAAGCGCAGACGCCATCGCTGTACGCGCCGACCCGCTCCGCCGACCCTAAATTTTCACGCCCGATCGCCGACACCACGCGGACGGTTAGCGTGGTTTCCGAGCAGGTGATGAAGGACCAGGGGGTCACTAACCTCACCGACGCGCTGAAAAACGTTCCCGGCGTCGGCGCTTTCTTTGCCGGCGAAAACGGCAACTCGACCACCGGCGACGCCATTTACATGCGCGGTGCGGACACCTCCAATAGCATTTACGTCGACGGTATCCGCGATATTGGCAGCGTCAGCCGCGATACGTTTAATACCGAACAGGTCGAAGTCATCAAGGGACCGTCAGGCTCCGACTATGGGCGCAGCGCGCCGACCGGCTCGATCAATATGATCAGCAAACAGCCGCGCCTCGATTCCGGTATCGACGCCTCCGCCAGCGCTGGCAGCGCCTGGTTCCGACGCGGCACGCTGGATATTAACCAGGCCATTGGCGAAACCAGCGCAGTGCGTCTGAATCTGATGGGCGAGAAAACCCACGACGCGGGCCGGGACAAGGTGAAAAACGAGCGTTACGGCGTCGCACCATCGGCGGCATTTGGTCTCGGCACCGAGAACCGCCTGTATCTTAACTATCTGCACGTAACCCAGCACAACACCCCCGACGGCGGCATTCCTACCATCGGGCTGCCGGGCTATTCCGCCCCCAACGCCGGCACCTCGGCGCTGAATCACTCCGGCAAGGTCGCCACCAGCAACTTCTACGGCACCGACTCCGACTACGATGATTCCACGACCGATACCGTGACGATGCGCTTCGAGCACGACCTGAGCGACACGACGACGATTCGCAACACCACCCGCTGGTCTCGCGTGAAGCAAGATTATCTGATGACCGCGGTGATGGGCGGCGCGTCAAACATTACCCAGCCAAACCCCAACGATGTGGGCACCTGGACCTGGTCGCGCCTGGCGAATACCAAAGACACCAGCAACAAGATCCTGACCAACCAGACTAACCTGACATCGACGTTTTACACCGGCGCTATCGGTCATGACGTCAGCACCGGCGTGGAATTCACCCGTGAAACCCAGACCAACTACGGGGTATATCCGCTCACGCCTCCGGCGGTGAATATTTACCATCCGAACAGCGACATCTCCATCGGCGGCCTGAACCGCAGCGGCGCTAACGCCAACGGACAAACGGATACCTTCGGCGTCTATGCTTTCGATACCCTGCAAATTTCCCAGGACTTCGAACTTAACGGCGGGATCCGTCTGGACAATTACCAGACCAAATATGATAGTGCCAGCCTGTGCGGTGGTACCGGACGCGGCGCCATCGCCTGCCCGACCGGGGTCGCGAAAAATACCCCCATCACCACCGTCGATACCTCAACCAGCGGTAACCTGGTTAACTGGAAGGCCGGCGCGCTGTACCACCTGACCGATAACGGCAATCTCTACGTCAACTACGCTGTCTCCCAGCAGCCGCCGGGAGGCAGCAACTTTACCCTCGCGCAAAGCGGCACCGGCAGCAGCGCCAACCGAACCGACTTTAAACCGCAGAAGGCCAAAACCAGCGAAGTCGGCACCAAGTGGGAGCTGATGGATAAGCGCCTGCTGCTGACCGCCGCCCTCTTCCGCACCGATATTGAAAACGAAGTCGAGCAGAACGACGACGGCAGCTATTCGCAGTACGGTAAGAAGCGCGTTGAAGGCTATGAGATCTCTCTGGCCGGTAATATCACGCCCGACTGGCAGGTTATTGGCGGCTATACCCAACAGCACGCCAGCGTTCGTGAAGGCGCGAACACCGCCCAGGATGGCACCAGCGCGCTGCCGTATACGCCAGAGCACGCGTTTACCCTCTGGAGCCAGTACCAGGCTACCGATGCGATCGCCGTCGGCGCGGGCGCGCGATACGTCGGCAGCATGCATCGCGGCAGCGACGGCGCGGTCGGCACGCCTTCCTATACCGAAGGCTACTGGGTGGCCGATGCTAAAGTCGGCTATCGCATTAACCGTAATCTCGACCTGCAGCTGAACGTCTATAACCTGTTTGATACCGACTACGTCGCCTCGATTAACAAGAGCGGCTACCGTTATCACCCGGGCGAACCGCGAACCTTCGTGCTCACCGCCAATATGCACTTCTGATCCACCCCGGGGCGTCTGCGCCCCGTTTTCTCCGGAGATAAAACGATGATGTATCATATTCCCGCCGTTCTCAGCTCTCAGGAAGTGGACGATTTTATCGCTCAGCTGCAGCAGGCGGAATGGGTCGACGGCCGCGTGACAACCGGCGATCTGGGCGCCCAGGTCAAAAATAACCAGCAGGTTGATACCCACAGCAATCTTTACGGCGAACTTCAGGGCAACGTACTGGCGGCGCTGAATCGCAGCTCGCTGTTTTTTGCCGCCGCGCTACCGAAAGCGATTTCCAGCCCGCTGTTTAATCGTTATCAGCAGAGCGAAACTTATGGTTTCCACGTCGACGGCGCGGTACGCAGCCAGGCGCAGGGAGGCTGGATGCGCACCGATCTTTCCGCCACGCTCTTTTTAAGCCCCCCGGAGAGCTACGAAGGCGGTGAGCTGGTCGTGAACGATACCTACGGACAGCATTCGGTTAAGCTCCCTGCCGGGGACCTCGTGCTCTATCCTTCAAGCAGCCTGCACTGCGTCACTCCGGTGACCTCTGGCGTTCGCGTCGCCTCGTTCTTGTGGGTTCAGTCAATGATCCGCGACGATAAACGCCGCAGTATGCTGTTTGAACTGGATGGCAATATTCAGAAATTAAAAAGCCGCCACGGCGAAAGCGACGAAGTCCTGTCTCTGCTTAATCTTTACCATAACCTGCTGCGCGAATGGTCAGAGATCTGAGCCTTGCCTGGTCATTTTTTACCCCCATATTCTCTATACTAAAGAGAGGCGAGATAGCGAGGTGAACTATGGCATCAGGATGGGCGAATGATGACGCGGTGCAGGAACAGATCGACAGCACCATCAACGACGCGATAGCTCGGGCGCGAAACGAACTGTCATCGGGGGAAAGCAACAAATTTTGTGAAGAATGCGGGGAGCCGATTCCTGAGGCGCGCCGACGGGCGGTGGCGGGGGTGAAATACTGCGTAAAATGCCAACAGGAGAAAGATTTACATAACAATACATTTTCAGGATATAATCGCAGAGGATCCAAGGATAGCCAGCTTCGCTGACCAATATTTACCGTTCATTACGCACATCGCGTTATCTTTTCGCGCACGTTTTTTGGCAAACGGCGTGGCAAAATGTGCCCTTCCAGCCCCCCGTTCGCCGCCCCGACCTGTTTCGCCGCCGCCGGCTAAAATAATTTATTAATATTCAATAAATTAATAATCATTCAAAAAATTAGATTGAGACTGTTAATTTCCTTCGATTTTATCTCCCGCTAAAAACCGTGATACTTATCACATCGACGGAACATCGTCCCCTATACAGAACAACCTGCGAGAGATTAACTATGAAAAACATCAAATATGCTGCCGCCGCTATCGCCCTTTCCGCTCTGTCTTTCGGCGCGTTCGCCGCTCAGCCGGTGACATCGGCTCAGGCAGAGAGCATGAACAAAATCGGTGTGGTTTCTGCTGAAGGCGCGACGACGCTGGATGGACTGGAAGCTAAACTGGCTGAAAAAGCCGAGGCCGCTGGTGCAACCGGCTATAGCATTACCTCCGCTAACAGCAACAACAAACTGAGCGGTACTGCGGTTATCTATAAATAATCGTCAGTTATCCCTGTAGCAACAGCAACACCCTGTAATGCCACTGTTTTAACCCTGTAAGATCCTTTAATACCCTTGCCTTGCCCGTCCATGCCACTGGACGGGCTTTTTTTTGCCTGCCGATACGGTTACCAGCTCTCAGCCACCTTCGCCAGCCCCTGCTCCAGAGAGGAAACGACGCCGGTCGCCACCAGACAGCAGGCCAGCTGAATTTTCAGCGATTGCGGCAACGGCTCGCTCCCTACAGAACAGCGCTCAATCCAGCGCGCGGTCACTTCGGGATCTTTTGACGCCGGCAGGACGAGCGCCTGCTCCGCTGCGCCATCCTGACGCTCGTTAACCACCCGCGTACCGGCCGCGTCAATCAGGCTAATCTGCGGGCAGCGCTGCGGGTTAGCGTAAACTTCGCCTTCAGTACCGTGCATCAGCAGCGCCCGGCCGCCGATCCCGGCAAAAAATTTCGCGACCCGACCGACGTACTCAGGGTGCGAAACGCTCGACAGGCGCAGCGCCGCATCTTCGGCAAACGGCGTCGCCAGCTTGGCCAGGGTGTGGGCGCTGTTACGCACGCCCATGCGCCAGCGCATCGCCAGCTGTTTTTCCAGCGGCGGACAAAATACGCCGACCGGCACGTAAACCGGCTGGTGGCTGTCTAACCGCGCCTGTGCCTGGCCCGCGTGAAGCGTCGCCGGGATCCCCATCAGGTCAAAAATGGTTTCCGTCAGCACGCGGGTGGGATCGTGGCTCACGCCGTGAACAATCACCGGGAAGCCAAGCTTATGCAGAAGCACGGCGAGCAGAGGCGTCAGGTTGGCCTGCTTGCGCGCGCCGTTATAGCTGGGGATCACAATCGGCATCGGTTTGCCGACCGGCGGCGTCAGCTTAATGGTGTGCTCCTGCATCGCTTCATAGAAGCCCTTCATCTCCGCTTCACCTTCGCCCTTAATGCGCAGGGCAATAAGAATGCCGCCGAGCTCAAGGTCAGGCACCTCGCCGTTAAGCATCCGCGAGTAGAGCGCGCGCGCCGTCTCCACGTCCAGGTCGCGAGCGTGGTTTTTTCCGCGCCCGACTTCTTTAATGATTTTGCTGTAGTCCATTGCAGGCTCCTCTGAGCTTCTCACCGCGTCGACATTGCACCGCTAACGCCGTTTGCGACGCGTCTGTTTTGTTTTAGTTTTTACTATAACCTCAGGGACGGCTGGCTGCTCTATCGGAAATACGGGTAATGCATTCAATAAGCGCTTACCGTAGTTTTTGGTCAACAGGCGTTTGTCATAAATCACCACCTCTCCCCAGCAGCTATGGCTACGGATCAGGCGGCCAACCTGCTGAATCAGGTTGAATGACGCGCTGGGCAGGCTCTGAACTTCGAACGGATAGCGGTTGAGGCTTTTGAGCCATTCGCCTTCGGTGATCACCACCGGGCTGTCAATCGGCGGGAAAGCGATCTTGTGGATATGCACCTGGCTTAACAGTTCGCCTTTTAAATCCAGCCCTTCCGCGAAGGATTGCAGCCCAACCAGTACGCTGCGCTCGCCGCCTTCAACGCGTTTGCGATGCAGCTCGACCAGCCGGTAGCGAGGTTTATCCCCCTGAACCAGCAGCAGCAGGCGCAGATCGGTAACGTGTTCGAGAAAGCGCTGCATCGCTCTTCCGCTGGCGAAGAGCACCAGCATGCCGAGGTGCTTTTTGCTCTCGACCTGCTCCCGGAAATAGGCGGCCATCTCGGCGATATGCTGCTCTTCGTTATCGATAAGCGGTTCGTAATGCATCTGCGGAATGACGATTTTGCCCTGTTCGACGTGGTTGAAGGGCGAGTCCAGGGCCACAAAGCGATCTCCCGCCTTCTCTTTCAGCCCGCTCATCTCCTGCAGACGAGAAAAACTATTCAGCGAACGCAGCGTCGCAGAGGTGACGACGATATGCGGAACGCTGCGCCACAGCAGCCTCTCCAGCTGATCGCTGACGCGGATCCCCACGCAGTGGAACCAGATATGCATCTGGCCATCCCGCAGGTCGCGGGTGACCCACTTAGTCACAGGCGCGCCGGAGGACTGCGCCAGCGATGCCAGCCGCCACAGTTTACTTTGGCTTTCAAACATCCCCAGCGCGCGGTTCATCTGCAGCAGAACCCGGTGCAAACGCACCACGTCGTGGCTGCCGGTTTTTTCGCCCAGATCGTTAAGGAACAGCTCCGGCAGACCGCGCAGCGTCTCGGTGAGCTTCGCCAGCCGCTGGCAGATTTCCATCACTTCCGGCGGCAGCTCTCCCATCGGGAAGCGGTGCTCCGCCTCCTGCCCGGCCGGCATGTACAGGTTGAGAATATTATTCAGGGAGGAGATGAGTTCGTAGAGCTCCTCGCAATGCCCATTCAGGCGCTCGGGATTCGCCAGCGGCGGCGTGGTTTTAGGGCGAAACTGCTCCATACAGGTCGCGACCAGCTTCGTAAAAAGATCCAGCTGCAGGCGGTACCAGGGGGCGGTGATTTCCGCGCTCATTTCCAGCGCATCGCGGGCCACCTCCGGAAGATGGTGGCCTTCATCCAGCACCAGCAGCAGATGCTTCGGTTCCGGCAGCACCGCTTCGCTTTCCATCGCCGCCATCACCAGCGCGTGGTTCGCCACCACTACTTCCGCTTCCTGGATTTCCCGGCGGGCGACAAAAAACGGACATTCGCGATAATAGTGGCAGTTACGGTTCAGGCAGCTGGCTTTATCGGTGCTAAGGCGGCTCCATAATGAATCATCCACATTTTTATCGGTATGATCGCGCAGGCCGTCCCATTTGTAGCTATCAAGGTCCGCTTTCAGCGTCGCGCACAGCTTCTGTTCCGCCTGGTTGTTAGGCGTGAGTTCGTCATCAAGAAAGGCCAGTAAATCCTGCTGCGTTGGCTCGGTGCTGGCAAGCGCGGCCAGGTTACGCGGGCAGACGTAGCGCCCGCGGCCAAAAGCGGCGGTAAATCGCAGGTCGGGAATGATTTTGCGCAGCAGCGGCAGGTCTTTACTGTAGATTTGGTCCTGCAGAGCAACGTTGGCGGTACTGACCACCAGCGTTTTTTGTTCTTCACGGGCAATGGCGATGCCGGGAATCAGGTATGACAAGGTTTTGCCGACGCCGGTCGGGGCTTCTATCGCCAGATGTCGCCCCTCTTCCCCGGCGAGCGTCTTCGCCACATCGGCGATCATCTGCCGCTGCGGAGGACGGGGAATAAAGTCAGGGATTTGTTCCTGAAGCGCCTTATACCAGGCGGCGATTTGCGCTTTCAGCGCTGCGGTCAAAGCCATGAGAAAACCTGAATACTGTATAAACAGCCACTATTGTGCCATTTTTTAGCCGTCGGAAGGAACGTCTTTCTGAGCAAACTGGAATCACGCTCGAGGTTAGGCATGAGCGAAGGGCGTCCGGGTAAGGAGTCTTACCCGGACAACCCATCTGTGGCTTAGCCGCGCGATCGCGACACTCGCCACAGGAGTGACGGGATAGTGTTACTCCGCCGCGGCGGGTTTGCGCGGGCGACGACGGCGAGGAGGCTTACCGTCCTGAGTTCGCGCTTTCGGCGCTTCGCCATCGGTACGACGCGGTGCGGACTGCTGACCGCGACCTTGCCCCTGGCCACCGCGGCCCTGACTCTGGCCACCGCGACCGCCGCCGCGCTGCTGCTGACGACCGTTCTGAATCGGCTCGGCTTTAATCGATGGATCCGGCTCGTAGCCCGCCAGGGCAATACGCGGGATCTCTTTTTTCAGCAAGCGTTCGATATCATGCAGCAGTTTATGTTCATCAACGCAAACCAGCGACAGCGCTTCACCCGTTGCCGCGGCGCGCCCGGTACGACCGATACGGTGCACATAGTCTTCTGGTACGTTTGGCAGCTCGTAGTTCACCACGTGCGGCAGCTCTTCAATATCCAGACCGCGCGCGGCGATATCGGTGGCCACCAGTACGCGAATGCCGCCAGATTTAAAGTCAGCCAATGCGCGGGTACGCGCGCCCTGGCTCTTGTTGCCGTGAATAGCGGCGCTGCGGATGCCGTCTTTATTGAGCTGTTCCGCCAGATGGTTTGCGCCGTGCTTGGTGCGGGTAAAGACCAGCACCTGCTGCCAGTTACCTTCACCGATCATCTGCGACAGCAGCTCGCGTTTGCGCTTTTTATCGACAAAATGCACCAGCTGGCTCACCTGCTCAGAGGCGGTGTTGCGGCGGGCGACTTCGATCTCCAGCGGGTTATGCAGCAGCTTTTCCGCCAGCGATTTAATGTCATCGGAGAAGGTTGCGGAGAATAGCAGGTTCTGACGTCTGGCCGGCAGCTTCGCCAGTACCCGGCGAATATCGTGGATAAAGCCCATATCCAGCATACGGTCGGCTTCGTCCAGCACCAGCACTTCGACTTTGTCGAGGCTCACGGCGTTCTGATGTTCAAGATCCAGCAGGCGACCCGGCGTTGCCACCAGGATATCGACGCCGCTGCGCAGCTTCATCATCTGCGGATTAATGCTCACGCCGCCGAACACCACCAGCGAGCGAACGTTGAGGTATTTGCTGTAATCCCGGACGTTCTCGCCAATCTGCGCCGCCAGCTCGCGCGTTGGGGTCAGGATCAGCGCGCGCACCGGGCGACGCCCTTTAGCATGCGGCTCCTTTTGGATCAGATGCTGAAGCAGTGGCAGCGTAAATCCCGCCGTTTTGCCGGTACCGGTCTGAGCGCTGGCCATCAGATCGCGACCCTGTAATACTGCCGGGATAGCCTGCTGCTGAATTGGGGTTGGCTCAACGTAGCCCTGCTCAGCGACGGCGCGCAGGATTTCAGGATTCAGGCCAAGGGAATCAAAAGACATAACAACTCCGAACCGCCCCGGCCCGTCACAGGCGTAGTTTTCAGGGAGATTATTGCGAAAGAGATGGCAAAAACCACAATGCCATGAAGCTGCGCAGTCTAGCAGATTTTGTGACGAACCGCATAAAATCTGCCGAAAAGAATCCTCCGGCTAACAAACCACTGCTACCCGTCCTGTCGATGAGAAGCGACGATGGCGCTTCGCGCCAGGCGTCCCCGAAATAGCCCGTTTAATGCCTCGACGGGGAAACCGCGAACAAAAGCAGAGAAACGCCGCCGCAGAACGCGGCGGCGAAAGCGATTAACGCAGGCGATACTTAATTTTTTCGACCATCTTCGCGGTGGAGATGCCGTAGCGGTCATGCAGCGTCGGAAGCGCGCCGGCCAGCAGGAATTCGTCAGGCAAACCGACGGTATCCAGCTCGCAGCGTACGCCTTTACGCATCAGCAGCGCGGCAACCGCCTCCCCCAGCCCGCCGACCGACGTGTGGTTTTCCGCGGTCACCACCAGACGGCCGGGCTTCGACGCCTGCGCAACGATCGTTTTTTCATCAAGCGGTTTGATGGTGGGGACATGCAGCACCGCCGCGCTGATATTATCGGCCCGCAGTTTTTCAACCGCCTCGAGGGCGCGCATGGTCATCAACCCGGAAGAGATAATCAGTACATCGTTACCGTCCTCCAGCAGCTTCGCCTTGCCCAGCTCAAACTGATAATCATATTTATCGAGCACCAGCGGCACCTTACCGCGCAATAGACGCATATACACCGGACCGTCGTGGTCGGCAATCGCCGGTACCGCCTGCTCTATCTCCAGCGCATCGCAGGGATCGACGATGACCATGCCGGGGATGCCGCGCATAATCGCCAGATCTTCCGTTGCCTGATGGCTCGGCCCGTAGCCGGTGGTCAGGCCCGGCAGCGCCGCGCAGATCTTCACGTTCAGATGCTCTTCGGCGATGACCTGATGGATAAAATCATAGGCGCGACGTGTGGCAAAAGCGGCATAGGTAGTGGCGAAGGGAATGAATCCCTCCTTCGCCATTCCCCCGGCGGCCCCCATCAGCAGCTGCTCCGCCATTCCCATCTGGAAGAAACGATCCGGAAAGGCCTGGGCGAAAATATGCAGATCGGTATACTTTGACAGGTCCGCGGTCATACCGACGATTTCCGGACGATGGGCCGCCAGCTTCGAGAGCGCGACGCCAAACGGCGCAGAAACGGTCGCCTGACCTTCATCAGCAATGGAGGCGATCATCGCCGACGTTTTTAAGCGTGGTTTACTCTGGCTCATTACAGCACTCCTTCCGGTTTGTTGGCGTCCAGCACCGCAATCGCTTTTTGCCATTCGTCGGCATCGACGCGGATAAAATGGTTCTTATCGCGGGTTTCAAGGAATGGCACCCCTTTGCCCATCAGCGTGTCGCATAAAATGACCCGCGGCTGGTTGCCCGCATGATTTTTCGCGTTATCAAAGGCGGCCACCACCGCCGCCAGATCGTTACCGTCCACGCGCTGCACGTACCAGCCGAAGGCGGCCCATTTTTCATGCAGCGGCTCAAAGCCGAGAATTTTGCGCGAATCGCCGTCCGCCTGCTGTTTGTTCACGTCAACGAGGTTAATCAGGTTAGTCAGGCCGTAGTGAGCCGCCGACATCGCCGCTTCCCAGGTTGAACCTTCGTCCAGCTCCCCATCCGACATAGAGTTAAAAACCCAGGATGCGCTGCCCTTCTTCTTCAGACCGAGCGCCATCCCCACGGCGATGGAGAGCCCCTGCCCCAGCGAGCCGCCGGACATCTCCATTCCAGGCGTATAGGTCGCCATACCCGACATCGGCAGGCGGCTGTCGTCGGAACCGTAGGTCTCCAGCTCCTCTTCCGGGATAATTCCCGCTTCCAGTAGCGCCGCATAATAGGCGATGGCGTAATGGCCGTGAGAGAGCAGGAAGCGGTCGCGCCCTTCCCACTCCGGGTCCTCGGGGCGGTAAGTCATCGCGTGGCTGAACGCGGTGGCCAGCACATCCGCATAGCCTAATGCCTGGCCGATATAGCCCTGTCCCTGGACTTCGCCCATTTGCAGGGCATAGCGACGAATACGCCACGCCGCCGCGGCAACTTGTTGTGTTTCTGTCATCTTCATCTGATTGCCTCGCTTAGTGGATTAACATGCCGCCGTTCACGTCCAGGGTGATACCGGTCGAGTAGGAAGAGAGATCGCTGCCGAGGAACAGGGCGGCGCGCGCGATATCCACCGCATCGCCCAGACGGTTCATCGGGATCCCGGCGAGGATATTGGCCGTCATGTCGTCGGTCAGCTTGCCGGCGGTAATATCGGTCTGAATCAGCCCCGGCGTGATGCAGTTTACGCGGACGTTATCCGGGCCAAGCTCACGCGCCATCGCCCGCGCCAGGCCGAGCACACCGGCTTTTGCCGCGCTGTAGTGCGGGCCGCCGAAGATACCGCCGCCGCGCTGGGCGGAAACCGAAGAGATACAGACAATGCTGCCCGATTTTTGCGCCCGCATCGCCGGAATAACCGCCTGCGACATCAGCAGCGTGCCGCGCAGGCTGACGTCCAGCACCGCGTCATAGTTGGCGCGCTTAATGTCCATCAGCTTCAGCGGCTGGGTAATGCCTGCGTTATTCACCAGCACATCGACCCGGCCATATTTCGCCAGAATCTGTTCGACTGCCGCCTGCACCTGAACTTCATCGGCGACGTTCGCTGCCAGACCAAGATGGCCTTCGCCCAGAGCCGCCGCAGCGGCTTTGCTGGCTTCGCCATTGAGGTCGATAATGACCACGCTGGCGCCGTTCTCGGCAAATAATTTGGCGGTGGCAAAACCCAAACCGCGTGCGGAGGCCGCGCCAGTAATAATGGCGACTTTATCTTTTAATAACATATTTTCACTCCATGACATGACGTCATATTAATTAACAGAAATATTGCCGTTATTGTGGCTCATCGAGGAAAAGAATCACCACCAGACCTATTGCGGCGCAGATACCAAAATAGGTGAATACAGAATTAAAGCTGCCGGTCTGATCAAGTAAAAAACCGGCGGCCATCGGGGCAACAAAGCCGCCGAGGTTGCCGCCGCTATTAATAATAGAAGAGGCAATCGGATAGGTTTTACTGTCCGAAACGGCCATTCCGTAGGCGGTAAAAGCCGGCCAGCCAATATTCAAACAAAAACCGACAAAGAATAATCCAATACATACCGCCAAGGTGCTTGCCGGAATGTTCAGCATAATGAGCATCATGACCACGGTTGAAATCGCGGTGAACATCATGGTGGGTTTACGCCGGCGGCCTAACACTTTATCCGAGATCCAGCCTCCACCAATCGCACCAATAAAGCCGCCGATGCACGGCATACTCGCCACGAAGCCCATACTCATCACGTCAAAACCGCGCTCTTTCACTAAATACAGCGGGATCCATGTTAATAACCCGTACAGCACGCTGACCATCATAAAATAGGCCAGACAGTCACCAAGAATATTTTTCGAGGTAAATAATCCTTTCGCCGTATCGATAGGCGCCATCTTTTTCACCCGAATAATTTTATCCAGCCAGGTGAAGCGGTCGGCAATTAATATATTTTCGCGGACGGCGTTTTTATCGCTTTCACGCCCGGCGTTAATCTCTTCCAGCTCGCTTTGCGAAACAAATCCGCTTTCCGCGGGCGTTGACTTAACCAACAGGTACCACGCGACCGCCGCCACAATCCCCGGTATCGCAAAGGAGAAAAAGACCCACCGCCAGCCCCAGGTAACCGCGATCCACACCGCCAGCGGCGGTACGATTATCGGCGCAAACATGGTGGCGGCGATGTAGACGCCCGTTGCCGTGGCTTTCTCTTTCGGCGGGAACCAGTTATTAATGGTCGAAGCCAGGCCTACCGGGCACGGCCCTTCGCTAAGCCCCAGTCCCAGCCGCACCATCTTCAGGCCAAACACCGAGCTCACGGTGCCCATCAGCCAGGTAAAAGCAGAAAAACCGAAAATCGACAGCGCGACCAGTCCCCGGGTGCCGCGTCTGGCAATAAAAAAGCCGGCCGGGATCTGGCTGACCGCGTAGCCCAGGAAAAACATGCTGGCGATGGCCCCGGCCTCAAAGTTGTTGATATGAAACTCGTCAATAATGAACGGCAGTACTGCGCCGATATTCGTTCTGTCGGCGTAATTTATGGCATACACCAGGAAAATCATCGTCAAAACCACAAAACGATATTTTGTTTTCCTGGCGTCAGTACAGACCACAGTATCTATACGTGACATAGGGTATCCTCTTTATTTTTATGCTTTTTGTCGCGAACCTTACCGCATCGCGCCTTGTTATCAGGCCTGTGCTTGCAATATAACAATCCCAAAAAGAAAGAGTATTCAAAAAACCTCAATTATGACTGAGAAAAATTTGCTTCGTGACTGCATTCAAATTCCTGTCAATTATTTTTTTCGAGAGCTTCACATTTAAAACTGTTAAGTTCATCACGGATTACGCCATGTCTTATTTCCCGGCTATGCTATCCTGACCGTCATTTTATGGGATAACCGCTGGATGTACTGTTTTTTGAGTAAATAAATCACCCTAATTATTCCACTCACCGGAGGAAATCATGAACCAGCCGCTGCCAAATAAAAGCTTGCCGATGCCATCCTTACGCAATATTCAGGCATTTATTGAAGTGGCCGATACCGGCAGCCTGAACCTGGCAGCAGAGAATCTCAATATTACAGCTTCAGCAGTCAGTCATCAGATAGCCAGCCTGGAACAGTATCTGGGAAAGAAGATATTTTCCCGCAGCAGTAAAGGAATGGTCTTAACCACCATTGGTGAAAAATATCTTAAAGAAGTTTCCGGAGCCTTAAATATTATTGGTCAGGCCACTAACCAGGTGATTAATGATATCCACCAGGATTATTTACGGATTCATTCAGCGCCGAGCTTTGGCTTATTGTGGTTGATGCCCCGACTTAATAAGTTTCGCCAGGCATGGCCGGAGCTTAAAATTAGCCTGACCTGTTCTTATGAAAGCATTCAGTTCTCCCGCGATAATATCGATATTGATATTCGCCACGGGCTCTCACAGTGGCCGACCCTGGTGGTCAAGACCATAAAAAACGAACGCATGCTCCCCTTCACTTCATCGACTTATTTAGCTGGGCGCAACGTTCAGTCCATTGAAGATTTGTTGGCGTGCGACCTTATTCATTCCGATAGCACGCTGATCGGCTGGAGCAACTGGCTGTCGTGGCATAAGGTTCGCGGCTGGAATAAAAATTTTATTTTTAATTTTGATCGCTCCTATATGAGTATCGAGGCCGCGCGCATGGGGATGGGGGTTATTCTTGAGAGTAATTTGCTGGCCGGGCAGAGCGTTCGTCAACGTCACCTGGAACCCGTCTTTAGCCGCGACGTCAGTATGCCGGTTAATGCCCATCACTTCGTTTTACCGCACCCGAATGAGCAAAAAGAGAAAGTGAAGATCTTCTTTAACTGGGTTGCCGAAGAGCTAAGCCACGAAGGATTTCATATCTAGCAGCAAACGGTGGACAAACCGCCAACCTGCGCCTAGAGTTAATCAATCGATTGATTAACTTTTCCAGCGCGATGACAACAACTCCCATTACCAGCAAGGGCGAGCAGGCGAAAAGCCAGCTTATCGCCGCCGCAATCGCCCAGTTTGGCGAATACGGCCTGCACGCCACAACCCGCGATATTGCCGCCCAGGCCGGGCAGAATATCGCCGCCATTACCTACTATTTTGGTTCCAAAGACGATCTCTACCTCGCCTGCGCCCAGTGGATCGCTGATTTTATCGAACACAATTTCCGTCCCCACGCGCAGGCGGCGGAAGCGCTGTTCACTGAGCCTGTTCCGGATAAAGCCGCCATGCGCAGCCTGATACTTGGCGCCTGCCAGAATATGATCCTGCTGCTGACCCAGGACGACACCGTCAATTTGAGCAAATTTATCTCCCGCGAGCAGCTGTCGCCAACGCCGGCCTACCGGCTCATCCACGATCAGGTGATTGCTCCACTACACTGCTACCTGACACGTTTAATCGCCGCCTATACCGGCCTGAACGCCGACAGCACGCAAATGGTGCTTCACACCCACGCGCTGCTGGGCGAAGTTCTCGCTTTTCGCCTTGGTCGGGAAACGGTGCTGCGCCGCGCGGGCTGGGCCGAGTTCGATCGGGACAAAACCGCGCAAATTATTGAGGTTATCACCTGCCATATTGATTTCGTTCTGGAAGGATTATCGCAAAGGAGTCTGGAGTCATGAAAAAACCGCTCATCGTCGTTGTGCTGCTTCTCCTGCTGGCCGCTGCCATTGGCGGAGGCTGGTGGTGGTACCAGAGCAGCCAGCAGAAAGCGCTCACGCTGTATGGCAACGTGGATATTCGCACCGTTAACCTCAGCTTCCGCGTGGGCGGGCGGCTGGCGTCGCTCAGCGTCGACGAGGGCGATGCGATTAAAGCCGGGCAGACCCTGGGCGAGCTGGACCGCGCGCCGTACGAGAACGCCCTCCAACAGGCGCAGGCCAACGTGTCCACCGCCCAGGCGCAGTACGACCTGATGATGGCGGGGTATCGCTCGGAAGAGATCGCCCAGGCCGCCGCCGCGGTCAACCAGGCGCAGGCCGCTTACGACTATGCGCAGAATTTTTACCAGCGCCAGCTGGGGCTGCGCAAAAGCAGCGCCATCTCCGCTAACGACCTGGAAAACGCCCGCTCATCGCGCGATCAGGCCCAGGCGACGCTGAAGTCCGCGCAGGATAAGCTGCGCCAGTACCGCGCCGGTAATCGTCCGCAGGAAATCGCCCAGGCCAAAGCCAGCCTTGAACAGGCGCAGGCCGCGCTGGCGCAGGCGAAGCTGGATCTGCACGATACCATGCTGACCTCGCCGTCCGATGGGACGCTGATGACCCGCGCCGTCGAGCCGGGCAGCATGCTCAGCGCTGGCGGCACGGTGATGACGTTATCGTTAACCCATCCGGTGTGGGTACGCGCCTATATCGATGAAAAAAACCTCGGTCAGGCCCAGCCGGGTCGCGAAGTGCTGCTTTACACCGATAGTCGCCCGGATAAACCCTACCGCGGCAAAATCGGCTTCGTCTCCCCTACCGCTGAATTCACGCCGAAAACCGTGGAGACGCCGGACCTGCGCACCGATCTGGTTTATCGCCTGCGTATTGTGGTCACCGATGCCGACGACGCGCTGCGCCAGGGAATGCCGGTCACCGTCACCTTCAGTCACGGAAACGGCCAATGAGCGAGGACGTGATTACGCTGAGCGGCCTGACCCGGCGCTTTGCCGGGATGGATCGCCCGGCCGTCGCGCCGCTGGACTGCACCATTCACTCCGGCTATGTGACCGGTCTGGTGGGCCCGGATGGCGCCGGAAAAACCACCCTGATGCGCATGCTCGCCGGGCTGCTGAAGCCCGACGCAGGCAGCGCAAAAGTGATCGGCTTCGACCCGATTGCCGACGATAGCGCCCTGCATGCGGTGCTCGGCTATATGCCGCAGAAATTCGGCCTGTATGAAGATCTAACGGTGATGGAAAACCTGACGCTCTACGCCGATCTGCGCAGCGTGACCGGCGAGGCGCGGGAAAAAACCTTCGCCAGGCTGCTGGAATTTACCTCCCTCGGCCCCTTTACCGGCCGGCTGGCGGGCAAGCTTTCCGGCGGCATGAAGCAGAAACTTGGCCTGGCCTGCACCCTCGTCGGCGAACCGAAAGTCCTGCTGCTGGACGAACCCGGCGTCGGCGTCGACCCTATCTCGCGTCGCGAACTGTGGCAGATGGTGCACGAACTGGCGGGCGACGGAATGCTGATCCTCTGGAGTACCTCTTATCTTGATGAGGCCGAGCAGTGCCGGGACGTTCTGTTGATGAACGAGGGCCAGCTGCTCTACCAGGGGGCGCCAAAAGAGCTGACGCAGACCATGGCCGGACGCAGCTTTTTGGTTTCCAGCGCCCGGGAGAATAACCGCCGCCTCCTCCAGCGTACGCTGAAGCTGCCGCAGGTCAGCGATGGCGTGATTCAGGGTAAATCGGTACGCCTGATCCTTAAAAAAGAGGCCAGCATCAGCGATGTGCAGAAGGCTGGCGATATGCCGCCGCTGGAGGTCGCCGAAACCGCGCCGCGCTTCGAGGATGCCTTTATCGACCTGCTGGGGGGCGCCGGTACTGCCGAATCGCCGCTGGGCAACATTATCCACACCGTGGAAGGCTCCCATGAGGACACGGTGATTGAAGCGCAGACCCTGACCAAGAAATTCGGCGATTTTGCCGCCACCGACCACGTTGATTTTCAGGTCAAACGCGGGGAGATTTTCGGCCTCCTCGGGCCTAACGGCGCAGGGAAGTCCACGACGTTTAAGATGATGTGCGGCCTGCTGGTCCCCACCTCCGGGAAAGCGCTGGTGCTGGGCATGGACCTGAAAGTCAGCTCCGGCAAGGCGCGTCAGCATCTGGGCTATATGGCGCAGAAGTTCTCGCTCTACGGCAACCTTTCCGTTGAGCAGAACCTGCGCTTCTTCTCCGGCGTGTACGGCCTGCGCGGACGGGCGCAGAACGACAAAATCGCCAGCATGAGCGAGGCGTTTGGCCTGAAAAGCATCGCCCGGCAGGCCGCCGACGATCTGCCGCTCGGTTATAAGCAGCGCCTGGCGCTGGCCTGCTCGCTGATGCACGAGCCGGATATCCTGTTTCTTGATGAACCCACTTCCGGGGTCGATCCCCTCACCCGCCGCGAATTCTGGCTGCATATCAACAGCATGGTGGATAAAGGCGTGACGGTGATGGTCACCACCCACTTTATGGATGAAGCGGAGTATTGCGATCGTATCGGCCTGGTCTATCGCGGCAAACTGATCGCCAGCGGCACGCCGGACGATCTGAAGGCGCTGGCGGCGGATGATGAACAGCCTGACCCGACGATGGAGCAGGCGTTTATCACCCTCATTCACGACTGGGATAAGGAGAACGCCGGTGAGCAGTAAACGGCTATCGTGGCGGCGCGTACGCGCCCTGTGCGTGAAAGAGACGCGGCAGATTGTCCGCGACCCCAGCAGCTGGCTGATTGCGGTGGTCATCCCCCTGCTGCTGCTGTTCATCTTTGGCTACGGGATTAATCTCGACT
This sequence comes from Klebsiella sp. OBRC7, assembly GCF_000293135.1. NCBI lineage: Bacteria > Pseudomonadati > Pseudomonadota > Gammaproteobacteria > Enterobacterales > Enterobacteriaceae > Klebsiella > Klebsiella sp. OBRC7. The sequence goes on along the minus strand of NZ_ALNJ01000094.1, from coordinate 24,693 downwards.
CCAGCAAACTGCGGGTGGGCGTGCTGCTGGAGCAGCAGAGCGAAGAGGCGCTGGATTTTGTCCACACCATGACCGGCTCCCCCTATATCGACGCCACCGTCAGCGATAACCGCCAGGAACTGGTGCAGATGATGCAGGCAGGACGCATTCGTGCCCTGGTAACCATTCCGGTGGACTTCGACCAGAAGATGGCCCGCCCCGGCGACGATGCGCCGATCCAGCTCATCACCGACGGCAGCGAACCGAATACCGCTAACTTCGCCCAGGGCTACGTCGAAGGCATCTGGCAAATCTGGCAGCAGCAGCGGGCGGATGATCGCGGCGAAACCTTCGAGCCGCTAATCGACGTGCAGACGCGCTACTGGTTTAACCCGGCCGCGATCAGCCAGCATTTTATTATCCCCGGCGCGATTACCATCATTATGACGGTGGTCGGCGCGATCCTGACCTCGCTGGTGGTGGCCCGCGAGTGGGAGCGCGGCACCATGGAGGCGCTGCTGTCAACCGAGATTACCCGCGCCGAGCTGCTGCTGTGCAAGCTGATCCCCTACTATTTCCTCGGCATGCTGGCGATGTTGCTGTGTATGCTGGTGGCGGTGTTTATTCTCGGCGTGCCCTTTCGCGGTTCGCTGGTGATTCTGTTTTTTATTACCAGCCTGTTTTTACTCAGCACGCTGGGAATGGGGCTGCTGATTTCCACCATTACCCGCAACCAGTTTAACGCCGCGCAGGTGGCGCTGAATGCCGCATTCCTGCCTTCAATTATGCTGTCCGGGTTTATTTTTCAGATCGACAGCATGCCGGCGATAATCCGCGCGGTGACCTACGTGATCCCGGCGCGCTATTTTGTCAGCACTCTGCAAAGCCTGTTTCTGGCGGGCAACATCCCGGTGGTGCTGCTGGTGAACGTGATGTTTTTAATCGCCTCGGCGGTGATGTTTATCGGCCTGACGTGGCTGAAAACCAAACGGCGTCTGGATTAGCGAACGCCTGACCCGGGCTACAAAGGCTGACAAACGGGTAGCCCGGATAAGCGCAGCGCAATCCGGGGATACGAAGCAGCATAAAGAGAGAATATAAGATGTTTCATCGCTTATGGACGTTAATCCGCAAAGAGCTACAGTCGCTGTTGCGTGAACCGCAGACGCGGGCGATTTTGATTATGCCGGTGCTCATTCAGGTGCTGCTGTTCCCCTTTGCCGCCACGCTGGAGGTGACGAACGCCACCATCGCCATCTATAACGAAGACAACGGCAAGCACGCCGTGGAGCTGACCCAGCGCTTTGCCCGCGCCAAAGCCTTCACCCACGTGCTGTTACTGAAAAGCCCTCAGGAAATAAGACCGACCATCGATGAACAAAAAGCGCTATTGGTCGTGCGTTTCCCGGCGGATTTTTCGCGCAACCTCGACACCAACCAGACCGCCCCGCTCCAGCTGCTGCTGGACGGGCGCAACTCCAACAGCGCGCAAATTGCCGCCAACTACCTCCAGCAGATCGTCAAAAGCTATCAGCAGGACCTGCTGGAAGGCAAAGCCAAACCGAACAATAGCGAGCTGGTGGTACGCAACTGGTATAACCCGAATCTCGATTACAAATGGTTCGTGGTGCCGTCGCTGATCGCCATGATCACCACCATCGGCGTAATGATCGTCACCTCGCTCTCCGTTGCCCGCGAGCGCGAACAGGGGACGCTCGACCAGCTGCTGGTCTCGCCGCTGGCAACCTGGCAGATCTTTATCGGTAAAGCGGTCCCGGCGCTGATTGTCGCCACCCTGCAGGCGACCATCGTGCTGGGGATCGGTATCTGGGCCTATCAGATTCCCTTCGCTGGCTCACTGCTGCTGTTTTACTTCACGATGATCGTTTACGGTCTGTCGCTGGTAGGATTCGGCCTGCTGATTTCGTCGCTGTGCTCCACGCAGCAGCAGGCGTTTATCGGCGTATTCGTCTTTATGATGCCGGCGATCTTGCTCTCCGGCTACGTTTCGCCGGTGGAAAATATGCCAGTATGGCTACAAAACCTGACGTGGGTGAATCCGATTCGTCATTTCACCGATATCACCAAGCAGATCTATTTGAAGGATGCGAGTCTGGAAATCGTGTGGGGAAGTTTGTGGCCGCTACTGGTCATAGCGGCCACCACCGGCTCAGCGGCGTATGCGATGTTCCGAAGGAAGATCGCGTAATACTCGTCATCGTTCAAGCCACAACTGCGCTGGCCCTCCTCGCTCCCCCCAGTCACATAGTTATCTATGCTTCTGGGGATTCGCTGCGTTGCCGCCTTGTTGTAGCCCGAACGATTTAGCGTATCTGTTTTTATCTTTCGCCAGCAGTGAAACCACCGCCGGACCGGCCAGTATTGCCAGCCCGGCGAGGGCCAGCAGCAGGTTATTGTGCAGCACGCGCGACAGTAGCCACAGCACGATCACCGCGGTGCCGAAGTACCAGGTGGTGGTGAGTTCCTCAAGAAAATCACCGACGTCGCGCCAGCGCTCATCGTGATGGCGCTGCAAAAACAGCATCGACACTAACGTGACGCCGTACAGCACGCATAAACCTAATCCGACGCGCACCAGCGCGCCGCTCATCCAACCCATCACCAGTACTGCCACGACCAGTAGATGCAACATAATCTGCCAGCAACTAAGACCCGTTGCGACGCGTACACGTTGTTGCCACTTCATGGCTTCTCTCCTGAAGGATTTTTCTCTGCTACTCAGAGTACCGCACTTTACGGAAAATTCCGTATCACCGCATCTTTTTGTGACCTCTACTACACTATTTCCTACAGGAAAGTGACATTGCCCAGAGAAATAAGGACAAACAAATGCCGCGATTTTCGTTAAACGTGCTGACAATTAACACCCATAAAGGCTTTACTGCGTTCAATCGCCGCTTTATTTTGCCCGAATTACGCGAAGCGGTGCGCAGCGTCAGCGCCGACATTGTTTGCCTGCAGGAGGTGATGGGGGCGCACGAAATTCATCCGCTGCATATCGAAAACTGGCCGGATACCACCCACTATGAGTTTCTGGCCGATACCATGTGGAGCGATTACGCCTACGGACGCAACGCCGTTTATCCGGAAGGACATCACGGCAATGCGGTACTTTCCCGCTTTCCCATTGAACATTATCGAAATCTCGATGTTTCGGTGGGCAACAGCGAAAAGCGCGGGTTGCTCTACTGCCGCATTGTGCCGCCGGAAAGCGGGATCGCTATCCATGTGATCTGCGCGCATCTGGGGCTGCGTTCTCATCAGCGCCAGGCCCAGCTGACGATGCTGGCGGAGTGGGTGAACGGTTTACCCACGGGCGAACCGGTAGTGGTGGCCGGTGATTTTAATGACTGGCGGCAGCAGGCTAACCGCCAGCTTAAAACCCAGGCCGGGCTGGAGGAGATTTTTACCCGCGCCAGAGGGCGCCCGGCACGAACTTTCCCGGTCAGCTTCCCTCTGCTGCGCCTCGACCGCATCTACGTAAAAAACGCCTATGCCAGCCAGCCAAAGGCGCTGGCGTTAAAACAGTGGCGTCATTTGTCCGATCATGCACCGCTTAGCGTGGAGATACATCTGTGAAATGCAGCTGGCAGGAAGGAAACCGCATTCGGCTATTAGAAAATGGCGATAACTATTATCCGGCGCTGTTTGCCGCCATCGGCCGCGCGCAGCAGCGGGTGATCCTGGAATCCTTTATTTGGTTTGAAGATGACGTCGGCAAACAGCTCCATGCCGTTCTGTTAAAAGCGGCCCAGCGCGGCGTCCGCGTCGAGGTCTTACTGGACGGCTACGGCTCGCCGGATCTAAGCGAAAGCTTTGTGGGCGAGCTGACGTCGGCTGGCGTGATTTTTCGCTACTACGACCCGCGCCCGCGACTGCTCGGCATGCGCACTAATTTATTCCGCCGCATGCATCGCAAAATCGTGGTGATCGATGACGTAACCGCCTTCGTTGGCGGAATTAACTACTCCGCCGAACACATGACCGATTACGGTCCGGAGGCCAAGCAGGATTACGCCGTACAGGTCGAAGGGCCGGTGGTGCTCGATATCCTGCAATTTGAACTGGAAAACCTGCCCACCAATGAGGCGACCCGCCGCTGGTGGCAGCGGCGCCGGCATAAGCCTGAAATCAACCGCAACCCCGGCGAGGCCCAGGCGCTGTTTATCTGGCGGGATAATCAGGATCATCGTGACGATATTGAGCGTCACTATCTGAAGATGCTGACCACCGCCCGCCGGGAAGTGATTATTGCCAACGCCTACTTTTTCCCCGGCTATCGCCTGCTGCACGCCATGCGCAACGCTGCCCGCCGCGGCGTGCGCGTCAAGCTTATCGTGCAGGGCGAACCGGATATTCCCATTGTCAAATTCGGCGCGCGCCTGCTCTACCACTATCTGGTTAAAGGCGGCGTGCAGATTTTCGAATATCGCCGCCGTCCTCTACACGGCAAAGTGGCGCTGGCGGACGACCACTGGGCCACCGTCGGCTCCAGCAACCTCGACCCGCTCAGCCTGTCACTCAATCTGGAAGCCAACCTGGTGATTCACGACCGTGAATTCAACCAGACGCTGCGGGATAATCTCAATGGCTTAATCGCCAACGACTGCCGCGAAGTGGATAAGCGCATTTTGTCGAAACGAACCTGGTGGCGGCTCGGCATTAGCGTGCTGGCGTTCCACTTCCTGCGCCACTTCCCCGCGTGGGTCGGATGGCTTCCGGCCCATACGCCCCTGCTGTCGCGGGTTCATCCCCCGGTACAGCCAGAAATAGAAACCCAGGATCGCGTTGACCCGGAACACCAGGAGGTGAAATCCTGATGGCGAAATCTCACCCTCGCTGGCGGATGGCGAAAAAAATCCTGACGGTGCTCTTTTTTATCGCCGTCGTCGTTCTGCTGGTGGTCTACGCGCAAAAAATCGACTGGCAGGACGTGTGGAAGGTCATTCGCGATTACAACCGTACGGCGCTGCTCAGCGCCATCGGGTTGGTTATCGCCAGCTACCTGATCTATGGCTGCTACGACCTGCTTGGGCGCGCTTACTGCGGCCACAAGCTGGCTAAACGCCAGGTGATGCTGGTGTCGTTTATCTGCTACGCCTTTAACCTGACGCTCAGCACCTGGGTGGGTGGGATTGGTATGCGCTATCGGCTCTACTCGCGCCTCGGCCTGAGCGGCGCAACCATTACCCGTATCTTCTCCCTGAGCATTACCACCAACTGGCTGGGCTATATTCTGCTCGGCGGCATTGTTTTTAGCTCCGGCATGGTGAAGGTGCCCGAGCGCTGGTATATCAGCCAGTCGTCGCTGCAAATTCTGGGCGTCGTTTTACTACTGATTTCCGCGTTTTACCTGGGGGCCTGCGCCTTTGCTAAAAAGCGCCATCTGACGATAAAAGGCCAGCGGCTGGTTCTGCCCTCCTGGCGCTTCGCGATATTGCAGATGGCGGTGTCCAGCCTGAACTGGATGGCGATGGGGGCGATTATCTGGCTGCTGCTGGGCCCGCAGGTGGACTATTTTCTTGTGCTCGGCGTGCTGCTGGTCAGCAGCATTGCGGGGGTTATCGTGCATATTCCGGCAGGCATTGGCGTGCTTGAGGCGGTGTTTATCGCCATGCTTTCCGGGGAAGAGATTTCGCGCGGCGCGATTATTGCCGCCCTGCTTGCCTATCGCGCGCTGTACTACTTCCTGCCGCTGCTGCTGGCAACCATCGGCTACCTGATTCTGGAGAGCCGGGCGAAGCACCTGCGGGAGAAAAACCAGCGCACGCTGGCGGGCGAGTAGTCAAAAAAGCCCCGGTCGCGGATGCTGACCGGGGCTACAGGTTCATCGTTTTCTGCGGTCTGGTAGCCCGGATAAGGCGCATCGCGCCGCCATCCGGGAACAAGTTAACGACGGTTGCCGAAAATGCGCAGCAGCATAAGGAACAGGTTGATAAAGTCCAGATACAGCGTCAGCGCCCCAAGAATCGAATATTTGCGCAGCGTTGACGCATCGCGAACGTCAATCTGCTCGCCGATGTTTTTCAGCTTCTGGGTGTCATAGGCGGTCAGGCCGACGAAGACGATCACCCCGATGTAGGTCACCGCCCACATCAGCGCTTCGCTCTTCAGCCAGAAGTTAACCAGCGACGCCAGCAGGATACCAATAAGCGCCATAAACAGCATATTGCCGAAGCCGCTCAGGTCCCGTTTAGTGGTATAGCCGTAAAGGCTCATCACGCCAAACATCCCGCCGGCCACCACGAAGGTACTGGCGATCGATGAGTAGGTATAGACGAGGAATATACTGGATAAGGTGAGCCCGGTTAGCGCCGAATAGAGCATAAACAGGGTGGTCGCCATGCCTGCGCTCAGCCGCTGCACCATGCCGGAGAGCACGAATACCAGCCCCAGCTGGGCGATGATCAGGCCGAAAAAGGTTATTTTGCTGGAAAAGACAAACATCATCACCGCAGGGGTGTTGGCCGCAAACCACGCGATAAACGCCGTGAGCAGCAGCCCGACCGTCATCCAGCCGTACACCTGCGCCATATAAGTTTGAAGTCCGCTGCGACCCTGTACGATCGCCCCGGAACGAGGATATCTATCCATGACTGTCTCCTGATTAACGAAATTTATCTTCTAAGCGTACCACACTACCAGCGTTCTGCCGCTTCACGGTCGCTATCTCGCGCATCGACCCAGCGCTCGCCTTCCGGCGTCGCCTCCCGCTTCCAGAACGGCGCGCGGGTCTTCAGGTAATCCATAATAAACTCCCCCGCCGCAAACGCGCTACCGCGGTGGGCGCTGGTGACGCCGACAAAGACAATCTCCTCCCCGGGCCACATCTCGCCGATACGGTGAATCACCGTCACCCGGCCCAGCGGCCAGCGCTCGCGCGCCTGTTCCACAATCTCCGCCAGCGACTTTTCCGTCATCCCCGGATAATGTTCAAGGGTCAGCGCTTTGACGCTGTCGCCAAGGTTGTGGTTGCGGACCTTGCCGGTAAACGTCACTACCGCGCCGTCTTCATCGCGCTCGGCCAGCCAGGGGTATTCGTCGCCGACCTTAAAGCGGTCATGGCTGACGATAATACGCGTCTGCGTCATGTTATCCCCCGGTAACCGGCGGGAAAAACGCCACTTCATCACCGGCCGCCAGCGGGTGATCAAACGTCGTCAGCGTCTGGTTTACCGCCGCCAGCAGCTTGCCCTCCTCCAGCGCCAGCGCCCAGCGATCGCCGCGGGCGATCAGCTGCTGGCGAACGGCTTCAACCGTGGTCAGGCCTTGCGGATCGAGCGTCAGGGAGTCGGTGCCGAGCAGTTCGCGCACCTGGGCAAAAAAAAGAACCTTAATCATGGCTATCTTCCACTCTGAAATCGCCGGACTTGCCGCCGCTTTTCGCCAGCAGGCGCACCGGACCTATGACCATATCTTTCTGCACCGCTTTGCACATATCGTAAATCGTCAGCGCGGCGACGGAAGCGGCGGTCAGGGCTTCCATCTCAACGCCGGTTTTCCCGGTCAGACGGCACAGGGATTCGATACGCACCCGGTTATGCTCGGGCTGCGCCTGCAGACTGACTTCGACTTTGCTCAGCATCAGCGGATGGCAAAGCGGAATCAGCTCCCAGGTGCGTTTTGCCGCCTGAATCCCGGCAATGCGCGCAGTGGCAAAGACATCGCCTTTGTGATGGCTACCGTCGATAATCATCGCCAGCGTCGTGGCCTGCATTTCAACATAGGCCTCGGCGCGCGCTTCGCGAACCGTCTCCGCTTTCCCTGAGACATCGACCATGTGCGCTTCGCCGGCGGCGTTAATATGGGTCAGCTGCGTCATAAATTACTTCTTAAGATGAGAGATAAAGTTGCACGGGCGCGTGCGCGCATCAAGCTGCGGCGCAATAATATTGTCCCATGCGGTACGACAGGCTTTGGTTGAGCCGGGCATCGCAAAAATCAGCGTGCGGTTCGCCACCCCGGCAACGGCACGGGACTGCAGGGTCGAGGTACCGATCTCTTCGAAGGAGAGCATGCGGAACACCTCGCCGAAACCTTCCACTTCGCGGTCAAACAGCGGCAGCAGCGCTTCCGGCGCCTGGTCGCCGTCGGTAAAACCTGTGCCGCCGGTAATCAGCACCACCTGCACCTCATCGCCGGCAATCCACGCCGACACCTGAGCACGAATGGCGTAGCGGTTCTCTTTCACAATCGCCTTATCGACGATGACGTGCCCCGCCTCCTCAGCCGCGTCGCGCAGCCAGTGTCCGGAGGTGTCGTCCTCTTCGCCACGTCGGCTGGAGACGGTGAGAATAGCAATACGGGTCGGGATAAACTCAGCGCTGGCCTGGCTCATCTGATCGCTCCTTAAAATGAATTATCCGCCAATATAGGACAGGTTCCGGGTAATACCTGTGTTGCCCTGATGCAGGAAGTGGGTCTGTTTTTTATGCGTTAACGCCTCGGATATGCGCGCCTCCAGCGCCGGCTGCTGCTGCTCATCGGCGAGCAGATCGCGCAGATCGACGCCGCCTTCGCCGAACAGGCACAGGTGCAATTTACCCACGGAAGAGACGCGCAGACGGTTACAGGTAGCGCAGAAGTCTTTTTCATAAGGCATAATCAGACCAATTTCCCCGGCATAATCCGGATGGCAAAACACCTGCGCCGGGCCGTCGCTACGCTGGCGGATCTGATGGATCCAGCCGCGACGCAGCAGCTCATCGCGCAGCACCATGCCCGAGATATGATGGCGGCGGAACAGATCGCTGCCTTCGCCGGTTTCCATCAATTCAATAAAACGCAGCTGAATGCGGCGCGGCTGGATCCACGCCAGAAAAGTGTCGAGCTGGTGATGGTTAACGTCGCGCATTAGCACGGTATTGACCTTCACTTTTTCGAAGCCAGCGGCAAATGCGGCATCGATGCCGTCCATCACCTGATGAAACTTGTCCTGGCCGGTGATGGCGTGAAACTGACGCGCATCGAGGCTGTCCACGCTGACGTTAATCGCCGTCAGCCCGGCATCGCGCCAGCTTTCAACGTCGCGCGCCAGCCGGTAGCCGTTGGTGGTGACCGCAATCTGGCGAATAGAAGGGTTTTCCCGCACGGCGGCGATGATGTCGGTAAAATCGCGACGCAGCGAGGGTTCGCCGCCGGTCAGGCGCACCTTTTCTGTCCCCAGGGCGGAAAACGCGCGCGTCACGCGGCGAACTTCATCGACGCAGAGAAAGCCTTTATTGGTGACGGCGCCGGGCTTATAGCCATCGGGGAGACAGTAGGTACAACGAAAGTTGCATACGTCGGTAATTGATAAACGCAGATAGTAAAACTTCCGCGCAAATGCATCGGTAAGCTGTGAAGCCATAGACACCTTTCCAAATACGGGAGACGCGGTCATTTCTTTTCGCGCCCTGGTGGCAACCGAAGTTGTCACGGCCAAAGCACCATATCTTTCGACACAGGCACAGAGGCTAGAGTGTTAGTGGGTTACGCCGAATAGTAGCGCTTTAATAACGGTTATGCCATTTCCAGTTTCGTTATATAATCATGTACATATCGATACGATCGCGTATTTTCGCTACAGAATAGCTAAAAACCACGCTTTTGCATTGATGTCGGTCAGTTTGTCAGATTCAGCCCATCGTCTTTTAGGGGTAGATCGGTTACTGTGAGCCCGATAAATGGTTATAAGGGATTTTTATGCGCAATCGCACTTTCGCCGATCTGGATCGCGTGGTGGCACTCGGCGGCGGGCACGGGCTGGGCCGGGTAATGTCATCCCTCTCTTCGCTCGGTTCACGCCTCACCGGCATCGTCACCACGACCGATAACGGCGGCTCTACGGGGCGCATTCGTCGCGCGGAAGGCGGCATCGCCTGGGGCGATATGCGCAACTGTATTAATCAGCTCATCGCCGAGCCCAGCGTGGCCTCGGCGATGTTTGAGTACCGCTTTAGCGGCAACGGTGAGCTTTCCGGGCATAACCTCGGCAATTTGATGCTTAAGGCGCTGGATCACCTGAGCGTGCGTCCACTTGAAGCGATCAATTTGATCAGGAATCTTCTTAAGGTCGACGCGTTTCTGATCCCGATGTCGGAACAACCGGTCGATCTTATGGCCATCGACCATGAAGGGCACGAAGTTTACGGTGAAGTGAATATCGATCAGCTTGCCAGCGTGCCACGCGAGCTTATGCTCTCCCCGCCGGTGCCCACCACCCGTGAAGCGATAGAAGCCATCGCCGAAGCCGATTTAATCCTGATTGGCCCCGGCAGCTTCTATACCAGCCTGATGCCGATTCTGCTGCTTGATGAGATGGCGAAGGCGCTGCGCCGCACGCCCGCGCCAATGGTGTTTATCGATAATCTCGGCAAAGAGCATAGCCCGGCAGCCAGCCTGACGCTGGCTGACAGAGTCGCCATTATGGAGCAGCAGATTGGTAAACGAGTGATTGACGCGCTGGTTGTCGGCCCGAAAGCCGATATCGCAGGAATTAAGGATCGGGTCGTCATTCAGACGCCGCTGGACGCCAGCGATGTGCCCTATCGTCACGATCGCCAGCTGTTGCGCCGCGCGCTGGATAAAGCGATTCAGGCCTTAGGCTAATCCTCAACGCGGCCTTATCCTCGCGACAAAAACAGGCAGGCTTAAAATCTTAAGGTTGTCTTAAAAAAAATCGGGCAGCATAGCGAACATCTCTTTATGTGGACTTCGCTATGTCGTTATTTTCTTTACGTCGGCCAATGCTTAACCGTACGGTCTATTTGATTCTGTTCGCCTGCTATATTGGCCTGGCGCTGAACATCGCTTTCTATCGCCAGGCGTTTACCCTGCTGCCGGTCAACGGCCTGCATAACTGGCTGGTGTTCCTCAGTATGCCGATAGTGGCTATCAGCGTGATGAATATCATCACCACGCTAGCGTCATTTCTTAAGCTTGACCGCCTCGTTATCAGCCTGTTTATTCTGCTTAGCGCCTCGGCCCAGTATTTTATCTGGACCTTTGGCGTGGTTATCGATCGGGCGATGATCACCAATATTCTCGATACCACTCCCGCCGAAAGCTTTGCGCTACTCTCCGGAAAAATGGTCCTGATCCTGGGACTCTCCGGCATTCTGGCGGTGGTCGTGGCCTGGTGGGTTAAAATCCGCAAACCGGCAACCCTGTGGCGCAGCGTGGCGGTAAGGCTGTTGAGCATCGTGGTTTCAGCGCTGCTGATTATTCTGGTCGCGGCATTTTTTTATAAAGATTACGCCTCGCTGTTTCGCAATAACAAAGAGCTGGTTAAGTCCCTGAGCCCGTCAAACAGCATTGTGGCCATGAACTCCTGGTATGCGCATAACAGGATGGATAATCTTCCGCTGGTCAAAATTGGCGAAGACGCGGTTCAGAAGGCGCAGATGCGCAGCGGACCGAGGAAAAACCTGACTATCGTGGTGTTAGGCGAAACCTCAAGGGCGGCAAACTTTTCCCTGAACGGCTACGCCCGCGAGACCAACCCGCGCCTGAAACAGGATAATGTTATCTATTTCCCCGACACCACCTCCTGCGGCACCGCGACCGCGGTTTCTGTACCGTGCATGTTCTCTAATATGCCGCGCACCCACTATGATGAAGAGCTGGCGCACCATCAGGAAGGCGTACTGGATATCCTGCAGCGGGCGGGAATTCAGGTGCAGTGGAATGATAACGACGGCGGCTGTAAAGGGGCCTGCGATCGGGTGCCGCACCAGAACGTCACCGATCTCAAGCTGAGCGGCCAGTGCATCGACGGCGAGTGCTACGATGAGGTGCTGTTCCATAACCTGGATAGCTATATCGACAATCTTAAGCAGGACGGGATTATCGTTCTGCACACCATCGGCAGCCACGGTCCGACCTACTACAATCGCTATCCGGCGCAGTTTAAACAGTTTACGCCGACCTGCGATACCAACGAAATCCAGAGCTGTACCCAGCAGCAGCTCACCAATACCTACGACAATACGATTTTGTATGTCGATTATGTGGTCGACAAAGCGATAAAATTACTGCAGTCAAAGCAGGATAAATTTACCACCAGCCTGGTGTATCTGTCGGATCACGGCGAGTCGCTTGGCGAGGATGGGGTATATTTGCACGGGCTGCCGTGGTCCATCGCGCCGGAGACGCAAAAACACGTCCCAATGCTGCTGTGGCTGTCCGCGGATTATCAACAGCGCTATGGCGTGTCCAGCCAGTGTTTGCAGCAAAAAGCGAAAACGCAAGCGTATTCGCAGGATAATCTTTTCTCCACCCTGCTCGGTCTGCTCGGGGTCAGCACCCGCGAGTACCAGGCAACAGACGATATCTTAACGCCATGTAGAGAGGCAGGCCGATGAAAATTTTAGTCATTGAAGACGATGCGCTCCTGTTACAGGGATTAATCCTGGCGATGCAAAGCGAGGGTTACGTCTGCGACGGCGTGTCAACCGCCCACGAAGCAGCGCTCTCTCTGGCCAGCAACCACTATAGCCTGGTGGTTCTCGACCTCGGCCTGCCGGATGAAGACGGTCTGCACTTCCTGGCGCGCATGCGACGGGAGAAGTTCAGCCAGCCGGTGCTGATCCTCACCGCCCGCGATACCGTGGATGACCGCATCAGCGGCCTGGATACCGGCGCGGATGACTACCTGGTGAAGCCGTTTGCGCTGGAAGAGCTGAACGCGCGCATTCGCGCCCTGCTGCGTCGTCACAATAATCAGGGCGATAACGAACTGTCCGTCGGCAATCTGCGCCTGAACGTCACCCGGCGGCTGGTCTGGCTCGGCGAGCAGTCCCTGGATTTAACCCCCAAAGAGTACGCTCTGCTTTCACGCCTGATGATGAAAGCGGGCAGCCCGGTGCATCGCGAAATTCTCTACAACGACATTTACAGCTGGGACAACGAACCGGCCACCAACACGCTGGAGGTGCATATTCATAATCTGCGCGATAAAGTCGGCAAATCACGCATCCGCACCGTCCGGGGCTTTGGCTATATGCTGGTTGATAACGCGGAGACCGAATAACACTATGGCTTTTTTTGTCAGTGAAAACTGGACTATGCGTCATCGGCTGCTGCTGACAATTGGCGTTATTCTGGCCGTTTGTCAGCTCATCAGCGTGTTCTGGCTGTGGCATGAAAGCCAGGAACAGATTCAGCTGCTGGTCGCCAGCGCCGTTGAAGGGCATAACAATCAGAAGCATATAGAGCATGAGGTTCGCGAAGCGGTAGCCAGCCTACTGATCCCAAGCCTGCTGATTATCGGCCTGGCGCTGTATATCTCCCTGCTGGCGGTGAAAAAAATCACAAAACCGCTTTCCAGACTGCAGCTCGAGCTGGAAAGCCGCACCCCGGACAACCTGCAGCCTATCACGCTGAAGGAATCGGTTCCTGAAGTCACCGCGGTGACCACAGCGATTAATCAGCTGGTATCCCGCCTGAATTTAACCCTCGATCGCGAGCGTCTGTTTACCGCCGACGTCGCCCATGAACTGCGCACGCCGCTGGCCGGGCTGCGTCTGCACCTGGAGCTTCTGGCGAAAGTGCACGGCGTTAGCGTGGACCCGCTGATTCAGCGTCTCGATCAAATGACCAATAGCATTACCCAGCTGCTTCAGCTGGCGCGCGTTGGCCAGTCATTCTCCGCCGGAAGCTATCAGCAGGTTGCGCTGAAAGAGGATGTGATTGAACCGCTGCAGAGCGAACTTGAGACAATGCTGCAGCAGCGCCAGCAGACGCTGGCGTTCAACGTCAAGGATGGAGAGGCAATCGTGTCGGGCGACGCCACGCTGGTGCAGGTTGTTTTACGTAACCTGGTCGAAAACGCGCATCGTTATAGCCCGACGGGGTCGAGGATTAAAGTGTCGATAGCGCCTGGCCCTACGCCCATTCTGGCCGTTGAGGATGAAGGCCCGGGAATTGATGAGGCTAAAAGCGGTGAGTTAAGCAAAGCGTTCGTCCGCATGGACAGCCGCTATGGCGGTATTGGTCTCGGGTTAAGCATCGTCACCCGCATCGCCCAGCTGCACGACGCGCAGTTCTTTTTACATAACCGACAGCCCGGGCCCGGCGTTCGCGCCTGGGTGCTCTTCCCTAAAGCTTCGCGTCAGAACGTCAGCACCCACTGATGGAAAAAGGCAACGACGATAACAAACGCGCAGGTGACTGCCAGGTATTCGCGGAAGGTTAATTTTTGCATGGCGCTATCCTCAGTAAAGTGAGGATAGTTTCGCCAAACAAGATTAAGCCAACATTAAGCATCACGGAAAATCGCGACAGAGGGGCAATAAATAACCAAAGCTTTTCGGCTCATGTGCCGCTTTTCTGTCAGGTAGCGCCTTACCCGACCCACGCAAAACACATCCCGCCCATCACTCCGAAGATTCGGTAAGGCCCGGGCGATATTTATCTGGCAACGCCGCTACGACGCGGCGATAAACAGCTCGCGCAGCTGGTGAAGCTGGTCGCGAATTTGCGCCGCCTCTTCGAACTCCAGGTTCTGCGCGTGCTGCATCATCTGCCCTTCCAGTTCGTGAATTTTCTGCTGGAGCGCCTTCGGCGTTAGCGCGACGACATCCGCCTCAACCGGTGAGCGAGACTTGCCGCGCCCCTTGGTTTTGGTTTTCGCGATATTCTGACCGAGCGCCAGAATGTCGACCACTTTCTTATTCAGCCCCTGCGGAACGATACCGTGCTCTTCGTTGTATGCCTGCTGCTTCTCGCGGCGGCGCTCGGTTTCCCCGATCGCTTTCGCCATCGACGGGGTGATTTTATCGCCGTAGAGAATCGCTTTGCCGTTGATATTTCGCGCCGCGCGGCCAATGGTCTGAATCAGCGAGCGTTCAGAGCGCAGGAAGCCTTCTTTATCGGCATCCAGGATCGCCACCAGCGAAACTTCCGGCATATCCAAACCTTCACGCAGCAGGTTGATCCCCACCAGCACGTCAAACTCGCCGAGACGCAGGTCGCGGATAATCTCCATGCGCTCCACGGTGTCGATGTCCGAGTGCAGGTAGCGCACCCGCTCGCCGTGCTCTTCCAGATATTCGGTTAAATCTTCCGCCATGCGTTTGGTCAGCGTCGTGACCAGCACGCGCTCGTTGATCGCGGTGCGGATGCGAATTTCCGAGAGCAGATCGTCGACCTGGGTGCCTACCGGACGCACTTCGATGACCGGATCCAGCAGCCCCGTAGGACGGACGACCTGGTCCACCACCTCGTCGCCGGATTTATCCAGCTCATAGGCTCCCGGCGTCGCCGAAACATAGATGGTTTGCGGCGCCAGGGCCTCAAACTCTTCAAACTTGAGCGGACGGTTATCGAGCGCCGACGGCAGGCGGAAACCGTACTCCACCAGCGTCTCTTTGCGCGCCCGGTCCCCGCGGTACATACCGCCGATCTGCGGGATCGTGACGTGGGACTCATCGATGACCAGCAGACCATCGGCTGGCAGGTAGTCAAACAGCGTCGGCGGCGGTTCGCCCGGCCCGCGGCCCGACAGATAGCGCGAGTAGTTTTCAATCCCCGAGCAGTAGCCCAGCTCGTTCATCATTTCGAGGTCGAACTGCGTACGCTGGCTCAGGCGCTGCTCTTCCAGCAGCTTGTTGTTCTCCAGCAGTCCCTTACGCCGCTCCGATAGTTCAACTTTAATCTCTTCCATCGCCTGGACGATGCGCTCGCGCGGGGTGACGTAGTGGGTTTTGGGATAAACGGTGAAGCGCGGGATCGTCGACTCAATATGACCGGTCAGCGGATCGAACAGCGACAGGCGCTCAACTTCCTCATCGAACAGCTCAACGCGCAGCGCGATATCGTCAGACTCCGCCGGGAAGATATCAATCACCTCGCCGCGTACGCGGAAGGTACCGCGCTGGAAGGCCTGATCGTTGCGGGTATACTGCAGCTCGGCCAGGCGGCGCAAAATAGCGCGCTGGTCGATAATCATGCCGACCGTCAGGTGCAGCATCATTTTCAGATACAGATCCGGATCGCCCAGACCGTAGATAGCGGAGACCGAGGCCACCACCACCACGTCGCGACGCTCCAGCAGCGCTTTGGTCGCCGACAGACGCATCTGTTCAATATGTTCGTTCACCGACGCATCTTTCTCGATGAAGGTGTCCGAGCTTGGCACGTAGGCTTCCGGCTGGTAGTAGTCATAGTACGAGACGAAATACTCCACCGCGTTCTCCGGGAAGAACTCTTTCATTTCGCCGTATAGCTGCGCCGCCAGGGTTTTGTTTGGCGCCAGCACCATCGTCGGGCGCTGCAGGTCAGCAATGACGTTGGCAATGGTAAACGTTTTACCTGAGCCGGTGACCCCGAGGAGGGTTTGATGCGCCAGGCCATCTTCCAGCCCCTCTTCCAGGCGACGAATGGCTTCCGGCTGGTCGCCGGAGGGACGGAAAGCAGAATGTAGCTTGAACGGTTTACTCATCAATCAGAACCTGAAGAAGGGTTGAACGGCAGGTGTTTAATTCTACTCGCCGGCTCAGCTTTTGCCAATAAAAAATACTGGATATAAAAACAGTATTATATTATCGTAGTCGGTCTAATTAGCGCTTTTTACCGCCAACATGGACGAATAAAAACCGCTTTACGGGATAATCGACCACGCCTCAGGGTTATCCCCAAAAAGTATGGCCATTTAACATTTGTCAAGCGAGGGGATGAATGTTTTATGGCAGTCGGTGACACTTTTCTTACAGGCATTGATTTTATTTAAATAATTGATATTTAATATAATTTAATAAAAGACGGGTTTCGCGCCAATTCGGCCGCAGGCCGCGTACTCTCTAGCTTACCGCAAGTTTTCTAACTCTAATACACAAGGTTATCCACAGGAATAGTGGATAACTGTCTGCAGCCCATGACCCGAGCCACCCGAACAAAACCCGTCGCCCCGGCCAAACCCACCGCGAAAAAAATTAATTGAATTTTTTTTGCTGTTTATTGGCGAAGAGTGGCTAGATTTTTTGTTATTTTTTGCACCACATTTCAGCGCTCGGGCACCGGGAAAGTGCAAGGTCGGTCCGCTTCCGCCCGGTCGCACCTGTATTGACCAGCAAATACCGAGAGTTCTTTTTCCTGGCAAGAGATTTGCAGAATCTTCTCGTCGCCTGCTATCCCAGGAAAGGAGAAAACGTCTATGTTGAGTCTACGCGCCGTGAACCACTATTACGGAAGCCAGCACACGCTGTGGAATGTTGACCTTGAGCTCAAACCCGGTAAATGCACTTGCGTCATGGGGCGCCAGGGAATGGGGAAAACCACGCTCGTCAACTGTATTACCGGTCATCTACCGGTGGCCAGCGGCACTATCACCTGGCAGGACGGAGGATCGGCGCCCTATGACCTGATGCCGCTCTCCGCGCAGTCGCGCAGCGCCATCGGCATTGGCTATGTACCACAGCATAAACGGATCTTTTCGCAGCTGAGCGTGGAGGAAAATTTGCACATTGCCCTTGCGGCGGGCGGCGAACCGGCGTCAGCGGTCGCCGGAGAGATTTACGATCTGTTCCCCGAGCTGTACGCTCTGCGCCAAAGTAAAGGGATTACCCTGAGCGCCGACGATCAGTACCAGCTGGCGCTGGCCAGGGCGCTGATAACCCGTCCGCGCCTGCTGATCCTCGACGAACCTTCGCGCGGCGGCGGCCAGCGCTTCCTGCACAAGCTCGGGGATTTACTGATGCGCCTGAACCGCGATATTGGCCTGACGGTGCTGATCGCCGAACAGCACCTGCCGTTTATTCGTCGGGTGGCGGATCGTTTCTGTCTGCTGCACTGTGGACGCAGCGTAGCCCAGGGCGACGTTATCCAGCTGGATGCCCCGCTGCTGGCGAAGTGGATGGCGCCCGATCCAGCGCGCTGAGGTCGAGATACTGACCGAGATCCTCGCGCTGAGCCACCTCCACCAGCCACGGGATCTCGCCAAGAAACGGCGCGGGCAGCACGCGTTTCAGCGTTGCCAGATATTCAGGGTGGCGCCTGCCGGGCGGCTGGATATCGTTGGCTATCCAGCCCGCCAGCGGCAGTCCGGGCTGCAGCACCGCCTGAGCGGTCAGCATGGCATGGTTGATACACCCCAGCTTAACGCCGACCACTAAAATCACCGGCAGCCGCTCTACCTGCACCCAATCAGCAAAGGTCAGCGTTTCTGACAGCGGCGTAAACCAGCCTCCCGCCCCTTCCACCAGTAGCCAGTCGGACAGCGCTTCCAGCTCGCGCAGGCCAGCAGAAATCGCAGCGGCGTCAATCGGTCTCCCTTCATCGGCGCTGATAATATGCGGTGACGTCGGTTCAGCAAAGGTGAACGGATTGACCTGCTCGTAGCGCAGCGCCACGCGGCTATTGCGCTGTAAAGCCAGCGCATCCTCATTACGTAATCCCTGGGCCGTATAGTCGCTGCCGGAAGCCACCGGTTTGTAGCCCGCGCTGTTATATCCCTCGCGATTGGCCGCCTGCAGCAGCGCGCAGCTGGCGACGGTTTTCCCCACCTCGGTGTCGGTGCCGGTAACGAAGAAACGTTTAGTCACGTTCGATAACTCCTGTAAAAAGATGGTACGTCAGCGGGCACTGGCCCTGCTGCTGCGGCCAGGCGAGCTGGAGCTGCCGCAGCTTGCCGCGGCTGAGCGGCGCAGGGCTGCGTCCGTGGTGCAAATGGGTTGCGCCAATGCCTTTAAGCGACCGCATCGCGCCAAGCGCGTCGGGAAACGGCAGCGTGATGGCGTGGACGTGGCCGCTGGCGCGGCGTTCGGCCAGCGCCTGACGCACCGCCTGCTCGCTGAGAAAACGGTTGGCGTGCGGCCGCTCATCGATGGCTCGCCAGGCCTGATTGAGCTCAGGTAACGAACCTGACAGCAGCGTACTAAACGCCACGCGGCCGCCGGGGCGCACTACCCGGGACAGCTCATCAATGGCGGTCGCGAGATTGTCGCACCACTGAACCGCAAGGTTGCTCCACGCCAGATCAACGCAGCCGTCCGCCAGCGGCAGCGCTTCGATGTCGCCCTCGACGTAGCGGTGCGCGCAGTTTCCGCGGCGGGCCTCCGCCAGCATGTCGACGGAAAGATCCAGCGCCGTCACCCGGCTCCCTGCATCGCGCCAGAAGCGGCTTATGCTGCCGGGGCCGCAGCCCGCGTCCAGCACCTCAGGAAAGGTCTTGATATCGAGCTGTTCCAGCAGCAGAGAGGCGCTAAGACGCTGTAATTCATCGTGCTGAGCGTAATGTCCCGCCGCGCGGCCAAACGCCGCCGCAACGGCGCGCTTATTCACCGCCGTCATGCAGCACCTCCAGCAGGCGGGCGATATCGGCAGACTCGTGCGCGGCGGTCAGCGTCAGGCGCAGCCGCGCGCTGCCGACGGGGACCGTCGGCGGACGAATGGCCGTCGCCCAGCAGCCTTCCTCGCGCAGACGCGCCGCCAGCCGCAGCGCGCGGGCGTTGTCGCCGACGATCAGCGGTTGGATCGCGCTGCCGGAATCAGTGAGCTCGCCGGGATAGTGGGACATTCCCCGGCGAAAGTCGGCGATATGGCCGGCCAGCGTTTCCCGCCGCTGCTGACCCTCGTCGCTGCGAATCACGGCCAGCGCGGCGCTCAGCGCCACCGCCTGCGCCGGCGGCATGGCGGTGCTGTAAATCAGATGGCGGGCAAACTGCAGCAGATAATCCGCCAGCGCCTCGCTGCACAGCACCGCCGCGCCGCTGACGCCAAACGCTTTACCGAAGGTGACGATAAGCAGATCCGGGCGTACCTGCTGCGCGTAGCAGCTGCCGCGCCCCTCTTCGCCGAGCGCGCCGATACCGTGCGCGTCGTCAACCAGCAGAAGCGCGCCGGCCACCCGCGCCGCCTGATAAACCTCAGCCAGCGGCGCGCTATCGCCGTCCATGCTAAAAATGCCTTCGGTCACCACCAGCTGCTGGCCGGATAGCGGTTTCGCCAGCAAATCGTCAAGATGGCGGCTGTCGTTGTGCTGAAAACGCCGCAGCTGCGCCGGGCTAAGGCTGGCGGCTTCCAGCAGCGAAGCGTGGCAGAGACGGTCGGCGACAATCCGATCCTCTTTGCCCGCCAGCGCGGCAATCACCGCCTGATTCGCGGCAAAGCCGGAAATAAACAGCAGCGCACGCGGATAGCCCAGCCAGTCGGCCAGCTGCTCCTCCAGCGCGCGGTGCGCCTCGCTATAGCCGCTGACGTGGCCGGAACCGCCGCTGCCGACGCCGTAGCGATCCGCGCCCTGCTGCCAGGCCTTGACGATAGCCGGATGCTGGCTGAGGCCAAGATAATCGTTGCTGGAAAAATTGAGCCAGCGCCGCCCTTCGCGGCTGAGCCAGCGTCCTGCGCCCAGCGTCACCGGCAGGCGACTGCGCAAGGCATCCGCCGCCTGCCGTTCCGCCAGCGCCAGCTCGATGCGGTGCTGCCAGCTCATAGCGCCGCCGCGTTGTAATATTCCTCGGTATCCGGGTTCATCAACGCCTGCTCCAGGCGCTGCTGCTGGGCGTTATCGCCTTCCAGTACCTCGGTCTGCTGCGGATTAATCCCCAGCTTGCGGAACAGCTGCAGGTCTTTGTCCTCTTCCGGGTTTGGCGTGGTCAGCAGCTTGCAGCCGTAGAAAATCGAGTTCGCCCCGGCCATAAAGCACATCGCCTGGGTCTGTTCGTTCATCTGTTCACGACCGGCGGAGAGGCGCACGTGCGAGGTCGGCATCATGATGCGCGCGATGGCGATAGTACGAATAAAATCAAAGGCGTCCACGTCGTCGTTATCCGCCAGCGGCGTGCCTTTGACCTTCACCAGCATGTTGATCGGCACGCTTTCCGGCGGCGTCGGCAGATTGGCCAGCTGTAGCAGCAGCCCGGCGCGGTCTTTGACCGTTTCCCCAAGGCCGACTATACCGCCAGAGCACACTTTAATTCCGGCATCGCGCACTTTATCGAGGGTATCGAGGCGCTCCTGGTAGGTGCGGGTGGTGATGATATTGCCATAGAATTCCGGCGAGGTATCGAGGTTGTGGTTGTAGTAATCCAGACCGGCGCCGGCCAGACGCTGGGCCTGGCTATCGTTGAGCGTGCCAAGGGTCATGCACGCTTCCAGCCCCAGCGCTTTCACCCCTTTCACCATCTGCTCAAGATACGGCATATCGCGATCGTTCGGATTCTTCCACGCCGCCCCCATACAGAAGCGGGTTGAACCGGCTTGTTTCGCCTGTCGCGCCGACTCAAGCACCTGTTCAACCTCCATCAGGCGTTCGGATTCCAGACCGGTTTTATAGCGCGCGCTTTGCGGGCAGTATTTGCAGTCCTCCGGGCAGGCGCCGGTCTTAATCGACAGCAGCGTGCTGACCTGAACCTGGCGCGGGTCGAAGTGCTGGCGATGGATCTGTTGCGCTTCAAACAGCAGGTCAAGAAAGGGTTGATTAAATAACTCAGTAACTTGCGACATTGTCCAGCGGGGGTGGTGAGCCATTAGCCTCTCCAGGGGTTTTGTTAATTGTTGGTTCGGTTTATACTCGTAAACCTAAATGTTTTCAAAATGGTTTACAAGTCGATTATGACAACGGACGATCTCGCTTTCGATCGGCGCCACATCTGGCACCCTTACACTTCAATGACTTCGCCGCTACCGGTCTATCCGGTCGTGGCCGCCCACGGCTGTGAGCTAACCCTCGCCGACGGCGGGCAGCTGGTTGACGGCATGTCGTCCTGGTGGGCGGCCATTCATGGCTACAATCACCCGCGCCTGAACGCGGCGATGAAAGCGCAGATTGACCAGATGTCGCACGTCATGTTCGGTGGGATTACCCACCCTTCCGCGGTCGCCCTGTGCCGTCAGCTGGTGGCGATGACCCCGGAAAGCCTCGAATGCGTGTTCCTCGCCGATTCCGGCTCCGTCGCCGTCGAAGTGGCGATGAAAATGGCACTGCAGTACTGGCAGGCGAAAGGCGACCCGCGCCGGCGCTTTCTCACCTTCCGCAACGGCTATCACGGCGATACCTTCGGCGCAATGTCGGTCTGCGATCCGACGAACTCAATGCACAGCCTGTGGCAGGGCTATCTGCCGGATAACCTCTTCGCCCCGGCGCCGCAGAGCCGCTTCGACGGCGACTGGGATGAGCGGGATATGGCGCCGTTCGCCCGTCTGATGGCCGCCCACCGCCATGAAATCGCCGCGGTGATCCTCGAGCCGATTGTTCAGGGCGCGGGCGGCATGCGGATGTACCACCCCGAGTGGCTCAGGCGGATCCGCAGGATGTGCGATCGCGAGGGCATCCTGCTGATCGCCGATGAGATCGCCACCGGCTTTGGTCGAACCGGTAAGCTGTTCGCCTGCGAGCACGCGGGGATTGCGGCGGATATTCTGTGTCTCGGCAAAGCGCTGACCGGCGGCACCATGACCCTCTCCGCCACCCTCACCACCCGTCAGGTGGCAGAAACTATCAGCGACGGGGAAGCCGGCTGCTTTATGCACGGCCCGACCTTTATGGGCAACCCGCTGGCCTGCGCGGCGGCGACCGAGAGCCTGCGCCTGCTGGAAAGCGGCGAATGGCAGCAGCAGGTGGCAGCCATTGAAGCGCAGCTCAGCGCCGAGCTGGCGCCGGCGCGCGAATCCGCGCAGGTTGCCGATGTGCGGGTGCTGGGAGCGATTGGCGTGATCGAGACGCATCGGCCGGTGAATATGGCCTCCCTGCAGCGCTTTTTCGTCGAACAAGGCGTGTGGATCCGCCCGTTCGGTCGCCTGATTTACCTGATGCCGCCGTACATCATTACGCCGGAGCAGCTGAGCCGCCTGACGCGGGCGGTAAACGCCGCGGTTCAGGAAGAAACATTTTTTAGCGAATAAGCGACGGTAATGGCGCCTCTCTCGCGCTACACTTTCTGGCTAATCAGCGGATGACTACGAGGAGAGACGATGAAATTAATCAGTCATGATTTACAGGATGGTGAGAAGCTGCCCAATCGTCATGTCTTTAACGGCATGGGCTACGATGGCGATAATATCTCGCCGCATCTGGCGTGGGACGATGTGCCGGCCGGAACCAAAAGCTTTGTGGTGACCTGCTTCGATCCCGATGCGCCAACCGGCTCCGGCTGGTGGCACTGGCTGGTGGCCAATCTTCCGGCCGATACCCGCGTGTTACCGCAGGGAGCCGGCTCCGGCCAGGCGGAACTGCCCGAAGAAGCGATTCAGACCCGTACCGATTTTGGCCAGGCCGGATACGGCGGCGCGGCGCCGCCAAAAGGCGAGACCCATCGCTATATCTTTACCGTCCACGCGCTGGACGTCGAAAAAATTGCGGTCGATGAGGGCGCGAGCGGCGCGATGGTCGGCTTTAACGTCCATTTCCACAGCCTCGGCAGCGCGTCGATTACCGCCCTGTTTAGCTAATCCCCGGATGGCGGCGTAAACGCCTTATCCGGGCTTGTATGATTACTCCATCAGAAAGAACCGGCCAGTTCTCTCTGATGGCGGTCCGGATGCCGTGTCCGGGCTTAGGCTTTCGCGCCTGTTCCGTAGATCCTTTGCACCGGACCGCCGTTCTTTCTCATGTGATAAACCGGACAGTATCATGGACCGGCTTTCACCGGTAACCCGTATTTGCAAGGTTGGTTTCACTATGGAAAATGAACTCCACTTCATCGGTATTGATGTCGCCAAAGCTAAACTGGATGTCGACATTCTTCGCCCTGATGGCCGGCATCGTTGTAAAAAATTTGATAATACCCTCTCCGGACACGAAGCGCTGGTCCGCTGGCTTCGCGGCCATGACGTGAACCGTGCCCATGTCTGCATGGAGTCCACCAGCACCTACATGGAAGACGCGGCCGCGCATCTGAGTGATGCCGGGTATACCGTGTCCATCATCAACCCCGCCCTCAGTAAAGCTTTCGCACAGAGTGAGGGGTTGCGCAGTAAAACTGACAAAGTGGACGCCCGTATGCTGGCTCACTTCTGCCGGGAAAAACGCCCGTCAGCCTGGGAGGCCCCTCATCCGACAGAGCGGGCACTGAAAGCCCTGGTGTTAAGGCATCAGGCGCTGACAGAGATGCAGACGCAGGAGAAAAACCGGCGGGAAACCGCGCCGGAGGTTCAACTGGCCAGCATTGATATCCTGCTGGGATGTCTGAGCGCGGAGCTGACGCGTATCGAAAAACAGATAAAAGACCTGACGGATAACGACCCGGATATGAAACGACGGCGGAAGCTGCTGAACAGTATCCCGGGCATCGGGGAGAAAACAGCGGCGGTTCTGCTGGCGTATACGGGCCTGAAGCTGAAGTTCGGTACAGCGCGGCAGTTCGCGGCGTATGCGGGACTGACGCCGGTGCAGCATGAGTCGGGCAGCAGCGTGATGCGGGCGAGCCGGATGAGCAAAGCGGGGCCGGTTCAACTGCGCAAGGCGTTATACATGCCGGCATTATCGGCGCTGTACCATACGGCGTGGGGAAAAGCGTTCAGGAAAAGGCTGGAAGAGAGCGGAAAGCGGGCAAAAGTCATCATAGGGGCGATGATGCGAAAGCTGGCGCAGGTGGCGTACGGTGTACTGAAGTCAGGAAAGGCGTTCGATGCGTCACAGCATGGTTGTTGATAGCGTAAGAAAGAGTGCCGGATTAAACGACAGCACCGGATGGCGCTGTCGTTGTTGTGCCTGTCATCCGGGAGCCGGAAAAGGTGACAGTAGTTAAAAGAGTTGCAGGCGTTCACAGTATCTAC
>NZ_ALNJ01000093.1:0-111450 GCF_000293135.1 Klebsiella sp. OBRC7 | reverse complement strand
AAGGATTATTCGTCGCTTCGCTCCTCACACTTCGGGCCGTTGCCTGCGGCAACGTTGTCTCGCTTTCGCTCGACTCGAACCTTGGTCGAAGATTCTCACCCTTCCCGATAAGTGCAAACATCGTTTACATTCATCGGTATTACCACAACAACGTGGTAAAGAATGGTGGTGGGGGAAGGATTCGAACCTTCGAAGTCGATGACGGCAGATTTACAGTCTGCTCCCTTTGGCCGCTCGGGAACCCCACCACGGGGTAATGCTATTTACTGGCCTGCTTCCTGCCGGAAGCGGGGCGCATCATATCAAATGAGACGCCCCTGTAAAGCATTCCTTTAGGAAAATGAAGCTGTTTGCCTGCTTTTTATCCGTAAAGGTGCAAAGCTAATCAATTCATTTCCCTGAGATTAAAGAATAATCGTACGGTTACCGTAAACAAATACCCGCTGAGCAAGAACCTGATACAGCGCGCGGCTCAGAACGTTTTTCTCGACGTCGCGGCCAGCGCGCATCATATCTTCCGCGGTGTAGGTATGATCGACGTGAATGACGTCCTGCATAATGATTGGGCCTTCATCCAGATTATCGTTCACGTAGTGTGCGGTGGCGCCAATAATCTTCACTCCGCGGTCATAGGCCTGGTGATACGGACGCGCGCCGATAAAAGCCGGCAGGAATGAGTGATGAATATTAATAATTTTATTCGGGAAACGAGAGACAAACTCTGGGGTCAAGACCCGCATGTATTTCGCCAGCACAACATAATCCGGCTCAAGGGCGGCGATCGCGTCGCCCATCTGTTTATCATGCTCTTCGCGAGTTAAACCCTCATGGCTCACCAGCTGGAAGGGAATATCAAACCGTTCAACCAGCGAGCGCAGCGTTTCGTGATTGCCGATGACGGCGGCGATTTCTACGTCCAGGCCGCCGTAATTAGCTTTCATCAGCAGATCGCCGAGGCAGTGCGCCTCTTTGGTGACCAGAATGACGACCCTGCGGCGCCCTGCTGGATTGAGTTCACGAATTGAACCTTCCGGCAGCGCGCTGTCGAGGTCCGCCAGCAGGATTGAATCATTGAAAATACCCTCGAGCTCGGTGCGCATAAAGAAGCGGCCGGTTCGGTGGTCAACAAACTCATTGTTCTGCACGATATTCAGCTCGTGCTTGTAGCAGATATTAGTGATACGCGCGATGAGGCCTTTCTGATCAGGGCAAATAGTGCGCAGTACTTTACGTTGTTGTGAATGCATCGCGGGGAAAATCCTGTAGTGTTTGCTATTTCTGCTGCTGGCTTACTGACCGCAGCATTTTTTAAATTTTTTACCTGAACCGCAAGGGCAGGGATCGTTACGACCGATTAGCGGTCGCGTGCCGTCAATATAATACCACTGTCCGTTTTCTTTTAAGAATCGGGATCGTTCAATAATGGCTCCGGAGCGGTTATCGTCAGCGTAACGAGCGATAAAGCTGACAAAGCCCTCATCCGGGTTCTTGCCCGTCTCGGAGGCAAAGACGGTGAGGCCCTGCCACTGTGTGCGGGTAAAACCGTTTTCCAGGTCTGCGCGAAACTGCTGCGCTTGACAGGAGGGGTGCCAGGTTTTAATCAGATAGTCGGCGTTTTTCATAACAAACGCGCTATAGCGGGAGCGCATCAGCTGTGACGGATCTGGCGCCAGCTGCGCGCCAGCCAGATAAGGCTGACAACATGAGCTATACTCCAGAGCGCTGCCACAGGGGCATAATGGCGACAAAACGGCCTCCACAGGAAAAAGGAAGACGGCGCTACGCCGCCAAAGCGCATTATGTTAACTGAGGTATGGCGATGATGCCATGCCCGGAGTGGAAGGATATGTTTCGTTACTCATGAGAAAGCTTAAAATTGGCCTGGCGTTAGGGGCTGGCGCCGCTCGCGGGTGGTCGCATATCGGCGTGATTAATGCCTTACGGCGGACGGGTATCGACGTCGATGTTATCGCAGGGTGCTCCATTGGCTCGCTGGTCGGGGCGGCGTACGCCTGCAATCGGCTTCCGGCCCTGGAGAAATGGGTATGCTCCTTTAGCAACTGGGACGTACTGAAGTTAATGGATCTCTCCTGGCAACGGGGTGGCCTGCTGCGGGGAGAGCGCGTGTTTAGTCAATACCGCAAACTCATGCCCGTCAGCGAGATTGAGCGCTGCGAACGTCCGTTCGCAGCGGTCACAACGAATTTAAGCACCGGTCGTGAACTGTGGTTTACGGAAGGGGATCTGCATCTGGCGATCCGTGCGTCCTGCAGTATGCCGGGTTTGATGGCGCCGGTGATGCATAATGGCTATTGGCTGGTGGATGGCGCGGTGGTTAACCCCGTGCCGGTGTCTCTGGCTCGCGCCATGGGCGCGGATATCGTCATTGCCGTTGATTTGCAGCACGATGCGCATCTGATGCAGCAGGATTTGCTGTCAATGGAAATGCCTCGTCCGGAGAGCGAGGAAGATTTTTCGTGGCATTCACGGCTGCGCACGCGCCTGGCGCGTATGACGTCACGTCGGGCGACGAGGTCGCCAACGGCGATGGAAATCATGTCGACGTCAATTCAGGTTCTGGAGAATCGCCTCAAGCGAAACCGTATGGCGGGCGACCCGCCTGATATCCTGATTCAGCCCTTTTGCCCACAAATCTCCACGCTTGACTTCCACCGGGCCGGCGAAGCTATCGCCGCCGGACATCTGGCAGTGGAAAAGAAAATGGATGAACTATTACCTTTAGTGCGTACCCCCGTGGAGCGCATTTGATGCATACTTAAGTAAATTCTGACAGGCGGTAGCGTGAATATCATGCCACTATTAAATTATCGTCAGTCAGGGGAGAGATCATGACGCAGCCATTGGCGGGAAAACAGATTCTGATAGTTGAAGACGAACCCGTTTTCCGCTCTCTTATGCACACATGGTTAGCTTCACTTGGTGCGACCATCGTACAGGCGGAAGATGGTATGGATGCACTGCAAAAAATGGCGGAGTCAAAACCCGATTTGATGATTTGCGATATCTCCATGCCGCGAATGAACGGCCTGCAGCTGGTAGAACATGTGCGTAACCAGGGCGAGCAGTTGCCGATTCTGATGATTTCAGCGACGGAAAACATGGCGGATATCGCCAAAGCGTTGCGCCTGGGCGTTCAGGATATCCTGCTTAAACCGGTTAAGGATTTCGATCGCCTGCGAGAAACCGTGTATGCCTGCCTCTATCCCAATATGTTTAATTCGCGTGTCGAAGAAGAAGAGCGCCTGTTTGAGGACTGGGATGCGCTGGTAAGCGATCCTAGCGCGGCGTCGAGGCTGCTTCAGGAGCTCCAGCCGCCGGTGCAGCAGGAGATGTCGCGTTGCCGTATTCACTATCGCCAGCTTGTCTCTGTCGATAAGCCGGGACTCGTGCTCGATATTGCGCCGCTATCAGAAAACGATCTGGCGTTTTATTGTCTGGATGTCACACGGGCAGGTGATAATGGCGTTCTGGCGGCCCTATTGCTGCGCGCGCTGTTTAATGGGTTACTGCAGGAGCAGCTCGCTCATCAGGGGCAGCGTTTGCCGGAGATGGGCAGTCTGCTAAAACAGGTTAACCAATTGCTGCGGCAGGCAAACTTACCCGGGCAATTCCCATTATTGGTAGGGTATTACCACAGCGGCTTGAAGAATTTAATTTTAGTCTCCGCGGGTTTGAATGGCACCTTGAATACGGGAGAACATCAAATTCAGATTAGTAATGGCGTTCCGTTAGGCACTTTAGGTAATGCATACCTCAACCAAATTAGTCAACGCTGCGCATCATGGCAGTGCCAAATTTGGGGGGCTGGCGGACGTTTACGCCTGATGTTGACCACGGAGTGAACAATTGTGCTTATTTTTAGGCTCGTGGGATTACCACGCGATCTTTTGTGGTGGTACTATCGCCGGGTTTAATGCGTAAAATTCCTAATTCGAAGATATCTAATCCTTTTCGGAACAGCTTTGACTGAGCAGGCTGATATACTCGATACCATATTATTAACGAGAAGTTTAAAAAACGAACAGTCCAGGAGATTTCAATGGCTGCGCTTAATTCAAAAGTAAGAAAAGCTGTCATCCCGGTTGCGGGATTAGGCACCAGGATGTTGCCCGCTACTAAGGCTATTCCGAAAGAAATGCTGCCGCTGGTAGATAAGCCATTAATTCAATATGTTGTTAACGAATGTATTGCCGCCGGGATTACCGAAATTGTTCTGGTTACGCACTCTTCGAAAAACTCTATTGAAAACCATTTCGATACCAGTTTTGAACTGGAAGCGATGCTGGAAAAACGTGTAAAACGCCAGCTGCTGGAAGAAGTCCAATCTATTTGTCCGCCGCACGTGACTATTATGCAAGTCCGTCAGGGGCTGGCTAAAGGTCTGGGCCACGCTGTGCTGTGCGCACACCCGGTAGTGGGTGATGAGCCGGTCGCGGTTATTTTACCGGACGTGATTCTTGATGAATATGAATCCGATCTGTCTCGCGACAACCTGGCCGAAATGATCGCTCGTTTCGATGAGACCGGCGCAAGCCAGATCATGGTTGAACCGGTTGCTGACGTTACCGCATACGGCGTTGTCGATTGCAAGGGCCTGGCCCTGCAGCCGGGTGAGAGCGTACCGATGGTTGGTGTCGTCGAGAAACCGAAAGCGGACGTAGCGCCTTCTAATCTGGCGGTTGTCGGTCGTTACGTGCTGAGCGCGGATATTTGGCCGCTGCTGGCCAAAACCCCTCCGGGAGCCGGCGATGAGATTCAACTGACCGACGCCATCGATATGCTGATCGAAAAAGAAACGGTAGAAGCCTATCATATGAAAGGCAAGAGCCACGACTGCGGTAATAAGCTGGGGTATATGCAGGCTTTTGTTGAATATGGCGTACGCCACAAGTCCCTGGGCGCTGAATTTAAAGCCTGGCTGGATAAAGCCGTAGCGAAGTAATCATTCGCGGCAGAATGTGAAACCGGGAGCGAGATTCGTTTCCCGGTTTTTTTATGCCCGCCCGGAACCGGTCCCGAATAACGGATAAAAAAAATCCCGCCGCAGCGGGATTTTTAAACGAACAGGATGGTTTATTACAGCAGGAAATCGTCCAGGGATTTACCTTGCTCATCCATCGCTTTCTTGATCACTGCCGGAGTACGACCCTGACCAGTCCAGGTTTTAGTTTCGCCATTTTCGTCAACGTAGCTGTATTTAGCCGGACGTGCAGCGCGCTTGGTTTTAGTTCCCGCTTTAACTGCCGCCATGGTGCTCAGCAGTTCATTAGGATCAATACCGTCAGCGATCAGCATTTCACGGTATTGCTGCAGTTTACGAGTGCGTTCTTCAATTTCCGCAGCCGCAGCGCTTTCTTCTTCACGACGTTCGTTAACGACAACTTCTAATTTTTCCAGCATTTCTTCGAGCGTTTCAAGGGTGCATTCTCTTGCCTGCGCACGAAGAGTACGGATGTTGTTCAAAATTTTAAGTGCTTCGCTCATTGTAGTAATCTCAAACTTATATTGTGGGGTGGTTTGTTGGACTAATAATAGAGCGATAAATTCAGATGTGCAATAGGGGGGAATGTAAGGAAGTCAAAATAACTTGTTATTTGTCTCGGGAATTAATTCATTTAACTTAAATTTTATGTGCGGGTTCACATCTTTTTCGCTTATAGGATGATGGAGAGGATAAGCTAAAACCCTGAGATAGTATGCTTTTTCCGATGCGCGGTGGGAAAAATTATACTTTGCATGGATAAATATCATTGTGGGTATTAGCGCAGCAGTGACGATGATGTTTAATATAAAACACTTGTCCAGGGTGGTTATAGCTATCCGAAAAATGGCTGATAAGCACAAAAGGGCAATAGTGGCGTCTGCGTGGCCGTCTGGGTCGTACGAATAGCAGGCATTACCATTCAATTAACAGGCTTAATCTTTCAGGTCTCCGCCGAGTGAGCGTTCCCGACAATACCCACACGGCGAGGGCTGATAGCGCGCGAATATATGATACAATTTTACTGCTAAAAAACACATTGATTGGGGTTACGCGGCCGATGGCACAACTTTATTTCTACTATTCAGCAATGAATGCAGGCAAGTCCACCGCTCTGTTGCAGTCATCATACAATTACCAGGAGCGAGGGATGCGCACGGTGGTTTATACGGCAGAAATTGATGACCGCTTTGGTTCCGGGAAAGTGAGTTCAAGGATCGGTCTCTCATCGCCGGCGCGGTTGTATAATACCCAAACTGCCTTATTTGCCGACATTGCAGACGAACATAAGCGTCAACCCATCCACTGCGTATTAGTTGATGAGAGCCAGTTCTTAACGCGGGAACAGGTGCGCGAGCTGTCTGAGGTGGTGGACCAGCTCGATATTCCCGTATTGTGCTATGGATTGCGGACAGATTTTCGCGGCGAACTATTTACGGGCAGTCAATATTTGCTCGCGTGGTCCGATAAGCTGGTTGAATTAAAAACTATCTGTTTCTGCGGCCGTAAGGCGAGTATGGTTTTGCGTCTCGATCAGGAGGGGCGGCCGTACAATGAGGGGGAACAGGTGGTGATTGGCGGTAATGAGCGCTATGTATCCGTATGCCGTAAACATTATAAAGAGGCGCTGAGCGAAGGCTCTCTGACCGCTGTGCAGAACAAACAGCGCAGCTGCTAATACCCACCCTTTAAATCGTCTCAGGCGCTTTTACAGCGCCTTTTTTCATTTGCTAAGCCTTTGGCCCTTGATGGTACGTTTCGGCTGTCTGAGGCGTTTTGTCGGCTGCTGAACGACAGAGACAAAAAAGCCCCATCAAAAGATGGGGCTCAGCGTTACTGGTTTTACGGCTGTGGAATTAAGCGGATTTTTTCGCTTTCTTCTCAGCTTTAGCCGGCGCGGCTTCTTTTTTCTCTTCCACGCCGCCTTCAACGTAATTACGTCCGTAGAAGGTATCCAGCAGAATCTGCTTCAGCTCAGCGATCAGCGGGTAGCGCGGGTTAGCGCCGGTGCACTGGTCGTCAAATGCGTCTTCAGACAGCTTGTCAACGTGGGCCAGGAAGTCAGCTTCCTGCACGCCAGCTTCGCGGATAGACTTAGGAATACCCAGCTCAGCTTTGATTTCGTCCAACCAGCCAAGCAGTTTTTCGATTTTCGCTGCGGTGCGGTCACCCGGTGCAGTCAGACCCAGATGGTCCGCGATTTCAGCGTAGCGACGACGTGCCTGAGGGCGGTCGTACTGGCTGAATGCTGTCTGTTTGGTCGGGTTGTCGTTCGCGTTATAGCGAATAACGTTGCTGATCAGCAGGGCGTTCGCCAGACCGTGAGGAATGTGGAACTGAGAGCCCAGCTTGTGCGCCATTGAGTGACATACCCCGAGGAAGGCGTTCGCAAACGCGATACCGGCGATGGTCGCAGCACTGTGCACACGCTCACGCGCTACCGGGTTCTTGGAACCTTCGTGGTAGGACGCTGGCAGGTTTTCTTTCAGCAGTTTCAGAGCCTGCAGCGCCTGGCCGTCAGAGAACTCGGAAGCCAGTACGGAAACGTAAGCTTCCAGGGCATGAGTCACCGCATCCAGACCACCGAAAGCACACAGTGACTTCGGCATTTCCATAACCAGGTTGGCATCAACAATCGCCATATCCGGAGTCAGGGCATAGTCTGCCAGCGGGTATTTCTGACCGGTTGCGTCATCGGTAACAACAGCGAACGGCGTAACTTCAGAGCCGGTACCGGAAGTCGTGGTGATGGCGACCATTTTGGCTTTCACGCCCATTTTCGGGAACTTGTAGATACGTTTACGGATATCCATAAAGCGCAGCGCCAGTTCTTCGAAGTGGGTTTCCGGGTGCTCGTACATAACCCACATGATTTTCGCCGCATCCATCGGGGAACCGCCGCCCAGCGCGATAATCACGTCTGGTTTGAACGAGTTCGCCAGCTCAGCGCCTTTACGGACGATGGTCAGCGTCGGGTCAGCTTCTACTTCAAAGAATACTTCAGTTTCAACGCCAGCCGCTTTCAGCACAGAGGTGATCTGGTCTGCATAGCCGTTGTTGAACAGGAAGCGGTCGGTCACGATCAGCGCGCGTTTGTGACCATCAGTAATCACTTCATCCAGCGCGATTGGCAGTGAGCCACGACGGAAGTAGATAGATTTCGGAAGTTTGTGCCACAACATGTTTTCAGCTCGCTTAGCAACGGTTTTCTTGTTGATCAGGTGCTTAGGACCAACGTTTTCAGAGATGGAGTTACCACCCCATGAACCACAACCCAGAGTCAGGGAAGGTGCGAGTTTGAAGTTATACAGGTCACCGATACCACCCTGAGAAGCAGGGGTGTTGATCAGGATACGTGCGGTTTTCATCAGCTGACCGAAGTAAGCAACGCGTTCTGGCTGGTTGTCCTGGTCGGTATACAGGCAGGAGGTATGACCGATACCGCCCATTGCCACCAGTTTTTCAGCTTTATCAACCGCGTCTTCGAAGTTCTTCGCACGGTACATTGCCAGCGTCGGAGACAGTTTTTCGTGGGCAAACGGTTCGCTTTCATCAACGTCGGTGACTTCACCAATCAGAATTTTGGTGGAAACAGGGACGGTGAAGCCGGCCAGTTCAGCGATTTTATACGCCGGTTGACCTACGATCGCGGCGTTCAGGGCGCCGTTTTTCAGGATGATATTCTGAACAGCCTTCAGCTCCTGGCCCTGCAGCAGATAGCCGCCGTGGCTGGAGAAACGTTCGCGAACGGCATCGTATACGGAATCTACAACCACAACGGATTGCTCAGAAGCACAGATAACGCCGTTATCGAAGGTTTTAGACATCAGGACGGAAGCAACGGCACGCTTGATATCAGCCGTTTCGTCGATAACAACAGGCGTGTTACCAGCGCCTACGCCGATGGCAGGTTTACCGGAGCTGTACGCCGCTTTAACCATGCCCGGACCGCCGGTCGCAAGGATCAGGTTGATATCCGGATGGTGCATCAGCGCATTTGACAGTTCAACGGAAGGCTGGTCAATCCAACCAATCAGATCTTTCGGCGCACCGGCTGCGATAGCTGCCTGCAGTACGATATCAGCCGCTTTGTTGGTCGCATCTTTAGCACGCGGATGCGGAGAGAAGATGATGGCGTTACGGGTCTTCAGGCTAATCAGAGATTTAAAGATAGCGGTTGAAGTTGGGTTAGTGGTCGGGACGATACCGCAGATAATACCAATCGGCTCAGCGATGGTGATGGTACCGAAGGTGTCATCTTCAGACAGGACGCCGCAGGTCTTTTCATCTTTATAGGCGTTATAAATGTATTCGGAAGCAAAGTGGTTTTTGATCACTTTATCTTCGACGATGCCCATGCCGGATTCGGCAACGGCCATCTTGGCGAGAGGGATTCGAGCATCTGCAGCGGCCAGAGCGGCGGCGCGGAAGATTTTGTCTACTTGTTCTTGAGTGAAACTGGCATATTCACGCTGGGCTTTTTTTACGCGCTCGACGAGTGCGTTAAGTTCAGCGACATTAGTAACAGCCATAATGCTCTCCTGATAATGTTAAACTTTTTTAGTGAATCAGTAGCTCGATTCGACAGTATAGACAGTGTGTTAACGAGTTGCATTTAAATGTTAACGTAAAGAATTTTGTGCTTCTGACTTCACCGATTGACTAAAAAAGCTTTTGTTTTTCCTTTCAGGTACCGCTGCTTTGCCTCCTCTTCTGTGTGTAAACAAGGTTACTCACTTCTGAGTACAATTTATGTGATCTAAATCAATAATCAGCCAAGCTGATACCTTTCAGCAGTTCATTTTTTGACCTGTTTGATCAAGTGTAATGATACGGTATGCTAATTGAAGACTTAAATAGCATTGCGGAAACAAATAACTAACATCCGAACTTAAATTATGCACTTATGCGTCAACAGGGATGAATTATGCTTTCAAACAGCGTATCTTCTCGCGGATATTTTATGCTGGTAACTGTCAACAGCCATTTTTAATGATGCTGCGGAGCACCCTGTGATTCAATCATTGTTTGATTTTTCAGCCTACTTTAAATTTTTCATTGGGCTATTTGCGCTGGTAAACCCGGTTGGCATTATCCCGGTTTTTATCAGTATGACCAGCTACCAGACGGCCGCGGTGCGTAATAAAACCAACCTGACAGCCAACCTGTCGGTCGCCATTATCTTGCTCACGTCGCTGTTTTTAGGCGATGCGATCCTCCAGATCTTCGGCATTTCCATTGATTCCTTCCGTATTGCGGGTGGGATTCTGGTGGTCACCATCGCCATGTCGATGATCAGCGGCAAGCTTGGCGAGGATAAACAGAACAAGCAAGAAAAATCAGAAACGGCCATTCGTGAAAGTATCGGCGTCGTGCCGCTGGCGCTGCCCCTGATGGCGGGACCCGGGGCCATCAGTTCAACCATTGTCTGGGGCACGCGTTACCATAGCATCGCCCACTTTGTGGGGTTTTCAGTCGCGATTGCGCTTTTCGCGCTGTGCTGCTGGGGCATTTTCCGTATGGCCCCCTGGCTGGTTCGCCTGCTTGGGCAAACCGGCATTAACGTGATTACCCGTATTATGGGGCTGTTGCTGATGGCTCTCGGCATCGAGTTCATCGTTACCGGGATAAAGGCGCTCTTTCCTGGCCTTGTGAATTAACCTGTGTTGCCGCGCGGAACAACGTGTTCCGCGTTTGCGCATTATCAGCAAAACATATCAAAAAAGTGATTTATCGAACTGCGATACTATTTTTTAATACTTTGATATTATTATTTATTATCAAGAAGTTATCCATTTCATTTGCCACAGGCGCGGCCTTTTACCCACATTAATCACTGTTATTTTCCTCACACCATTCTCTGGTACTTGCCGTCTGATAATCGAAATGATATTAGTAATTTCACTCATGAAGCAGATGAATGTGCTAAATAATAAGCGATTGTTAAATTTTCGTACAAAAAAACGTCTATTCGGCGATGCAGGGCACATCGTGTGAGATGTTTATACTAATTGATTGATAAATAGCATGTTAATTATTTCTGGCATGCGTGAGGGGTGATAAATCTTCGCCGCCAGAAGGCCACAAAAGAGAATCCGGTAACATATTTGCAAATTGCATTGGCGGACAATAAAGCGTTTTGGTACTTTCCGGCGTGATCTTTAGCGGAATATGTACGCAAATGAGAATTTTTATTATATAGCCCATCGGGACTACATCGCCCCTGGACAGGGGGCAAGAATCGACGTCAAGGCTGCCGTTTTGAGCAGTCGTAATAAATAAGTCGGTGATAGCAAGCAGTACTCTCTGACAGCAGCATAAACTCCTGCACTGTTCAGAATCCAGAAAAGAGAACAGGCTGGTTAAATAGCCAGTAATTATAATGATTGGAGTAACAAACACATGACCATCATCACGAAAAAAAGCCTGGTTGCCGCAGGAGTCCTCTCTGCGTTAATGACCATCAACGCCGCCGTTGCGGCAGATGTACCGGCAGGGGTACAGCTGGCGGACAAACAAACGCTGGTACGTAACAATGGCTCCGAAGTGCAGTCTCTCGATCCACACAAAATTGAAGGCGTGCCGGAGTCCAATATTAACCGCGATTTGTTTGAAGGGCTGCTGGTGAGCGACCTCGACGGCCATCCGGTCGCGGGCGTTGCGGAAAAATGGGACAACAAAGATTTTAAAGTCTGGACCTTCCATCTGCGTAAAGATGCAAAGTGGTCCGACGGCACGCCGGTCACGGCACAAGATTTTGTTTATAGCTGGCAGCGTCTGGCGGATCCGAAAACCGCGTCTCCTTATGCAAGCTATCTGCAGTATGGCCATCTAGCCAACGTTGATGACATTATCGCCGGGAAAAAACCTGCGACCGATCTGGGCGTAAAAGCGCTGGACGATCATACCTTTGAGGTGACCCTCAGCGAGCCGGTGCCGTATTTCTACAAACTGCTCGTTCACCCATCCGTTTCACCCGTACCTAAATCCGCTATTGAGAAATTTGGTGACAAATGGACCCAGCCGGCCAATATCGTCAGCAATGGTGCGTATAAATTAAAAGATTGGGTTGTTAACGAACGCATTGTTCTGGAGCGTAATACCAACTACTGGGATAACGCCAAAACCGTGATTAATCAGGTCACCTTCCTGCCGATTTCTTCTGAAGTCACCGACGTCAACCGCTACCGCAGCGGCGAAATCGATATGACCTATAACAACATGCCGATCGAACTGTTCCAGAAACTGAAAAAAGAGATCCCGAAAGAAGTTCACGTCGATCCGTATCTGTGCACTTATTATTACGAAATCAATAACCAGAAAGCGCCGTTTACCGACGTTCGCGTGCGTACTGCGCTGAAGATGGCGCTGGATCGCGACATTATTGTCAATAAAGTGAAGAATCAGGGCGACCTGCCAGCCTACAGCTATACGCCGCCGTACACCGATGGCATGAAGCTGATTGAGCCTGAATGGTTCAAGTGGTCGCAGGAAAAACGTAATGAAGAAGCGAAAAAATTGCTGGCCGAGGCTGGCTATAGCGCTGATAAGCCGCTGACTTTCAATCTGCTCTATAACACGTCCGATCTGCACAAAAAACTGGCTATCGCGGTGGCGTCTATCTGGAAGAAAAACCTCGGCGTAAACGTGAAGCTGGAAAACCAGGAATGGAAAACCTTCCTCGATAATCGCCATCAGGGCACCTTTGATGTTGCGCGCGCTGGCTGGTGTGCGGACTACAACGAACCGACCTCCTTCCTTAATACGATGCTGAGCGACAGCTCAAACAATACCTCGCATTATAAGAGCCCGGCTTTCGACAAGATTATCGCTGAAACGCTGAAAACCAGTGATGACGCGAAACGTGCGGACCTTTACGCGCAATCTGAGCAGCAGCTGGATAAAGACTCCGTCATCGTACCGGTCTTCTATTATGTCAACGCCCGTTTGGTTAAACCGTGGGTTGGTGGCTATACCGGCAAAGATCCGCTGGATAATACGTATACAAGAAATATGTACATTGTGAAGCACTAATGGCAATACGTGGGGCAGGCGTTACCGCTTGCCTCACGGTGTCTTATTTCATCGCACTATTGAAGGCACACGCCAGAAGGTACGGGCAATGTTAAAATTTATCTTACGTCGCTGTCTGGAAGCGATTCCGACGCTATTTATTCTTATTACTATCTCTTTCTTCATGATGCGTCTTGCGCCGGGAAGCCCCTTTACCGGTGAACGCACGCTGCCGCCAGAAGTCATGGCGAATATTGAAGCAAAATATCATTTAAATGACCCCATCATGACCCAATACTTCAATTATCTGAAGCAGCTGGCGCACGGTGATTTCGGTCCATCCTTTAAATATAAAGATTACTCGGTCAACGATCTGGTAGCGTCCAGCTTCCCGGTGTCCGCCAAATTAGGCTTCGCCGCATTTTTTCTCGCGGTGGTGCTTGGCGTGAGTGCCGGAGTGATTGCGGCATTGAAGCAAAATACGAAATGGGACTTTGCCGTAATGGGGGTGGCAATGACCGGGGTTGTGATACCGAGTTTCGTGGTCGCGCCCTTACTGGTCATGATATTTGCCATTACGCTGCACTGGCTGCCGGGCGGCGGATGGAACGGTGGGGCGCTGCAATATATGATTTTGCCTATGGTGGCCCTCTCCCTGGCCTATATCGCCAGTATCGCGCGTATTACCCGCGGTTCGATGATCGAAGTGCTGCACTCTAACTTCATTCGCACCGCCCGGGCAAAAGGCTTACCGATGCGCCGCATTATTCTGCGTCACGCGTTAAAGCCCGCGCTGCTGCCGGTGCTCTCCTATATGGGGCCCGCGTTTGTCGGCATTATTACCGGCTCGATGGTCATTGAAACCATTTATGGCCTGCCGGGAATTGGTCAACTGTTCGTCAACGGCGCGCTGAACCGCGACTACTCGCTGGTACTTAGTCTGACCATTCTGGTTGGCGCATTGACCATTCTGTTTAATGCGATTGTTGACGTGCTGTATGCCGTTATCGATCCGAAGATCCGTTACTAACGCTGGGGTTCGCCATGATGTTAAGTAAGAAAAAC
Source organism: Klebsiella sp. OBRC7 (assembly GCF_000293135.1). Classification (NCBI taxonomy): domain Bacteria; kingdom Pseudomonadati; phylum Pseudomonadota; class Gammaproteobacteria; order Enterobacterales; family Enterobacteriaceae; genus Klebsiella; species Klebsiella sp. OBRC7. The sequence goes on along the minus strand of NZ_ALNJ01000093.1, from coordinate 97,370 downwards.
AACGAGGCGCTGGAAAACTTCAGTGAAAAGCTGGAAGTCGAGGGGCGCAGCCTCTGGCAGGACGCCCGCCGCCGCTTTATGCATAACCGTGCTGCGGTTGCCAGCCTGATTGTGCTGGTGATCATCGCGCTCTTTGTCACCATCGCGCCGATGGTATCGCAGTTTTCCTATTACGATACCGACTGGGGCATGATGTCCAGCGCCCCCGATATGGAGTCCGGACACTACTTTGGGACCGACTCCTCAGGTCGCGACCTGCTGGTGCGGGTGGCGATCGGCGGACGTATCTCGCTGATGGTCGGCGTGGCTGCAGCGCTGGTGGCGGTGATTCTGGGAACGCTTTACGGGTCGCTTTCCGGCTATCTGGGCGGCAAGGTGGATTCAGTGATGATGCGCCTGCTGGAAATCCTCAACTCCTTTCCGTTTATGTTCTTCGTCATCCTGCTGGTGACCTTCTTTGGCCAGAATATCCTGCTGATTTTTGTTGCCATTGGGATGGTCTCCTGGCTGGATATGGCGCGTATCGTTCGCGGTCAGACCCTAAGCCTGAAGCGAAAAGAGTTTATTGAAGCCGCGCAGGTCGGCGGTGTTTCAACCGGCAATATCGTAATCCGCCATATCGTGCCTAACGTGCTTGGCGTGGTCGTAGTGTACGCCTCCCTGCTGGTCCCGAGCATGATTCTGTTTGAATCCTTCTTAAGCTTCCTCGGCCTGGGTACCCAGGAGCCGTTAAGTAGCTGGGGCGCGCTGCTCAGCGATGGCGCGAACTCAATGGAAGTATCGCCGTGGCTGCTGCTGTTTCCTGCCGGTTTTCTGGTGGTAACGCTGTTTTGTTTTAACTTTATCGGCGATGGCCTGCGTGATGCCCTCGACCCGAAAGACCGCTAAGGAGCGCCGACATGAGTACGATGGAAACGGCGAAAGCGCCGCAGGCAGCACAACAATCCGGATTGCTTCTGGATGTGAAAGATCTCCGCGTCACCTTTGCGACTCCCGATGGCGATGTGACTGCGGTCAACGATCTCAATTTTAATCTACGGGCGGGGGAAACCTTAGGCATCGTAGGCGAGTCCGGTTCCGGTAAGTCGCAAACCGCTTTTGCGCTGATGGGCCTGCTGGCCGCCAACGGCCGTATCGGGGGGTCAGCGACCTTTAACGGGAAGCAGATCCTTAACCTCCCGGAGCGCGAACTGAATAAGCTGCGCGCCGAGCAGATCTCAATGATTTTTCAGGATCCGATGACGTCGCTTAATCCGTATATGCGGGTAGGCGAACAGCTGATGGAAGTCCTGATGCTGCATAAAGCGCTGAGCAAAGCCGAAGCCTTTGAAGAGTCGGTGAAAATGCTGGATGCGGTCAAAATGCCCGAGGCGCGCAAACGGATGAAAATGTATCCGCACGAGTTTTCCGGCGGGATGCGCCAGCGCGTCATGATTGCGATGGCGCTGTTGTGCCGGCCTAAGCTGCTGATTGCCGATGAGCCGACAACGGCGCTGGACGTAACCGTGCAGGCGCAAATAATGACATTGCTTAATGAGCTCAAGCGCGAGTTCAATACGGCGATCATTATGATTACCCACGATCTCGGCGTCGTCGCCGGGATCTGCGATAAGGTGCTGGTGATGTACGCCGGACGCACGATGGAATATGGTCAGGCGCGCGACGTCTTCTACCACCCCTCTCATCCTTATTCTATTGGCCTGCTCAATGCGGTCCCGCGCCTGGATGCGGAAGGCGACGCCCTGTTAACGATTCCGGGCAACCCGCCGAACCTGCTGCGTTTGCCGAAAGGCTGTCCATTCCAGCCGCGTTGCCCGCACGCGATGGAGATTTGCAATAGCGCTCCGCCTCTGGAGGAGTTTGCGCCGGGCCGCCTGCGCGCCTGCTTTCAACCGGTGGGGGATTTGCTATGAACGCCGTAACGGAACAAAGAAAAGTCCTGCTCGAAATCGCCGATCTGAAAGTGCATTTTGATATCAAAGACGGCAAACAGTGGTTCTGGCAGCCGTCGAAAACGCTGAAAGCGGTAGATGGCGTAACGCTGCGTCTGTATGCAGGGGAAACGCTGGGCGTGGTCGGGGAGTCCGGCTGCGGAAAATCGACCTTCGCGCGCGCCATCATCGGTCTGGTGAAGGCTACCGACGGTAAAGTCGCCTGGTTAGGTAGAGATTTGCTGGGGATGAAAGCCGACGAATGGCGCGACGTGCGCAGCGATATTCAGATGATCTTTCAGGATCCGCTGGCGTCGCTAAACCCGCGCATGACGATCGGGGAAATCATCGCCGAGCCGCTGCGCACCTATCATCCCAAAATGCCGCGTCAGGAAGTTCGCGATCGCGTTAAGGCGATGATGATGAAAGTGGGGCTGCTGCCGAACCTGATTAACCGCTATCCGCATGAATTCTCCGGCGGCCAGTGCCAGCGCATCGGTATTGCCCGTGCGCTAATTCTTGAACCGAAGCTCATTATCTGCGATGAGCCGGTGTCAGCGCTGGACGTGTCGATTCAGGCGCAGGTAGTGAATCTGCTGCAGCAGCTGCAGCGGGAAATGGGACTGTCGCTGATTTTTATCGCCCATGATCTGGCGGTCGTGAAGCATATCTCCGATCGCGTGCTGGTGATGTATCTTGGCCATGCCGTGGAGCTCGGCACCTATGATGAGGTGTATCATAATCCGCTGCATCCCTATACCAAAGCGCTGATGTCGGCAGTGCCGGTTCCGGACCCTGATAAGGAAAAGAATAAAACGATCCAGCTTCTGGAGGGAGAATTGCCATCGCCGATTAACCCGCCGTCGGGATGCGTATTCCGCACCAGATGTCCGATTGCCGGGCCGGAGTGCGCTAAGACGCGACCGGTGCTGGAGGGCAGTTTCCGCCATGCGGTTTCCTGCCTGAAGGTGGACCCGTTATAATCTCAGGGGCTGACGTTAGTCAGCCTTTTTTTAGCGAGGTTAACGTGGCTTTTCATATTCATGCCGCTCGTCTGCGGCTGTATCATTTACTCTTCGATCAAAACCGACGATCCGGTCGGCATTTCGAGGGACTTTGCGGCGTATTTGCCCTGCTTAGCGTGCTGGTGATATTTATCGAGTCCGGGCTCGGAACGCAATATCATCTGACCTTAGACGAATGGCATATTTTCGTCTGGCTCGAACTTGTCGTGACGGCGGTTTTTACCTTTGAGTATTTTCTGCGCATTATCAGCTGGCCGAATCCGCTAAAGTATATTTTCAGCTTTTGGGGCATTATTGACCTAGCCACCATTTTACCGCTTTACGTTATGTGGCTGTGGCCCGAGATCAGTATTGAGTACGTGTTTGCCTGGCGGGCCATGCGCGCTATTCGGGCGTTGCGTATCCTTAAGCTGCTGCGCTTTATGCCGTCGTTGAATATTTTCTGGGCCGCTATCGTCAGCGCTCGCCACCAGCTGATCCTGTTCTATTCTTTTATTGCCATCGTCATGGTGATCTTTGGCTCCCTGATGTATCTGGTTGAGGGGCCGCGATACGGTTTTACTACGCTGAACGCGTCGGTTTACTGGGCGATAGTGACGATAACCACGGTAGGGTATGGCGATATTACGCCGCATACGCCGCTGGGGCGAATTTTGGCCTCCATTCTTATCTTAATTGGCTACTCGATTATTGCGATTCCCACCGGCTTAATTACCAGCCATATGACCACCGCATTTCAGAGTCGCCGGACTCAGCGCCAGTGCCCGCATTGCCAGCATAACGTTCATGAAAAAGACGCTCGCTACTGCAACGCCTGCGGCAGCGAACTGCCTGAATAACTAAAAAAGCCTGCCCCGGTTAACTCAGGCAGGCTTCTACTTTTATATATAAGCTATTTGCTTAAGAAAGAGCTTATTCGCGCCACAGGATATGACAGAGCTTGTGGTCTTTTTCACGACACAGCAGCACGCGCGCAAAAATATCGTTAATTTCGCCGCCATCTTCATCGGCCAGACCAATGACCACTTCAGCAAAGAAGTCAGGGTTAAGGTCAAAATCGACGTGCTCTTCCCAGTCAGGCGCCGGATCGAAGAGCTCGGCGCCGCCGCGTTCTTCAAACTGCAGGTTGAACAGAATGACATCCGCCGGATCGAGGTTGTCGACGGCCAGTTCGAGGAAAATGTCGTAAGCCTGTTCAAGCGTTTCGTCTTCGGTCAGGCGATTGTTTAAATCCATATCCATGATTGCTACCCATTAAACATCTGATTGGCACGTTTTACAGCAACGGACTGAAGAAGTAAAACAGTCGCTCGGCGATCCGCTGCCACAGCGGACGTTTTAACCACAGCCTGGCGTCCAGCAGGCGCGAGCGGGAGATGTAATCGTCCTGCACCGCAGCCAGATCGCTGCCAAATCCGGCATCGTCAATCACCAGCGTAATCTCGAAGTTGAGCCACAGGCTGCGCATATCGAGGTTTACGGTGCCCACAAGGCTAAGTTCGCCGTCAACCAGCACGCTCTTAGTATGCAGCAGACCGCCTTCAAACTGGTAAATCTTTACCCCGGCAGCCAGCAGCTCGGTAAAGAAGGCGCGACTGGCCCAGCCCACCAGCAGCGAATCGTTCTTGCGCGGCAGAATGATGCTGACATCGACGCCGCGCTGGGCAGCGGTACAGATGGCATGCAAAAGGTCGTCGCTGGGCACAAAGTAGGGGGTCGTCATGATCAAATGCTCTTTGGCCGCGTAGGCGGCAGTCAGCAGAGCCTGATGGATCAAATCTTCCGGAAAACCCGGACCCGAGGCGATAGTGTGAATTGTGTGCCCGCTGGCCTCTTCGAACGGCATAATGTTCGCGTCCGGCGGCGGCGGTAAAATACGTTTGCCGGTTTCAATCTCCCAGTCGCAGGAGTAGACAATGCCCATCGCTGTCGCTACCGGACCTTCCATTCGCGCCATCAGATCGATCCACTGGCCAACGCCGGAGTCCTGCTTAAAGAAACGCGGGTCGACCAGATTCATACTGCCGGTATAGGCAATATAGTTATCGATCATGACCATTTTACGATGCTGACGCAGGTCCATACGGCGCAGAAAGACGCGCATCAGGTTGACCTTCAGGGCTTCGACGACTTCAATGCCGGCATTACGCATCATGGCGGCCCAGGGGCTACGGAAAAACGCCACGCTCCCGGCGGAGTCGAGCATCAGCCGGCAGTGTACGCCGCGCCTTGCCGCCGCCATCAATGATTCGGCGACCTGATCGGCCATGCCGCCGGGCTGCCAGATATAGAACACCATCTCAATATTGTGACGAGCGAGCTGGATATCGCGGATGAGCGCCTGCATGACGTCATCGGATTCGGTGAGCAGCTGGAGCTGATTGCCTTTGACGCCGCCAATGCCCTGCCGACGTTCGCAGAGCTTGAACAAGGATTCCGCGACCGGACTATTCTCCTCGGCAAAGATATGCTTGCAGGCTTTGAGGTCCTTTAACCACTTGGCCGTTGAGGGCCACATGGCCCGCGCGCGTTCGGCGCGGCGTTTACCCAGATGCAGTTCGCCAAACGAGAGATAGGCGATAATGCCCACCAGGGGAAGAATATAAATGACAAGCAGCCACGCCATCGCTGACGGGACCGCGCGTCTTTTCATTAATATCCGTAATGTTACACCGGCGATAAGTAGCCAGTAACCGAGTATAACCAGCCAGTTCACCACCGTGTAAAAGGTTGTCATAGATGAAAAATCCTTTTGAATGACTTGATGACATGAGTTTACGCATCATCATCCATCTGGCAAATAAAAACGCAGCGAAAGCGTTGGTTAGCCAGATTCATCGGTCTATAATGCAGGCTGTTTTTACTTGTAGAGTAGTTGCAATGAAGCGTAGTAGAACGGAAGTAGGGCGCTGGCGCATGCTTCGGCAGGTGAGTCGCCGTAAAGCACGCTGGCTGGAAGGCCAGTCGCGTCGTAATATGCGCATCCTCTCCATCAGAAAGGAGCTGGTTAAACGGCAACGTCACTCTCTGCTGTTCACCTTCTCTGAATGTTGAGAGTCGAAACAAAAGGCACCGCTCGCGGTGCCTCTGTTTTATCAGCGTTTTGTTCTTAGCATACATTCTTATACTGTCATCTCTCTTTCTTCTGCCGGCGAAACCCGGTTTCTCGCGGGCTCCTGCGTTATTGTTTGCATCAGCAGCGGCGGGCAGGAAGTCGCATCGCGCCATACCTCATCAGACTGGCCCAACGCGTATAAACGCAAAAAACGGGAAGTGCCATGCATCAACACATGCTACTTATAATGTCCGTAAGGCTTATATTATTGAGAGGTATCTATGAGTCAACTTTTTAGTCCGGTGCGAATCGGTAAGCTGGAACTTGAGAACCGTATTGTCATTGCGCCAATGTGCCAGTACTCCGCCGACAATGGCAAGGCGACGGCATGGCATCGTATCCATCTCGGACAACTGGCTTTTTCCGGCGCGGGCTTACTGATTATCGAAGCCAGCGCTGTAGAGCCCGCCGGACGCATTACCCCGGCTGATCTGGGCTTATGGAATGACGAAACGGAAGCCGCATTACGCACCGTGCTGACCGATATCCGCCAGTACGCTTCAATCCCCATCGGTATCCAGCTGGGCCATGCCGGACGAAAAGCCTCTTCCGCAGCTCCCTGGCTGGGGGGACACCAGCTGGCGCATGATTCTGGCGGATGGGACACGGTTGCGCCATCAGCGCTGGCCTATGGTGAAGGTGAACGACCTCCGGTTGAACTTACTCAGGACCACATGAAACGCATCAAGCAGTCATTCGTAGACAGTGCCAGACGCGCTGAGCGGATGGGTATTGAATTGATTGAACTGCATGCCGCGCATGGTTACCTGTTGCACCAGTTCCTTTCACCGCTCAGTAACCAGCGTACCGATGAATACGGCGGCTCGCTGGAGAACCGTTTGCGTTTTCCGCTCGAGATATTCCGGTCCATCCGTGAGGCCGTCAGTCAGGACATCGCGGTGGGCGTCCGACTTTCAGCAACAGACTGGGTGGATGGCGGCTGGGATAACGCTCAATCGATTATCTTCAGCCAGCAGCTTGAGGCGCTTGGCTGCGACTATATTCATGTTTCCAGCGGCGGTCTGTCGCCTCATCAGGCAATTCAGGTGGGCCCCGGCTATCAGCTGCCGTTCGCGCGTGAAATCCGCGAGAAGGTGAATATCCCGGTGATCGGTGTGGGTCTGGTGACGGAAGCGCAGCAGGCGGAAGAGGCGCTACAAAATGGCGACGCCGACCTCATCGCCATTGCCCGCGCCGTGCTCTACAATCCGCACTGGCCATGGCATGCCGCGGCAGCCCTGGGCGCTCAGGTGAGCGTTCCGCCGCAGTATCTTCGCTCAGAACCGCATGGTCTTAAGGGAACGCTGAAGTCCAACAGGTAATTAACCATAGAAAGTCGGCGGTGCTGATACACTGCCGGCAAATGGCTATCATCAGGGCGCGACCTAAAGAGATCGGAATGCAGAACCGGGGATGTGGAGAGACATAAGGATGGCGACCATTCCGTACTCGCGTACATTAGAAATGTCCTCTAATGAACGATCGCCATAGATTAAAATTTTAACGCGTTCTTATTGCTTAAGCATTTTATAGGCTAAAAAACCTTTTTATACGGTTTCACCGAGACTTTCTGATAAACCCCTGCGGCGATATAGGGATCGTCATTGGCCCATGATTGCGCCGCTTCCAGCGATTCAAATTCCGCAATGACCGTTGAGCCGGTGAAGCCCGCCGCGCCGGGTTCATTACTGTCTACGGCAGGCATTGGGCCGGCGGTCAGTAAACGACCTTCATCATGTAATAATTGCAAACGCGCCAGATGGGCGGGACGTACCGATGTCCGTTTTTCCAGAGAGTCGGCGATATCTTCAGCGTAGATAACGTAAAGCACGGCATGGCTCCTTATCAATAAATTGGCGAATCACGTTAAGTGAAACCGTCGTTGACTGCAATGCAAAGATGATCACGATCCCCAGAATGCCACGTCCCGGGGGCTTTTTGTCAGAAAACAGGGCAAATTTTGATACAAGCCAACAACCCTAGTTGAATATGATTGCTATTTGCATTTAAAATCGGGGCATCATTTTTCAACAGAAACGACTATGAGCGCAATGACCTTTGATTTACCTCGCCGCTTTCCGTGGCCTACGCTACTGTCTGTGGTTATCCACGGCAGTGTTATCGCGGGGTTGCTCTATACTTCGGTACATCAGGTTATTGAACGGCCGGCACCCTCACAGCCCATTGAAATCACTATGGTGGCCCCGGCAGATCTGGAACCGCCTCAGGCGGCTCAGCCGGTCGTTGAGCCCGTTGTTGAACCGGAGCCAGAACCGGAACCGGAAGTGATGCCTGAACCGCCAAAAGAGGCGCCGGTTGTTATCCATAAACCGAAGCCAAAACCGAAGCCAAAGCCTAAACCGAAGCCGGAAAAAAAGGTCGAACAACCGAAGCGTGATGTAAAACCGGTGGAAACGCGCCCGGCCTCGCCGTTTGAAAATACAAATACGGCGCCGGCGCGCACCGCGCCGAGCACCTCAGCCGCGACCGCTAAACCCACCGTGACGGCGCCTTCCGGGCCGCGGGCGCTAAGCCGCGGAGAGCCGAGCTATCCGGCTCGTGCCCAGGCGCTGCGTATTGAAGGAAGCGTACGGGTTAAGTTTGACGTCACGCCGGACGGGCGCGTGGACAACGTGCAGATCCTCTCCGCCCAGCCTGCCAATATGTTTGAGCGTGAAGTGAAAAACGCTTTACGTAAGTGGCGCTATGAACCGGGTAAACCGGGAACCGGCATTACCATGACCATTCAGTTCCGTCTGAAAGGCGTACAAATTAGCTAATCCTCAAAAACAAGGCCCCTTAAGGGGCCTTATCCATGAACACCTCATCAAGCGCTTTCTGCGCCGTCACCAAGTGCTGTCCGCCAAACAGAATCGCCCGATTCAGCAGCGTATAGAGCTGGTAGATGGGCTGCCGCTCGAGAAAGCCGGACGGCAGCGGCGATACGGACTGATAGCCGTCATAGATTTGCGGCGGCTGTTCCGGATGCAGCGGGAGCATCGCCAAATCGCATTCGCGATCGCCCCAGTAGCAGGCGGGGTCGAAAATATAGGGCCCGTTTGGCCCGAGCGCGCAGTTACCGGACCATAAGTCACCGTGAAGCAGCGATGGCTGCGGCTGATGACTGCTCAGCCGTTGCTGAACAATATCAACAAGATGATCGATATCACCAAAATGCAGGCCTTTCTCGGCGGCGAGTTCCAGCTGCCAGCCGATGCGCTGTTCGGCAAAGAACGTGGACCAGCGACGCTGCCAGGCGTTCGGCTGGGGAGTGGTGGAGAGATCGTTGTCAAAATCCAGACCAAACTGCGGTTGATCGCTCCATTGATGTAAATGGGCGATTTGCTGGCCTAACAGGAAAGCGTTGTGCGCATCCAGCGGGCGAGGAGGGAGGTATTCCATCACCAGAAAGCTGTAATCTCGATCGCTGCCCACGGCAAAAACCTGCGGTACGTTCACCGTTTTACTGCGCGACAGGAGTTCAAGCTGGTCAGCCTCGGCCGTGAAGATGGGTAACAGCTCGCGTTCGTCGCATTTTACGAAGTAATCTCGCCCGCCATAGCGTAAATGCCAGGCAGCGTGTATCTCTCCACCGGGTAGTTCGTTTCGCAGTTCGATTTCAGCTGCTTCGGTATGCAAATCGCGTAACAAATTGCTGATAGCTTGCCACATGCCGTCTCTCCCCATGTTTTCCAACATTTCATAAGGTTAGCGCATAACCCCGGCGTAAAATTCGAACTGACGCACAACTGGACGTTTTCCGTTGCGTCAATCGCACTTATTGAGCTTTTAACCACTCGCTGAATGTGACCACGGTGACGTCGACGGGTCTTCCCAGCGCGGTTTCGGCTAAACCTGCGCTTAAGGCGTTGACTTCCTCGGCATTCTGCATGGAAAGCAGGCCGAAGGTGTTGGTGCCGAGCTCGTGGACGTTCCCTTCATCATCGTTTAAGACGAGGGTAAATCCGGCGCGGGTGAGGTGATTACTGAGTTCGTTAATTTCCGTTAACGTCTCTTCGTGAAAACGAACCGTGACGACCCAGGCAATAATTTCGCTACTCATTTTTCACCCCGTTGTTATCCATGGCATTTTTAGCATAGACCATCATGCTGATTTGGCGACTCCCTCTGTCTTCCCAGAGGGAGCGAAGGCGTTATCAACCGCGCAGATAGTGGTAGATTTTTTGCGTATTATCCAGCGAGCAAAGGCGGGTGCCCTGATTGATGGTTGCCGCACTACCCGCCGCAACGCCAAAGCGAACCATATCTTCAAGCGAGGCGTTTTCCGCCAGCCTTAAGGTCATTGCGCCGACCATACTGTCACCGGCGCCGACGGTGCTCTGGCTTTTCATCGGCGGCGGTACTACCTGAACGCTACCCTGGGCATCAACGCCGAGCGCACCCTGGGCGCCGAGGGAGACGACGACGCGCTGGACTTTGCCCGACCGAATGAGCTCCTGCGCCGCAAGACGCACATCATCCGGCTGGGTCAGATCGCGCTGTACCAGCGCGCTAAGCTCTTTCTGGTTTGGCTTAACCAGCTCGATATTGCCGACATCAAGCGCTGCGGCGAGCGCGTCACCGGAACTATCAACAATACAGCGCAATCCATGCTGCTGAGCGTTTTTGACCAGCTGCGTCAGATTATCGACGCTGATGCCGGGCGGGAGACTTCCGCTAATCACCAGCAGGGAACCCGGGGCGATGGCGAGGACTTTTTCCTCAAGGAGCTGGAGCTCCTCCTTAGTTAACGCTGCGCCCGGCATCACGAAACGATATTGCTCGCCGCTGGCGTTCACATGCACGTGAAGATTCTGCCGCGTCCAGTCATGGGTCTCTACCGTATCGACGGGAACATGTTCATCCGTCAGCAGCGCCGTCAGGTGTTCGCCTGTCGCCCCGCCGACGGGAAAGATGGCTGTGGCGCTGCCGCCAAGAAAAGTGATGGCTCGCGCAACGTTAATTCCGCCGCCGCCGGGTTCAAACACGGGAGCGCTACAGCGCAGTTTGCCTTCCGGGTAAATTTGCGGGGTCTGGGTTGCGCTATCGAGCGAGGGGGCTAACGTGAGCGTATAGATTTTGGTCATCCAGTTTCCTCCATAATACGAATTTAGCTGCTCTGGTTTTAAGCATGGCACTTAAAGGAGGGAAGGGGAAGCGACGCGCCACTTATACAACGCAACCTCTTTTTATCTTTATGAAATAAAAATTGTTTTGAGAAGCGTCTTATACAAAAAACGAAAGAGTAATTGATTGCTAAGTTAATCGTGCTTTTTTATAATTTACTCCCTTTCTTAGGACCGGCTATCCGCGATCCTCGCGAAAGCTCCCGGGACCATCCAGGTCTCCTTATAGGTTGTACGGACTTAAAATTAAATGAAGCTTTTGAAGACAGTACCCGCAGCGGTGTCGCTCGCGGGAGGGCTTTTTGCGTCTGCGTGCGCAATGGCCGATGATTCCGTTTTTACTGTCATGGATGACCCATCTTCTGCTAAAAAACCTTTCGAAGGTACTGTTAACGCCGGTTATCTGGCGCAGTCCGGCAATACGAAAAGTTCCTCAATGACCGCCGATTCCACGTTGACCTGGTATGGCAATATCACCGCCTGGTCGCTGTGGGGAAATGCCAGCAATACGTCGTCAAACGATCAGCGCTCTTCGGAAAGGTACGCGGTGGGGGGACGTAGCCGTTACAACCTGACTGACCAGAACTATATATTTGGCCAGGCCAGCTGGCTGACGGATCGTTACAATGGTTATCAGCAGCGTGATGTGTTTACCGCAGGTTATGGTCGACAGATTATGAACGGACCGGTACACAGCCTGCGTTTTGAATTTGGTCCTGGCGTACGCTACGACGAGTATACCGACGGCGATACTGATACTCAGCCGTTGGGCTATGCTTCCGGCACTTACGCCTGGCAGATGACCGATAACGCCAAATTTACGCAAGGTGTTTCTGTATTCGGCGCGGAAGATACGACGCTGAACTCCGAAAGCGCGCTGAACGTTGCCATTAATGCTCACTTTGCCCTCAAGGTCGCCTATAACCTGACGTGGAACTCTGAGCCGCCGTCATCGGCGCCGGAACACACCGATCGCCGTACCACGCTATCGCTCGGTTATAAAATGTAATATTTCAGGCCAGATATTCTGGCCTGATTGTTTTAAATTTGGCAATAAGTGGCATTATTATTTTTGGTCTCTCGTTTTGTTTTTTATAAAAAGAAATCGTCTTCATAATTTCCCCACAATTGCTATTTTGCTGACAAATATGCAGTTAATTTGACACGAAAAGATAAATATTGGGTCGGACAAAAATGTGATCTGGATCTATACTGTTGCACACAGGCGGCGATAACGACGCCGTTCTATTTATCCGAAACAAATAAGAGAATGACTATCATGAGAAATAGCAAAATCGCACTCGCGGCCGTGATGCTGTGCACGCTGTCTTTTGGCGCATTTGCCGCCGCTCCCGCACCGCAGCCGGGTAATAACGAGCATACCCAAGTTGGCATCGCCAAAGCTACCGATGTCGAAGCAGGCTCCAACATAGCGCCGGGCTCACAGACTACCGGGCAGTCAATGAATGATGCTTTTGATGTTCATAAACTTGTCGCCGGCGAATGGTCCTGATATTTCATTGTTCTTGAACATCATCTTTTAATTATTTCGTGAAGCAGCAAACCGGGTAATGCCGTACCGGTTTTGCTTTCCGCACTTTGTGTTAAACATGCATAATTGATGTGAAAGCATAAATATTCTTTATGCGTCATATCGTCCTGCCGCGCTCTTTTGCCGCACGGTTCCGCAGCAATTACGCTGGATTTGTTGCGCCGCGACCTTTTTTTCCATCAGCAATAACCATTTAAGTCTCATGTGACTTTTATCACGCACTAATGATGTGTAAACTAACCGTCGGTGTTATCAACAGGCGGCTGCAGGTGGGTACGCGTCGGTGAACGAGCGTGCACATATTTTCGCAGAGTGAAGCGGGAACTGGGCCTGAACGTGTTGATAATTATGATTATATTGTTTTGTATGTGCTCTTTCGTGCGGGGCACCACTGCAAATAAGGACATGAAATGCCTGTAATTACGCTTCCTGATGGCAGCCAACGCCATTTTGATCACGCTGTGAGCCCGATGGACGTCGCTCTGGATATTGGCCCCGGTCTGGCGAAAGCCACCATTGCCGGCCGCGTCAACGGCGAGCTGGTTGACGCCTGCGACTTAATTGAAAACGACGCGACGCTCTCTATCATCACCGCGAAAGATGAAGATGGACTTGAGATTATTCGTCACTCCTGTGCGCACCTTTTGGGGCACGCGATTAAACAGCTGTGGCCAAATACCAAGATGGCGATCGGCCCGGTTGTCGACAACGGTTTCTACTATGATGTCGATCTGGACCATACCCTGACCCAGGAAGATATCGACGCGCTCGAAAAACGTATGCACGAGCTCGCCGAGAAAAACTACGACGTCATTAAGAAGAAAGTCAGCTGGCACGAAGCGCGTGAAACCTTCGTGAAGCGCGGCGAGAGCTATAAAGTCTCCATTCTTGATGAAAACATTGCGCATGATGACAAACCCGGTTTGTATCATCATGAAGAGTATGTCGACATGTGCCGTGGGCCGCATGTGCCGAATATGCGTTTCTGTCATCATTTCAAACTGATGAAGACCGCTGGCGCTTACTGGCGCGGCGATAGCAACAATAAAATGCTGCAGCGCATCTACGGAACCGCATGGGCAGATAAAAAAGCCTTAAATGCCTATCTGCAGCGTCTGGAAGAAGCCGCTAAGCGCGATCACCGTAAAATCGGTAAGCAGCTCGACCTGTATCATATGCAGGAAGAGGCGCCGGGCATGGTGTTCTGGCATAACGACGGCTGGACTATCTTCCGCGAACTGGAAACTTTTGTGCGTTCTAAGCTGAAAGAGTACCAGTATCAGGAAGTTAAAGGCCCGTTTATGATGGACCGCGTGCTGTGGGAAAAAACCGGCCACTGGGACAACTATAAAGATGCGATGTTCACCACCTCTTCCGAGAACCGTGAATACTGCATCAAGCCGATGAACTGCCCGGGCCACGTGCAGATCTTCAACCAGGGGCTGAAATCCTACCGCGATCTGCCGCTGCGTATGGCTGAATTCGGTAGCTGCCATCGTAATGAGCCGTCAGGCGCGCTGCATGGCCTGATGCGCGTACGTGGCTTTACTCAGGACGACGCCCATATCTTCTGTACTGAAGATCAGGTTCGCGATGAAGTGAACGCCTGTATTCGCATGGTCTACGATATGTACAGCACCTTTGGCTTCGAGAAAATCGTCGTCAAGCTGTCGACTCGCCCGGAAAAACGCATCGGCAGCGATGAGACATGGGATCGTGCTGAAGCGGATCTGGCCGTGGCGCTGGAAGAGAACAACATCCCGTTTGAGTATCAGCTGGGTGAAGGCGCGTTCTACGGTCCGAAAATTGAATTTACCCTGTATGACTGCCTCGATCGTGCATGGCAGTGCGGTACTGTACAGCTGGACTTCTCCCTGCCGCAGCGTTTAAGCGCCTCTTATGTGGGTGAAAATAACGAACGACAGGTACCGGTAATGATTCACCGCGCGATTCTTGGTTCGCTGGAGCGCTTTATTGGCATCCTGACCGAAGAGTTTGCGGGCTTCTTCCCGAGCTGGCTGGCGCCGGTGCAGGTTGTGGTCATGAATATTACTGATTCTCAGGCTGAATACGTTAACGAATTGACGCGTAAACTACAAAATGCGGGCATTCGCGTAAAAGCAGACTTGAGAAATGAGAAGATAGGCTTTAAAATCCGCGAGCACACTTTACGTCGTGTCCCTTACATGTTGGTCTGTGGCGACAAAGAGGTAGAAGCCGGCAAAGTTGCCGTGCGTACCCGTCGTGGCAAAGACTTGGGCAGCCTGGACGTAAATGAAGTTATCGAGAAGCTGCAACAAGAGATTCGCAGCCGCAGTCTAAAACAACTGGAGGAATAAGGTATTAAAGGCGGAAAACGAGTTCAAACGGCACGTCCGAATCGTATTAATGGCGAGATTCGCGCCCTGGAAGTTCGCTTAACTGGTCTGGAAGGCGAAGCTTTGGGTATTGTGAGTCTGAGAGAAGCGATCGAAAAAGCTGAAGAAGCTGGAGTAGATTTAGTTGAAATCAGCCCTAACGCCGAACCGCCAGTTTGTCGTATCATGGACTACGGCAAGTTCCTTTATGAAAAGAGCAAGTCTTCTAAGGAACAGAAGAAAAAGCAAAAAGTTATCCAGGTTAAGGAAATTAAGTTCCGTCCTGGCACCGACGATGGCGATTATCAGGTAAAACTCCGCAGCCTGATTCGCTTTCTGGAAGATGGCGATAAGGCCAAGATCACGCTGCGTTTTCGCGGCCGTGAGATGGCCCACCAACAGATCGGTATGGAAGTGCTTACCCGCGTCCGTGACGATCTGAGTGAACTGGCAGTAGTCGAATCCTTCCCAACGAAGATCGAAGGCCGCCAGATGATCATGGTGCTCGCTCCTAAGAAGAAACAGTAAGGCCTTCAAGTAGCAATGTCTGTGGAGCCTGCGGGTTCCGCAGTCATTGTTCGCCTATGTTTCGTTTATTAACAATGCGAAGTGGAAGTTATTAAAATGCCAAAAATTAAGACCGTACGCGGTGCTGCTAAGCGCTTCAAAAAAACCGGTAAAGGTGGTTTTAAGCACAAGCACGCTAACCTGCGTCACATTCTGACCAAAAAAGCTACCAAGCGTAAACGTCACCTGCGTCCGAAAGCCATGGTTTCTAAAGGCGATCTGGGCCTGGTCATCGCGTGCCTGCCGTACGCATAAGTCGTTAACCCTTTTAACTTTTTAATTAGAATAGATACAGGAGAGCACATATGGCTCGCGTAAAACGTGGTGTAGTTGCCCGTGCACGTCACAAGAAAATTTTGAAACAAGCTAAAGGCTACTACGGTGCGCGTTCTCGCGTATACCGCGTTGCCTTCCAGGCTGTTATCAAAGCTGGTCAGTACGCTTATCGTGACCGTCGTCAGAAAAAGCGTCAGTTCCGTCAACTGTGGATTGCGCGTATCAACGCAGCAGCACGTCAGAACGGTATTTCTTACAGCAAATTCATCAACGGCCTGAAAAAAGCCTCTGTTGAAATCGACCGTAAGATCCTGGCTGACATCGCCGTATTCGACAAATTAGCGTTCACCGCGCTGGTTGAAAAAGCGAAAGCAGCTCTGGCATAAGCCAGTTGAAAGAGGGAGCTTGTCTCCCTCTTTTCGTTTCAAGACTATCAATACATTGACTTTTATCCGCGTAAGCTTTTCAATATCGATCTTACGTTTTTTACCAGACAAGGTAATGCAAGCATGAATGCTGCTATTTTCCGCTTCTTTTTTTACTTTAGCACCTGAACTCAGGAGGCTAGCGCGTGAAAGAAGAAACGGAAAACAGCGCCAAAAAGCCTCCCACTGTGGAGGCTTTTTTTGTATCTGAACTGGCTTGTTCTATTTCAAGCTCCAGACGTGCGGATTGACCGGGTCATTCGGTCAAATGGCGAATGACCCGCCGTCTGCGGCTCGAAATAGTGAAAGCAAAATAATAACCATAACCGGTGTCTGCACCGACATAATGAGGAAAACCATGTCACATCTCGCAGAGCTGGTTGCCAGTGCGAAGGCAGCCATTAACGAGGCATCAGATGTTGCTGCGCTGGACAACGTCCGCGTGGAATACCTGGGTAAAAAAGGGCTCCTGACCCTTCAGATGACGACCCTGCGTGAGCTGCCTGCTGAAGAGCGCCCGGCAGCCGGCGCGGTTATCAACGAAGCGAAAGAGCAGGTCCAGCAGGCGCTTAACGCGCGTAAGTCAGATCTTGAAAGCGCCGCTCTTAACGCGCGCCTGGCCTCGGAGACCATCGATGTCTCTCTGCCGGGGCGTCGTATTGAGAACGGCGGCCTGCATCCGGTGACCCGTACCATCGATCGTATTGAAAGTTTCTTCGGTGAGCTCGGCTTTACCGTCGCGACTGGCCCGGAAATCGAAGATGACTACCACAACTTCGATGCGCTGAATATTCCTGGCCACCATCCGGCACGCGCTGACCACGACACTTTCTGGTTTGATGCCACGCGCCTGCTGCGTACGCAAACCTCAGGCGTGCAGATCCGCACTATGGCTAACCAGCAGCCGCCGATCCGCATTATTGCGCCAGGCCGCGTCTATCGTAACGACTACGATCAGACCCACACCCCAATGTTCCATCAGATGGAAGGCCTGATCGTTGATACCAACATCAGCTTTACCAACCTGAAGGGAACGCTGCACGATTTCCTGCGTAACTTCTTTGAAGAAGATCTGCAGATTCGTTTTCGTCCGTCCTATTTCCCGTTCACCGAGCCGTCGGCCGAAGTCGACGTTATGGGGAAAAACGGGAAATGGCTGGAAGTGCTCGGCTGCGGGATGGTGCATCCAAACGTACTGCGCAACGTGGGTATCGATCCGGAAATCTATTCCGGCTTTGCCTTCGGCATGGGTATGGAGCGTCTGACCATGCTGCGCTACGGCGTGACCGACTTACGCGCGTTCTTCGAAAACGATCTGCGTTTCCTCAAACAGTTTAAATAAGGGCAGGACAGAACAATGAAATTCAGTGAACTGTGGTTACGCGAGTGGGTTAACCCAGCTATCGATAGCGAAGCGCTGTCGGACCAGATAACGATGGCCGGCCTTGAGGTTGACGGCGTTGAACCGGTTGCGGGCAGCTTCAACGGCGTTGTCGTTGGGGAAGTGGTTGAGTGCGCTCAGCACCCTAATGCTGACAAACTGCGCGTCACAAAAATTAACGTCGGCGGCGAACGCCTGCTGGACATCGTCTGCGGCGCGCCAAACTGCCGTCAGGGCCTGAAGGTTGCCGTTGCAACCATCGGTGCCGTACTGCCGGGCGATTTTAAAATTAAAGCGGCAAAGCTGCGCGGCGAGCCGTCGGAAGGCATGCTGTGCTCCTTCTCCGAACTGGGAATTTCCGACGATCACAGCGGTATTATCGAACTGCCTGCCGACGCGCCGCTGGGTACCGATATTCGCGAATACCTGAAGCTTGACGATAACACTATCGAAATCAGCGTCACGCCAAACCGTGCCGACTGCCTGGGTATTATCGGCATTGCCCGCGATGTCGCCGTGCTCAACAAGGCGCCATTGAATGTCCCGGAAATGACCCCGGTGGCCGCGTCCATCGACGACGTTCTGCCAATTCAGGTCGATGCGCCGGAAGCATGCCCGCGCTACCTGGGCCGTGTGGTAAAAGGCATTAATGTCAAAGCGCCGACGCCGTTATGGATGAAAGAGAAGCTGCGCCGCTGCGGTATTCGCTCCATCGATGCCGTGGTTGACGTGACCAACTACGTTCTGCTCGAGCTCGGCCAGCCGATGCACGCCTTCGATAAAGACCGCATTGAAGGCGGAATTATCGTGCGTATGGCGCATGAAGGCGAAACCCTGGTCCTGCTCGACGGCTCCGAGGCGAAGCTGGATACCGATACTCTGGTTATTGCTGACCACCAGAAAGCCCTGGCCATGGGCGGAATTTTCGGCGGCGAGCACTCCGGCGTAAACGATGAAACGCAAAACGTTCTGCTGGAATGCGCGTTCTTCAGCCCGCTGTCCATTACCGGCCGCGCCCGCCGTCATGGTCTGCATACCGATGCTTCCCACCGCTACGAGCGCGGCGTGGACTCCGCGCTGCAGTATCAGGCAATGGAGCGCGCAACCCGCCTGCTGATGGATATTTGCGGCGGTGAAGCGGGCCCGATTATTGACGTGACCAATGAAGCGACTCTGCCGAAGCCTGCGACCATCCGCCTTCGCCGCAGCAAACTGGATCGTCTGATTGGCCATCACATTGAAGATGCGCAGGTTAGCGACATTCTGCGTCGTCTGGGCTGTGAAGTTACCGAAGGCCAGGATGAGTGGCATGCCGTGGCGCCGAGCTGGCGTTTCGACATGGAGATCGAAGAAGACCTGGTCGAAGAGGTTGCCCGCGTTTATGGCTATAACAATATTCCTGACGAACCGGTGCAAGCGGGCCTGATCATGGGCAGCCACCGCGAAGCGGATCTGTCGCTTAAGCGCGTGAAAACGCTGCTCAACGACAAAGGCTATCAGGAAGTGATTACCTACAGCTTTGTTGATCCGAAAGTACAGCAGTGGATCCACGCCGGTGAAGAAGCGCTGATTCTGCCGAGCCCGATCTCCAGCGAAATGTCAGCGATGCGTTTGTCATTGTGGACCGGTCTGCTCGGGACGGTGGTCTACAACCAGAATCGCCAGCAGAGTCGCGTCCGCATCTTTGAGAGCGGCTTACGCTTTGTTCCCGATACGCAGGCCCCGCTGGGTATTCGTCAGGACGTGATGCTGGCTGGCGTCATCTGCGGTAACCGCTATGAAGAACACTGGAACCTGGCAAAAGAAACCGTCGATTTCTATGATTTAAAAGGCGATCTGGAGTCTGTTCTCGACCTCACGGGTAAACTGTCCGACATCGAATTCCGCATCGAAGCCAATAATGCGCTTCATCCGGGCCAGTCGGCGGCGATTTATCTGAAAGGTGAACGTATTGGTTTTATTGGGGTTGTTCATCCCGAGCTGGAACGTAAACTGGATCTGAACGGCCGCACGTTGGTGTTCGAGCTGGAGTGGAACAAGCTTGCAGACCGCGTGGTGCCTCAGGCGCGTGAAGTTTCTCGCTTCCCGGCGAACCGTCGCGACATCGCCGTCGTTGTGGCAGAAAACGTTCCCGCAGCCGATGTTTTAGCCGAGTGTAAGAAAGTTGGCGTAAATCAGGTAGTTGGCGTAAACTTATTTGACGTGTACCGCGGCAAGGGCGTAGCGGAAGGTTTCAAAAGCCTCGCTATCAGCCTTATCCTCCAGGATACCAGCCGTACACTCGAAGAAGAGGAGATTGCCGCTACCGTCGCCAAATGTGTAGAGGCATTGAAAGAGCGATTCCAGGCATCATTGAGGGATTGAACCTATGGCGCTTACAAAAGCTGAAATGTCAGAATATCTGTTTGATAAGCTTGGGCTTAGCAAGCGGGATGCCAAAGAGCTGGTAGAGTTGTTTTTCGAAGAAGTCCGTCGCGCTCTGGAAAACGGAGAGCAGGTAAAACTCTCCGGGTTCGGCAACTTCGATTTGCGAGATAAGAACCAACGCCCGGGCCGTAACCCGAAAACGGGAGAGGATATTCCTATTACAGCCCGGCGTGTGGTGACCTTCAGACCCGGACAGAAGTTAAAAAGCCGTGTCGAAAACGCTTCACCCAGAGAGAAATGATCTGGACTGACTAATCAAAAAGGCCGCTATGCGGCCTTTTTTCTTTTCCTGGCCGAATATCGTAAAATCAATCACATCCTTTTTCTCAACTCAGAAATCTATGCTGACCTTTGCTCAAACTCAACGGCGCCGCAACCGGCGCTGGCTTGCGGTATTAACGTTGCTGCTGCTGGTTACGTCGACCATCAGCCTGTGCGCGGGCGACCAGTGGATTGGCCCCGGTGAATGGTTTAGCGCCAAAGGCGAGCTGTTTATCTGGCAGATTCGTTTGCCGCGCACCCTGGCCGTCCTGCTGGTGGGCGCGGCGCTGGCCCTGTCCGGCGCGATTATGCAGGCACTGTTTGAAAACCCGCTGGCGGAGCCCGGGCTGCTGGGGGTATCAAACGGCGCTGGGGTTGGCCTGATAGCCGCCGTGTTGCTGGGAAAAGGGCTGCTTCCGGGCTGGGCGCTGGGGCTGTGCGCCATCGCTGGCGCGCTGGTCATTACCTTTATTTTGCTGCGTTTTGCCAGGCGGCATCTCTCGACCAGCCGTCTGCTGCTGGCGGGCGTGGCGCTCGGTATCATATGCAGCGCGCTGATGACCTGGGCGGTCTACTTCTCAACCTCTTTCGATCTCCGCCAGCTGATGTACTGGATGATGGGCGGCTTTGGCGGCGTGGACTGGCAGCAGCTGTGGCTGATGCTGGCCCTGCTGCCGGTGCTGGCCTGGGTGTGCCTGCAATCGCAGCCTCTTAATCTGTTAGCGCTGGGGGAGGTTTCCGCACGCCAGCTGGGGCTACCGCTGTGGCTATGGCGTAAAGTGCTGGTGGTGGCCACCGGCTGGCTGGTGGGCGTCAGCGTGGCGCTGGCCGGCGCGATCGGCTTTATTGGTCTGGTTATCCCGCATATTCTGCGCTTATGTGGTTTAAGCGATCACCGCGCGCTGCTTCCGGCCTGTTTGTTAGCGGGGGCCAGCGCGCTGCTGGGCGCGGATATTATCGCGCGTCTGGCGCTTTCGGCGGCGGAATTGCCGATTGGCGTGGTCACCGCCACTCTGGGCGCGCCGGTGTTTATCTGGTTATTGCTGAAATCAGGCCGCCCGCAGTGAGGGGCGGCCGTAAGCGGTTGATAGTATTACCAGCCCTTAATCGCATCGCCTTTGTAAACTTCCGCTGCCTTGTCGGCAACCTGCTGAGTCTGGAAGGCCTCTTTCAGCTCCTGGACTTTTTTGCTGTCTTTATTATCTTCGCGCGCAACAATGGCGTTGACGTACGGCGAGTCCGGGCCTTCCATAAATAGCCCATCGCGGGCAGCCGAGAGACCGGCCTGAGCGGAGAAGTTGGTGTTGATGATCGACAAGGCGACGTTCGGGTCATCAAGCGTACGGGTCAGCTGCGGCGTGTCGACTTCCACGATTTTCAGCTGCTTAGGATTGTCGATAATGTCCAGCGTCGTCGGCAGGTAGCCTGTACCCTCTTTCAGCTTGATTAAACCTTGCGCCTGCAGCAGCAGCAGGCTGCGGCCCAGGGTTGTGGTTTCGTTAGAGATGGAAATCGTCGCGCCGTCAGGCAGTTCGCTGATATTTTTGATTTTCTTCGAGTAGGCGGCGATCGGGAAGACGAAGGTTTTACCGACAATGGCAAACTTATAGCCGCGCTCTTTTGATTGTGCCTCAAGGTAAGGCAGCGTCTGGAAGGCGTTAGCATCGACGTCTTTATTGTTCAGGGCTTCGTTCGGCAGAACGTAATCATTAAATGAGATTACCTCAACGTCGAGGTTGTATTTCTCTTTGGCCACCTGTTCTACGACTTTCCAGATAGCCTCATCCGGCCCGGTATTAATGGCGACTTTAATCTTATTATCTTCATCCGGCGAGCATGCCGAAAGCAGCGCAACGGAGGCCGCGATTAACACCGCGCTAAACATCTTCTTCATCAATAAAACTCTCTTAAATTAACAAGTAACGAAATGCTATTACATCCATCCACCACTGTACACTGAATTGGGCGCTCCCGGTGTTGAGATGAATTCATGTTGTGCTGCCTGTTACATCAAGAGACACTCCCGGGGGATTCAAAGTAGAATGACCCAGTCTGAATCCGCTACAGTAGATAGGGATCACCTGAAGCAGTAACCGGTATATTCACTGAGGGAAGGCTATGCAACACAATATTCTCAATACTGAAGTCACCACCATCGATGGTGAGAAAACAACGCTCACCCCGTGGGCAGGCAACGTCCTTTTGATTGTCAACGTCGCGTCAAAATGCGGCCTGACGCCGCAGTATGAGCAGCTGGAGGCGCTGCAAAAAGATTTAGAAAGCGAAGGTTTTAGCGTACTGGGCTTTCCGTGCAACCAGTTTTTGGGTCAGGAGCCGGGTAGCGAAGAAGAGATTAAAACGTTCTGTAGCACGACTTACGGCGTGACTTTCCCGATGTTCAGCAAAATTGACGTCAACGGTGAACATCGCGCGCCTCTGTACCAGAAGCTGGTTGAGGCCGCCCCGCAGGCTATCGCCCCGGAAGGCAGCGGTTTTTATGAGCGCATGGCCAGCAAAGGAAGAGCGCCGCTGTACGTGGATGATATTCTGTGGAATTTTGAAAAATTCCTCATCGGCCGCGATGGTCAGGTCATCGGCCGTTTCTCACCGGATATGACGCCGGATGATCCGCAGCTGGTGGCCGCTATTAAAGGAGCTTTAGCCAAATAATGCCGTTTTTGATGCAGCTACAGGATGTAGAAGAGGCGGGGCGGCTGGCGCCGTTTTCAGCCGATATCAGGCCGGGAGAGATCGTTCATCTGGTGGGGCCAAACGGGGCGGGGAAAAGCACGTTGCTGGCGCGTATGGCGGGGCTCTCTACCGGCCCGGGCCAGGTAAAACTGAATGGACGCCCGCTGAATGACTGGCTGGCGCAGGAGCTGGCGCGTCATCGGGCCTATTTAAGCCAGCACCAGATGCCGCCTTTCGCCATGCCGGTCTGGCATTATCTGTCGCTGCATCTCCAGGACGACGCGCAAAATGGGCTACTGACGACCATCGCGGAGAAGCTGGGCTTAGGCGACAAGCTTGGGCGCCAGGTGAATCACATCTCCGGCGGGGAGTGGCAACGCGTGCGCCTGGCGGCGGTAATACTGCAGATTCATCGTCAGGCTAACACGTCCGGACAGTTGCTATTGCTGGATGAACCGATGAACAGCCTGGACGTGGCGCAGCAGGCCGCGCTGGACCGACTGTTAAGCGAACTCTGCGCCTCGGGGATTGCCGTCGTGATGAGCAGCCACGACCTGAATCATACCCTCCGACACGCCCATCGCTCCTGGCTTATCTGCCGGGGGGAGACGATCGCCTGCGGCAGCACCGCCGAGGTATTAAGCGAAGAAAATTTAACCGCCGCGTATGCCATCGACTTCCAGCGGGTCGAAGTGGCGGGTCATCTTATGCTCGTTGCGTCACAGTAGCACGCAGTCAGCTTGCCAGCGAATTGATAAACAAGGTAAATTATCCTGCTATCAGGATAGGGAATAGAGGATTCGTCTGAGATGCGTTTTTGGCTCGTTTTGTGTATTGCGTTATTTCTGGCGGGTTGTAGCAGCCATCGGGCGCCGCCGCCCAATCCACGGCTTGCTGATTCGATTACCGTTGTTGCTAACCTGAATGAGCAGCTAAGGAACTGGCGGGGAGCGCCGTATCGCTACGGCGGTATGTCGCCGCGCGGCGTTGATTGTTCCGGGTTTGTGCTGATGACCTTCCGCGATAAGTTCGCCTTGCAGCTGCCGCGCGAAACGCGTGAACAGGCGGAGATTGGCACAAAAATCGATAAGAGCGAACTGCTGCCCGGCGATCTGGTCTTCTTCAAGACCGGTTCCGGAGAGAGCGGTCTGCACGTCGGTATTTACGACACGGATAACCAGTTTATCCACGCCTCCACCAGCCAGGGCGTGACGCGCTCGTCGCTGGATAATGTCTACTGGCATAAAAAATTCTGGCAGGCGCGAAGGATCTAGCCTCGATACGTCAAAGCGTAGCGTGGCGTTTTCTTGCCCGGCGGCGGTAACGCCTTACCGGGCAGCGCCACAACGCCCGTCTAGTCTTTTATCGCAATAACCCATCCATTCCTCCGTGTTAATAATTTGTTGAAAGCACTACACTGAAGGCAGGAGGAACCATGACCCTGTCTTTTACTAGCCACTGGCGTGATGAACTGCCGGATTTTTATACCGCTTTAACCCCTACGCCGCTGGAGAATGCGCGGCTTGTCTGGCATAACGCTCCGCTGGGGCGAACGTTGGGCGTTGACGCGTCGTTATTCAGCCCGCAGAAGGGCGCTGGCGTATGGGGCGGCGAAACGCTGCTGCCGGGAATGTCGCCGCTGGCGCAGGTTTACAGCGGCCACCAGTTCGGCGCCTGGGCCGGGCAACTCGGCGACGGGCGCGGTATTCTGCTCGGCGAACAGCAGCTCGCTGATGGTCGTCGCTTTGACTGGCACCTTAAAGGCGCCGGGCTCACTCCCTATTCGCGAATGGGCGACGGGCGGGCGGTGCTGCGCTCGACGATCCGCGAGGCGCTGGCCTCGGAAGCGATGCATGCGTTGGGCATTCCCACCACCCGCGCGCTGGCGATAGTGGCCAGCGATACGCCGGTATACCGCGAAACCGTCGAGCGCGGGGCAATGCTGATGCGGCTGGCGGAAAGCCACGTTCGTTTCGGCCATTTTGAGCATTTTTACTACCGTCGCGAGCCTTTGAAAGTGCAGCAGCTGGCGGATTACGTGATTCGTCACCACTGGCCGCATCTGCAAAATGAAGCGGATAGGTACCTTCTGTGGTTCAGTGACGTTGTCACCCGAACCGCGGAGATGATTGCCTGCTGGCAAACGGTGGGCTTTGCCCACGGGGTGATGAATACCGACAATATGTCGATTCTCGGCCTGACGATGGACTACGGTCCGTACGGTTTCCTTGATGATTTCCAGCCTGGCTTTATCTGTAACCACTCCGATTATCAGGGGCGCTACCGCTTTGATAATCAGCCGGCGGTAGGGCTATGGAACCTGCAACGGCTGGCGCAGACGCTCTCGCCGTTTATCAGCGCTGAGGCGCTGAACGGCGCGCTGGATAGTTACCAGCAAGCGCTGCTGACGGCGTATGGCCGCCGCATGCGCGACAAGCTCGGATTGTTTACCCAGCAAAAAGGGGATAACGAGCTGCTGGACGGCCTGTTTGCGCTGATGGAACGCGAGGGCAGCGACTATACGCGGACTTTCCGGATGCTCAGCGCCAGCGAGCAGGAGAGCGCCGCCTCGCCGCTACGCGATGAGTTTATCGACCGCGAGACGTTCGATAGCTGGTTTACCGCTTACCGCGCGCGCCTGCGCGATGAACAGGTTGAGGATGCGCAAAGGCAGGCGCGGATGCGCAGCGTGAACCCGGCGATCGTGCTGCGTAACTGGCTGGCTCAGCGTGCCATTGAACAGGCGGAGCAGGGGGATATGAGCGAGCTGGAGAGCCTGCATAGCGCACTCTCTCACCCCTTTGCCGATCGGACGGATGAATATATTCAGCGTCCACCGGACTGGGGAAGGCGTCTTGAAGTAAGCTGTTCCAGCTAGCGATCGTTATCCCTGCCTTTATCGGCGGGGATAATTATTTGGTCAGGATCAGCTTGCCCGAATGGGTCTGACGCAGCAGGTAGCGCTGACCGCGATGTTCAATCACCACCCGTCCCTCGCTGCCCAATAATGTCCGGCTGCTTATCTCTTTGTCCGTCGGAACCGGATACGGGGCATTGTCTGTTGTTTTTTCTGCTGTGGCAGTGTTATCCATACGCGTCATAGCACTAAAAATAAAAATCAAGGTAACAATGATAATCATTATCAATAATGTTGTTTTTCCCGGCAAGCATTATTTATCGAAATACCAGATTTAGCGGGTGTGCGGTAGGAAGGTCGAGAAATACCCCCGCCGCTGTTTCGGCGGGGAAGGGAACTACAGGCGGGTGGCGATGGCGGCGGCTAATTCATCCAGCAGCCGTTCGCTATCGTCCCAGCTCAGGCAGGGATCGGTAATCGATTGTCCCCAGGTCAGCGGCTGGCCCGCGACGACCTTCTGCGTGCCTTCCTGAAGGAAACTCTCGGCCATGATCCCGGCGATGGCGGTCGAGCCGGCGCGGATCTGCTGGCAGATATCGGCGCAAACGTCCAGCTGACGGCGGTGCTGTTTCTGGCAATTGCCGTGGCTAAAATCCACTACCAGCTGTTCCGGCAGGTCGAACTCCGCCAGCGCTTCCCCGGCGGCGGCGATATCGGCGGCGTGGTAATTCGGCTTTTTACCGCCGCGCATAATGATATGGCCGTACGGATTGCCGCTGGTCTGGTAGATGGTCATCTGTCCCTGCTTATCCGGCGACAGGAACATATGGCTGGCGCGGGAAGCGCGGATCGCATCAACGGCGATACGGGTATTGCCATCGGTACCGTTCTTAAAGCCTACCGGGCACGAGAGCGCCGAGGCCATTTCGCGGTGGATCTGGCTCTCGGTCGTACGCGCGCCGATAGCGCCCCAGCTTATCAGGTCGGCAATAAACTGCCCGGTCACCATATCGAGAAACTCGGTGGCGGTCGGTACGCCCAGTTCATTGACCTGCAGCAGCAGGCTACGCGCCAGCTCAAGGCCGTGATTCACCCGATAGCTGCCGTTCAGGTCGGGGTCGGAGATCAGCCCCTTCCAGCCAACCACCGTGCGCGGCTTCTCAAAATAGGTACGCATCACGATTTCCAGCTGCGGCTGGTAACGTTCGCGCATACCCTGCAGGCGGCGCGCATACTCCATCGCCGCATCAATATCGTGAATGGAACAGGGACCGATCACCACCAGCAGGCGGCGATCTTCACCATTGAGGATTTTCTCGATTCGGCGGCGTGAGGCGGAAACGTGTGCGGCAACGTCGGCAGACACTGGATGCCGCTGAGCCAGTTCCGCAGGCGTTACCAGGCTTTCAATGCGCGCGGTACGCAATTCGTCTGTTTTATTCATTGGGGTCTCAAAATCTGTTTCTTCCGCGGCGAAAATGCCGGGAAGTGATGCGCATCACGATAAACCAATCCCCGCTTATTGCAAGAGCAGGGCATGATCCTGTATAGGGCTCAGGTGATAGCATAAACAAATTTTTAATAATGTACTAGTGTGTTAGTACATTCTGCGGCTTAACCCCATAATATCCATGATTTTGGTGGCGATCTCTTCCACGGAATAGTTGGTACTGTTCAGGCAAGGTATCTTGTTTTTGCGGTAAAGTGCCTCGACTTCGGTCACTTCCATCCGGCACTGGCGCATGGAAGCATAGCGGCTGTTTTCCCGCCGCTCTTCGCGGATGGCCGCCAGGCGCTCCGGATTGATTGTTAAGCCGAAGAGTTTGTGCTGTAGCGGCTTAAGTGAAGCCGGAAGAATCAGATTGTCCATGTCATCGGCGATAAACGGGTAGTTGGCGGCGCGAATACCGTACTGCATCGCCAGATACAGGCTGGTGGGGGTTTTCCCGCAGCGCGAAACGCCGAGGAGGATCACCTGGGCCTGATCGAGATTACGCAGAGAAATTCCGTCATCGTGGGCAAGGGTGTAGTCGATAGCGGCGATACGCGCGTCGTATTTGTTCAGGTTACCGGGCGTCAGGCCGTGGGTGCGGTGAGCGATTGGCGTTGGATCGAGGCGCAGCTCCTGCTGCAGGGGGGCCACCAGCGCCTGGACGATATCCTGACAAAAGCCTTCGCTTTGTAGGATGATGTCGCGGATTTCCGGCAGCACGATGGAATAGAACACCAGCGGTCGAATGCCGGTCTGCTGGAAAATCGCGTCGATTTGCTCCTTCACGGCGCGCGCGCGGCTAATATTTTCGACAAACGGCAGGGTTACGCTGCTGGTGGCGACCGGGAATTGCGACATGACCGCATGACCCAGAACTTCCGCCGTAATAGCGGTACCGTCGGAAATATAAAATACGTGGCGATCTACAGCACTTTCCATTTTGACCATCCGGTATAATGAGTTTAATTGTCTGAAAGCTGATATTAAATTTAAGCATAACGCTCCAGGCTTTGTCTCATATTAAAAAAATGAAACGCTATTTTTATTTTTAATGAAAAGGTGCGTTCATTTTTCGCAACTGCGTATCTTTTGTATCAAATTTCATCAGATTTCTGAAGAATCATTAGCTTAGCTATATCTGGCAAAGAATCCTAAAAACGAAAAAATAATTTGCTTGAACGATTCACCGTTTCTTTCAGCTGGATAAATATGTCAGGATAAATCTCGTAGTCGATCGTGAATTATTTATCACTGGTATTAAATCACAAAAGGATTGTCTCGATGTCCAACAATGGCTCGTCACCGCTGGTGCTTTGGTATAACCAACTCGGCATGAATGATGTAGACAGGGTTGGGGGCAAAAATGCCTCCCTTGGTGAAATGATTACAAATCTGTCGGGTATGGGCGTGTCCGTACCGAACGGGTTTGCCACCACCGCTGAAGCCTTTAATCAGTTTTTGGACCAAAGCGGTGTTAACCAGCGCATTTATGAACTGCTGGATGAAACCGACATTGACGACGTTTCCGCGTTAGCGAAAGCGGGCGCACAGATCCGTCAGTGGATCATTGATACGCCGTTCCAGAGCGAACTGGAAAATGCGATTCGCGATGCCTATACCCAGCTGTCCGCCGATGACGCTGAGGCCTCCTTTGCCGTGCGCTCCTCCGCGACAGCGGAAGATATGCCGGACGCCTCTTTCGCCGGTCAGCAGGAGACATTCCTTAACGTGCAGGGCTTTGACGCCGTGCTCGTCGCGGTGAAGCACGTGTTTGCTTCGCTGTTTAACGATCGCGCCATCTCCTACCGCGTGCATCAAGGGTACGATCACCGCGGGGTGGCGCTCTCCGCCGGGGTGCAGAGGATGGTGCGCTCCGATCTGGCCTCGTCCGGCGTGATGTTCTCCATCGATACCGAATCCGGTTTTGATCAGGTGGTATTTATCACCTCCGCCTGGGGGCTCGGCGAGATGGTGGTGCAGGGGGCGGTGAACCCCGATGAGTTCTACGTCCATAAACCAACGCTGGAAGCGGGCCGGCCGGCAATCGTACGCCGCACCATGGGGTCGAAAAAGATCCGCATGGTGTATGCCCCCACCCAGGAGCATGGCAAGCAGGTGCGTATCGAAGACGTGCCGCAGGCGCAGCGCGACGTCTTCTCGTTAACCGACGCGGAAGTGCAGGAGCTGGCGCAGCAAGCGGTTCAAATCGAGAAGCACTACAACCGCCCGATGGATATCGAGTGGGCGAAGGATGGTCACACCGGTAAGCTATTTATCGTGCAGGCCCGTCCGGAAACCGTCCGTTCCCGCGGCCAGGTGATGGAGCGCTATACCCTCCATGCGCAAGGACAGATTATTTCCGAAGGGCGCGCGATCGGCCATCGCATCGGCGCGGGTCCGGTGAAGGTCATTCACGATATCAGCGAAATGAACCGCATCGAGCCCGGCGACGTGCTGGTGACCGACATGACCGACCCGGACTGGGAGCCGATCATGAAAAAGGCGGCGGCGATCGTCACCAACCGCGGCGGGCGTACCTGTCATGCGGCGATTATCGCGCGTGAGCTGGGGATACCGGCGGTAGTGGGCTGCGGCAACGCCACCGATCGAATCCAGGAAAACCAGAACGTGACCGTCTCTTGTGCCGAGGGCGATACCGGCTACGTGTATGCCGAAATCCTCGACTTCAGCGTTAAGAGCTCCACCGTTGGCGATATGCCGGATCTGCCGCTGAAGATCATGATGAACGTCGGTAACCCGGACCGCGCCTTCGACTTTGCCTGCCTGCCGAACGAAGGCGTGGGCCTGGCGCGTCTGGAGTTCATTATCAACCGTATGATTGGCGTCCACCCGCGCGCGCTGCTGGAGTTCGACGATCAGGAGCCGGGGCTGCAGAATGAAATCCGCGAGCTGATGAAAGGCTACGACTCGCCGAAAGAGTTCTACGTCGGTCGCCTGACCGAAGGGATCTCCACCCTTGGCGCGGCATTTTTCCCGAAACGGGTGATTGTGCGTCTTTCCGACTTTAAGTCTAACGAATACGCCAACCTGGTCGGCGGCGAACGTTACGAGCCGGAAGAAGAGAACCCGATGCTGGGCTTCCGCGGGGCCGGTCGCTATGTGTCCGAAAGCTTCCGCGATTGCTTCGCGCTGGAGTGTGAAGCGGTTAAACGGGTGCGTAACGACATGGGCCTGACCAACGTCGAAATCATGGTGCCGTTTGTCCGCACCGTTGCGCAGGCGAAAGCGGTGGTTGAAGAGCTGGAACGCCAGGGCCTCAAGCGCGGCGAAAACGGCCTGAAGCTGATTATGATGTGTGAAATTCCATCGAATGCGCTGCTGGCTGAACAGTTCCTCGAATACTTCGACGGCTTCTCTATTGGTTCTAACGATATGACGCAGCTGGCCCTGGGGCTGGATCGCGACTCCGGCGTGGTCTCCGAGCTGTTCGATGAGCGTAACGACGCGGTGAAAGCGCTGCTGTCGATGGCCATCCGCGCGGCGAAGAAGCAGGGCAAGTACGTCGGTATCTGCGGACAGGGTCCGTCTGACCACGAAGATTTTGCCGCCTGGCTGATGGAAGAGGGGATCGATAGCCTGTCCCTGAACCCGGATACGGTCGTGCAAACCTGGCTCGGCCTGGCGGAGCTGAATAAGTAAGTTCTCGCTAAAACAGGCAACTGGATACTCCCCGTCAGCTCAGCAGTGGCGGGGATTTTTTGTTTTTGGGAACAGAAAGCGGACAAAAAAAAGCCCATCGTGGGAGATGGGCAAAGACTACACACAGCAATTCGTTGTTTCACTCAGGGGATTTCCATGCTTATAAATCAATGCGTTGATTTATAACCGTGTGCTAATACTAGGCACTGAGGCTTTTTGCGTCGATCGGATTCCTCTCAATAGTTAAATTACGGTAAAGAATCTGTGCAGCAAATAGGGTTAGTAGGCAGAGGAATGCGGGATGTGGTGAGGGATAGATTAGTATTTCTTAATATTTTAGATTGTCCCGCCCGACGGTAATCAGGGGCGTAATGGGGAAAGGCGGGTTTCCCCGCCTTTTCGCTTACTTATCCTGCGAGGCTCGCGTATTCAGCTCGCTCAGTTCCTCAAGCACCAGATCGGGGTCTTTCGGCGGCGGCGGCGCCTCGTTAACCCACGCATCATACAGCCGCCAGGAGACCGCCAGCAGTACCGGACCGATAAACAGTCCTATCATGCCGAACGCCACCAGGCCGCCGATAACGCCGGAAAGGATCAGAATCATCGGCAGGTCGGCACCCATGCGAATCAGCAGCGGCCGGATAAAGTTATCCATGGTGCCGACAACGCAGCTCCAGACCAGCAGCACGGTGCCCCAGGTGGTATCGCCGCTCCAGTACAGCCAGATAATTGACGGTACCAGGACCAGCAGGGGGCCCAGCTGCACGAGGCAGGTGAAGATCATCACCACGGTGAGCAGCGCGGCGTAGGGCACGCCGCTGACCGCAAGGCCAATACCGCCAAGCACCGCCTGGGCCAGCGCGGTGACGACCACCCCCAGCGCCACAGCGCGAATCGCCTGTCCGGCGAGGATCACCGCCGCATCGCCGCGTTTGGCCGCCAGGCGTGTGGCGAAGTGACGGAAGCCAT
The DNA here is from genome assembly GCF_000293135.1 of Klebsiella sp. OBRC7. Lineage (NCBI taxonomy): Bacteria > Pseudomonadati > Pseudomonadota > Gammaproteobacteria > Enterobacterales > Enterobacteriaceae > Klebsiella > Klebsiella sp. OBRC7. The sequence continues at coordinate 65,258 of NZ_ALNJ01000093.1, read as the reverse complement.
AGGCAACCTGTTCGCCTCGCCAGTACAGCAGGGCGCTAAACAGCAGCATGAGTCCGCAATAGACCAGCAGCTTGCCGATGTGCGCCGCCTGGCCAACAAACCACGTGGTGGTGGTGCCGAGATAGGGGCGAATTTTGACCATAATCGCCGTTCCCCCCATCTCCAGTAAATTGTGCCAGCCGGTATACAGCTTATCGCCAATCAGCGGAACGCTATTTAGCCACGCCAGATCCGGCGGCGTAAAGTTACCGCTGGTAATCACTTTTATTAATGGCGTGCTGTTATCCACCAGGCTGTTGACCAGCAGTGCAATAGGGATAACGAACAGTAAAAAGAGCAGCAGCGTCATCACCAGCACCGCCAGCGCGCGCTTGCCGAACAGCAGGCGCTGCAGGCGCAAAAGCACCGGCCAGGTGGCGATAACCACGGTACCGGCCCAGGCAAATGACAGGATAAATGGCTGAACGACCCACAGGCAGGAAATAATAATCAGGGACAAAAACAGCACCGACAGCAGAACTTGCGGTATGTCCCGGGGCTGATTGGGGTTAATCATGATAAAGTTTTACCTTTGCAGTCGCGTCACAAGGCTGACGCAGCGTAATTCCATGTACTGATAATAATATCAATATCTTCGCGTGCCTGATTTTGCCCTTAATTCTGGCGGGCGCATATGAAAAAAATGTGATAAAAAGTTGTGTGCACTACGCAAACGTTTAATCACTTACAACACAACATAGTCAGGCAGGGTCGAGCGTCATGATCCCACAGATTTCTCAAGCGCCAGGTGTCGTTCAACTGGTGCTGAATTTTTTGCAGGTACTGGAGCAACAAGGTTTTACCGGCGATACCGCCACCAGCTACGCCGACAGGCTAACGATGGCGACTGATAACAGTGTATATCAACTGTTGCCAGATGCGATTTTATTCCCCCGCTCCACGGCAGACGTCGCTCTGCTGGCAAGACTGGCGGCGGAAGAACGTTTTAAATCACTGATCTTTACCCCGCGCGGGGGCGGTACCGGCACCAACGGCCAGGCGCTCAACGCCGGGATCATCGTCGATATGTCCCGCTATATGAACCGCATTATTGAAATCAACCCCGAAGAAGGGTGGGTGCGGGTGGAAGCCGGGGTCATTAAAGATCAGCTCAATCAGTTCCTTAAACCGTACGGCTACTTTTTTGCGCCGGAACTGTCGACCAGCAACCGCGCCACGCTTGGCGGGATGATCAACACCGATGCTTCCGGGCAGGGCTCGCTGGTCTACGGGAAAACCTCCGATCACGTGCTCGGCGTGCGCTCGGTGCTGATCGGCGGCGACATTCTGGATACGCAGCCGATTCCGGCGGCGCTGGCTGAAACGCTGGGCGCAGAACAGTCGGCGATTGGGCGTATTTACCGCACGGTCTATCAGCGCTGCAAAGCGCAGCGGCAGCTGGTTATCGATAAATTCCCCAAACTTAACCGCTTCCTGACGGGCTACGATTTACGCCACGTCTTTAATGACGAGATGAGCGAATTCGATCTGACCCGCATCCTGACCGGTTCAGAAGGAACGCTGGCGTTTATTACCGAAGCGCGGCTGGATATTACCCGCTTACCGAAAGTACGCCGCCTGGTTAACGTTAAGTACGATTCCTTTAACTCCGCGCTGCGTAACGCGCCGTTTATGGTAGACGCGAAGGCGCTGTCGGTCGAAACCGTCGACTCAAAAGTGCTTAATCTGGCGCGGGAAGATATTGTCTGGCATTCGGTCAGCGAGCTCATTACCGACGTTGCGGATAAAGAGATGCTGGGGCTGAATATCGTTGAGTTCGCCGGTGATGACGCCGAACTGATCGACGGCCAGGTGACAACCCTGTGCCAGCGCCTGGATGAGCTGATGGCGCGCGGCGAAGCGGGCGTTATCGGCTGGCAGGTTTGCCACGATCTGGACGGCGTTGAGCGCATCTACGCGATGCGGAAAAAAGCCGTTGGCCTGCTGGGGAATGCCAAAGGAGCCGCTAAACCGATACCCTTCGCCGAAGATACCTGCGTGCCGCCGGAGCATCTGGCTGACTATATTGTGGAATTTCGCGCGCTGCTTGACGGTCATGGCCTGAGCTACGGCATGTTTGGCCATGTGGATGCCGGCGTGCTGCACGTGCGTCCGGCGCTGGATATGTGCGATCCGCAGCAAGAGATGCTGATGAAACGCATCTCCGATGACGTCGTAGCCTTAACCGCTAAGTATGGCGGCCTTCTGTGGGGGGAACACGGGAAAGGCTTTCGCGCCGAATATAGCCCGGCGTTCTTTGGGGCAGAACTGTTTGGCGAGCTGCGCAAGATTAAAGCCGCGTTTGACCCGGATAACCGCCTGAACCCCGGTAAAATATGCCCGCCGGAAGGCGTGGATGCGCCAATGATGAAGGTAGATGCGGTTAAGCGCGGGACCTTCGATCGGCAGATCCCCATTGCCGTGCGCAGCTCGTGGCGCGGCGCGATGGAGTGTAATGGCAACGGTCTGTGCTTCAACTTTGATGCCAAAAGCCCGATGTGTCCGTCGATGAAGGTCAGCAACCACCGTATTCACTCGCCGAAGGGGCGGGCAACGCTGGTGCGAGAATGGCTGCGCCTGCTGGCGGATCGCGGCATCGACCCCAATCAGCTGGAAAAAGATCTGCCGGAAAAACGCGCCAGCCTGCGTACCCTGGTGGAGCGCACCCGCAATAGCTGGCACGCGCGTAATGGAGAGTACGATTTCTCGCATGAGGTTAAGGAGGCGATGTCCGGCTGCCTGGCCTGTAAAGCCTGCTCGACCCAGTGCCCGATTAAGATCGACGTTCCGGAGTTCCGGTCGCGTTTCCTCCAGCTTTACCACAGCCGCTACCTGCGGCCGGTACGCGATCATCTGGTGGCGGCGGTTGAATCCTACGCGCCGCTGATGGCGCATGCGCCGAAGACGTTCAACTTCTTTATTAATCAGCCGTGGATGCGCAAGCTGTCGGAAAAGCATATCGGTATGGTCGATCTCCCGCTGCTTTCCGTCCCGTCGCTGAAGCAGCAGATGGTCGGCCATCGTTCGGCGAATACCACGCTGGAGCAGCTGGAAGCGCTGAGCGCAGAGCAGAAAGCGAAAAGGGTGCTGGTGGTTCAGGATCCGTTCACCAGCTATTACGATGCGCAGGTGGTTGCCGATTTTGTTCATCTGGTCGAAAAGCTAGGCTACCAGCCGGTACTGCTGCCATTTTCACCAAACGGTAAAGCCCAGCATATTAAGGGCTTCCTGACGCGATTCGCGCGTACCGCGCAGAAAACCGCCGATTTCCTGAACCGGGTGGCCCAACTCGGCATGCCGATGGTGGGGGTGGATCCGGCGCTGGTGCTCTGCTATCGCGATGAATACAACCAGGTGCTCGGCGACAAGCGCGGCGACTTCCGCGTGATGCTGGTGCATGAGTGGCTGCCGCAGGCGCTGTCGGCAACCGCTGCGCAGGAGCAGGGCGGCGAGTCCTGGTATCTGTTTGGCCACTGTACCGAGGTCACGGCGCTTCCCGCTTCCACCAAACAGTGGGCGGATATCTTCGCGCGTTTTGGCGCGAAGCTGGAAAACGTTAACGTGGGCTGCTGCGGCATGGCCGGTACCTACGGTCATGAAGTGAAGAACCACGCCAACTCGCTGGCTATCTACGCGCTCTCCTGGGAGCAGGCGATGCAGCGCCTGCCGCGTAATCGTTGTCTGGTTACCGGCTACTCCTGTCGTAGCCAGGTGAAGCGTATTGAAGGCAGCGGCGTACGCCATCCGCTGCAGGCGCTACTGGAGATTATGGGATGATTTGGAAACGTCAGAGCACCCTGGAACAGCTGAACACCATGGGCGACGGGAATATGGTCGGCCTGCTGGATATTCGCTTCGAGGCCCTTACCGACGACGCCATCGAGGCCACCATGCCGGTAGATAGCCGCACCCATCAGCCGTTTGGGCTGCTGCATGGCGGCGCGTCGGTGGTGTTAGCGGAAACCTTAGGCTCGGTGGCCGGCTATCTGTGCAGCGAAGGTGAGCAGAAGGTGGTGGGGCTGGAGGTCAATGCCAACCATATCCGTTCGGTGCGCAGCGGGAGGGTTCGCGGCGTGTGCCGGGCGCTGCACGTCGGCTCCCGTCATCAGGTGTGGCAAATCGACATCACTGATGAACAGGGGCGCCTTTGCTGTTCGTCGCGGCTGACAACCGCAGTCATCTAAGTTAGCAAGGGGGGAAATGTCCCCCTTGCTGCTTTTGTATTCCGCTTCCAGTTTCACTTTTAATAAGAAAAATCCTGGCTTATCGCTGCCTCTCCCGAGGTTTTAATTATCCGCGACGCGATACTTCCGCCTGCTGATTATTTGTGCGGTACGCGTTCAGGGCGTAGACCATTATCTTCGTGCTGACAAGTATATGTATATTAAATATTAATTTATGAAACATCATTAATATTTATGCTAATCTTTCTATACCAGAGATTTACAAGGTAACAAGAGGACGGAGTTAGCTATGGGTATCATTTCATGGATCATTTTTGGGCTTATTGCCGGTATTTTAGCCAAGTGGATTATGCCGGGGAAAGACGGCGGCGGATTTATCGTTACCGTAATTCTGGGTGTCATCGGTGCAGTTGTCGGGGGTTGGATTAGTACTTTCTTCGGCTTTGGCCGTGTAGACGGTTTTAATTTCGGCAGCTTTGTCGTGGCGGTGATCGGTGCGCTGGTTGTCCTGTTTATCTACAGGAAGATCAAGAGCTAACTCGCTCTTCGCATCAGCAATGCCATAAAGTGAAGAGGCTGCCACCATCGTTGGCAGCCTTTTTATATTCGCACTATGCCCGACAGGGCAATATCGCCTCTCTGAACGCTTATCCCGGAATACGCTGGCAGGTCAGGCCGCGCGGGGGAACGGTACGATTTCGATTCGGATCGGGTTCGTAGCGAATAGGCTGGCCTTTCCGGCGACGGCGAGGCGTACTGATTTTACGGGGGAAGAGGTTAATCGAGCAACACGCTAATAATTAACAACACGACCATACACATCGACATAACATCTGTTTCTATATCCATAATCCAGTACTACACAGGTTCCCGAACGGTCGCCATGGCGACATTGCATAAAAGATGAAGGAAATTTAGCAGCGCATTCTACATGAGCCAGTCAGCAGTGAATAAATCTTTATTTCTGTGAAATGACAATACTTATAATGAAAACGAATAGAATTTGTTGCATGAATGCATTCAGGCGCGCAGGCCGGACCGCGAAAGAGCCGAAAGCCCAATCCGCATAATCAGTACTTAGCAGGAAGTTTGTTGATTTTTATGAGTTTTCCCTCTTCCATTTCGATAAAACCGCCGGTTTTCAGAGCGGCCAGAATACGCATTACGCCGCTGCGGGAAAGCCGGGTTTTCTCTCTGATATATTTTTCCGCCGTCACGCTGTGGCGATAATCCACTTCTTCCTCCATGAGTTTGATCAGCTGCTGGCGAATCATCTCGTATGCCGTTGGCGTGCCCTGGGGCATGACGTTATGATAGAGGCGGTTATAGACAAACATCAGTTGTTTAGAGAGCAGTCCCCATAGCGCCTTCTCTTTAATGATTTCCTCGACGCGACGGGCCGTGAGTACGCCAATCTGACACGGCGTGACGGTTTTAAAATAGTCATCAAAGTAAATATCCGTCAGGTTAGCGAGGCCGAAAAGAGCGGGACTGAGCGCCGTGGAAAGCATCATGTTGTCACTTCTTCGGTATATCGCTATCGTCCCCTCAAGAAGGAGATAACACATCCCTTGACCGTTAACCTGAAGATCAAACTGCTCGCCGCGGCCCGTTCGGTACGTCGTGCAGTAGGGCTGCAAATGAGAAATAAATTCCTGTGCGTAAGGGGAGCCGCGGAAGGGTTGATTAGCCGATGACATAGTCAGAACATCCTTAAGGAGATCGGAATTATTATAACCTCACGCGTATCTCTTGCCACTCCGAAGATACATGAACAATCAATACTTTCGCGGCAGGTGGTGGATGTCAATCAGCACTCCGCGCTCCATGGTAATGTATTTACCCGTTCGTAGCTCTGCGAGGATGCGCATAACGCCGCTGCGGGAAAGATAGGTTCGACTTTTGATATAGGCCGCCGCGGTGATATTTTGCCGGATAGCTTCGGGCTCTTGCATTAATTCAACAAGTTGAAAACGGATAATATCATAGGCGGACATTTGTGATATCTGGGAGCAGTGCTCATAAACCCGCGATGCGGTATAGATCAGCAGCTTTGAAAAATGCTCCCATAAATTCTGTTGCGCTACCACGCGATTAAACGTTTCCAGCGAAACGGCCGCAATTTCCGACGTTTCCAGTACCCTGACGTAAAGACGTTCAGAAGAAAACTGACTACATACGCCGAGAAGAAAGGGCGATGACTCTGAGTTTAAAACAATACCGTCCCCGCGACGATGCAGCGCGACGCTGCCCTGGATAAGTAAAAAACACTGACGAACGTCATTATCGTAATAATGAACAATGTCTCCTTTCGAGACTATTCGCCTCTCGGCGTACGGCAGGACATTATCAATTAATTTCTCAATGTGCTTAAAGGGTTTTATCTCAAGTACTTCTGCTGGCTCGTTGCCGAGTTCAGGAATAATTCTCGTATTCATAAGATACCTCACTAACTTATGCGATCGTTTTTTTGATCGATGTTGGGAATTATCTTAAAAAACAGCATGTCAGGGAACATTCGCGCCGGGTCTAATAATAGACCCGGGTGGGTTATGTATGTAATTTATTGATTTTATTTATTTTATACCACGAGTCCAAAAGTAGACCGGGGTTTGTGTGATTAAGTAATATCTCAATTTGAATGTTTTATTTTTGTTAATTTCGAGTCTACATTTAGACCGCGAAATAGATTGTGCGCTGAAAAAATGTTGTATAAATTTTGTCTCGTCGGCAGGGGTAATCCGGTTTTAATAAAATGAAACGGTGGTGTGATATATGCCACTGATTCCCGGCAATATATTAAAGCAATGGCAAAATGCGTTTATTAAATATTTTGCCTGAATGTAAATAAAATAAAACAGGATGTATCGTTATGAAAAAGAAAATTGTTATTGCGATGCTTGCAGCAGGTTCTGCATTATCAATGACTCAGGCTTTCGCAGCAGCGGGTACCGTTAATTTTAATGGCAATATTTTAGATGCCGCCTGCGATATCGATGTCGCGTCAAAGGACCAGGTGGTTGTTTTGGGCGATTATTATAAAACTGAATTTCCAGCGGCCGGTTCGAGAACCGCTGCGACGAAATTCGATATTATTTTGAAGAACTGTCCGGTGACGGTTACCAATGCCAAGGTCCGCTTTGATGGTACGCCTGATTTAAGCAACGCCAGCCTGCTGGCCATTGACTCGTCGGTCGCTGGCGCAGCAACCGGTGTCGCGATTAATCTGATGACGGCGGATAAAGCCGATCTGCCTCTGCACGGCAGCAACGGTTACTCCTACCCGCTCAGCAGCACCGCTGATAATACGCTGAATTTCTATGCTCAGTATGTGTCGACCACTTCGACGGTGGTTGCCGGCCCAGCTAACTCGGTGGCGAATTTCTCCGTAGTTTACAACTAAGTCTTTTGCAGTAATCAGTAGGGGGGCCGGCCCGGCCCCTTTGTTTTAAGAGGTATTAAATGCGTTTTATCAGAACAATTGGCCTGGCGATAACAATGTTTACGCTGGTGCAGGCAACCGCCACTGCCGGGGTAATTATTGGCGGCACGCGGATCATTTTCGATGGTGCAAAAAAAGAAGCGTCAATCAGCGTTAATAATCCTGATGCGACGCCTTATTTAATTCAGTCATGGATAGATGAGCAGGAAGGGGGTTCTGGTAAAGCACCTTTTATTATTACACCACCGATGTATCGCCTCGACAGCGGACAAAAGAATATTGAACGAATTGTCGCGACAGGTTCACTGCCTCAAACGCAAGAAAGTTTATTTTGGGTGAATATTAAAGCGATTCCCTCAGCATCAAAGCAGATGAACTCCCTGCAAATTGCTGTAAAAACGCGTATCAAGCTGATTTATCGTCCCGCTACGCTTCGTGCCTCAGCGCCGGAGGAACAGGCGAATAAACTCACCTGGCAAAGAAGCGGCAATGAACTTCAGGTTAATAACCCAACGGCTTACGTCATTAATTTCAATGAAATTACCGTGGGAGGAAAAATGCTTGCCCAGGTGACCTACGTCATGCCGGGGTCGACCGCCCGATTCCGCTTGCCGGACGGGGCCTCCGGCAATGCCCTGACTTTTAAAATCATTAATGACTACGGTAGCCCCGGTCCGTCACATCAAGCCAGTTTGTAATCTCTGAGTAAATGGCAAAACCAGCGTTAAATAGGTTAATAGCGATGATAATAAAAAATAATAAGTTGCGACCTGCTCGCCTGGCTACGCTTATCGCCATAGTGTTGACCGGTTTCTCTACGGAACTGTATGCCAGTGATTCGTTTAATACGGCCCTGGTAGAGCTGGATAATCCCGGCGTGGGCAAAGCGGATTTATCGGCTTTTGAATCGGGCTCTCAGGCGCCGGGAACATACCATGTGGATATTATTCTTGATGATCAGTTAATGGACACCCGGGATATTCCTTTTGCGATGGCAAAGACCGGGGGTGGCAATGAGGTATTACAGCCCTGTCTGAGCGTGGAACAATTAAAACAGTGGGGAGTGAAAACCGAACTTTTTCCCCAGCTGTCGGTAGAAAATAGTGATTGCGCCCATCTCCAGGCTATTCCACAGGCCAGCGCTGATTTTCAGTTTGGCGCCCAGCGGCTGGTCATCAGTATTCCCCAGGCGGCGATCGACCTGCCTGCGAGGGACTATGTACCGCCAGAAATGTGGGATGATGGGATTACAGCGGCATTGCTCAATTACAGCCTGAGCGGGGCGAACACTCGGGCGAAAACGGGCCAGGGCGCCGGGAGCGACAGCCAGTATGCGAACCTGCGTCCGGGGATCAATATCGGACCGTGGCGTTTTCGCAACTATACCACCTGGTCACGGGAGTCCTCCGGTCAGGATAAATGGGACACCGTTTATACCTACGCGCAGCGGGCCGTTATTCCTCTGAAAGCCCAGCTTACCGTTGGCGACAGCTCCGCGCCTGCCGACGTGTTCGACAGTATGCCTTTTCGCGGCGGCCAGCTGGCATCCGACGACGATATGCTGCCGGATTCTCTTAAGGGCTATGCGCCCGTGGTACGCGGCATCGCCCGAACCAATGCGCAGGTCGTGGTGCGCCAGAACGGCTACCAGATCTACCAAAGCTACGTTGCGCCGGGCGCCTTTGAAATTACGGATATGTATCCTACCGGTGGGGCAGGCGATCTCGACGTGACGATTAAAGAAGCCGATGGCAGCGAACAGCACTTCACGTTGCCCTACGCCTCGCTGCCGGTACTGCAGCGGGAAGGCCGATTCAAATACGCCATCACCGGCGGGCAGTATCGTTCATATAACAGCAGCGTGGATAAAACTCCTTTCGGGCAGGCTACCGCCATTTATGGTCTGCAGCGGGGTGTTACCCTCTATGGCGGCCTGCAGGAGTCAAGCAAATATCAGTCTCTGGCATTCGGCGTGGGTAAAAATATGGGGGCGTTAGGCGCTATCTCCACGGATGTCACGCAGGCCTGGTCAACGCCGGATAAAACGGAAAAATCGCGCGGCCAATCCTGGCGAGCGCGATACAGCAAAAACTTCATTGATACCGGGACCAACTTTTCCATTGCGGGATACCGCTATTCCACCAGTGGCTATTACGGGATGCAGGAAGTTCTGGATTCATATGGAGACAGCAGCGCGCTGCAGGACCGCAGGCGTAACCGCGCGGAACTGACGATGAGCCAGACGCTGAGCCGCGAACTGGGATCGCTAACCCTCAGCGCGGCGAGGGAAGATTACTGGAACTCCGCCAGGTCGATGGCTTCCTGGAGCGTCGGATACAACAACTACTGGCGCAATATCAGCTACGGCCTGACCTGGACATACAGCAAAAATGGCAGCGCGACGTCAAACGACAGCGCGAATAACAGCGGCCACGACCAGCTGCTGGCGTTTAACGTCAGCGTACCGTTGGATAAATTCCTCCCGCAAACGTGGGCCAGCTATGGCATGAACGCCAGCAAGAATGGTGGAACGACGCATAATATCGGCATGAACGGGGTCGCGCTGGAGAACAACTCGCTGAACTGGAACGTCCAGCAGGGTTACGGTACGGATGGTGTGGGTTACACCGGCAATATGAACGGTGACTATAAAGGGACGTACGGCGAAGTGACGGCGGGGTATAGCTACGACAAAAACAGCGAGCGGCTTAATTATGGTCTGCAGGGGGGCGTTATCGCCCACGCCGATGGTATCACGCTTTCCCAACCGCTCGGTGAAACCAATGCCCTGATAAAAGCCCCCGGCGCACACGGCGTGAATATTCGCAACCAACCCGGCGCGCGCACGGACTACCGGGGATATACGGTAGTCAGCAATATTTCCGTCTATCGAAAAAATGACCTGACGCTCGATCCGCAAAATATGCCTGAGGACGTAGAGCTGGAGATAAACACCGACACGGTTACCCCGACGCGAGGCGCGGTGGTGCGCGCCGATTATCTTTCCAAAGTGGGGCGCAGGGTCCTGATGACCTTAACCGACAATAACCGCTTCGTGCCGTTTGGGGCGGTGGTGACGCTTGCGGATGATAATAAGAGCAGCTTTATCGTTGGCGATCGCGGCCAGGTTTTTTTAAGCGGAATGCGCGAGCAGGGGGCGATCGTCGTCACGTGGGGCCGCCAGTCCAGCCAACAGTGCCGTGCTGATTTCAGCCTGCCGAAACAATCAACCTACGCTGGAATAACAGAAGTTAGCGCCAGTTGTCATCAGGAACGTTAAACATGAGATTGATTTATTCTGTTATTTTGCTCGGCTTATTGGCCGGATGGAATAGTGCGCGTGCCGGAACCTGCACCACCATTACCCCGCAGAACTCCACTGTATCCGTGGGAACGATTACCGTACCGCGTGACGCACCGGTCGGGACCGTTATTTTTTCGGGGGGCGGGACATTTACGGGCTCTTACCTTTCCGGCTGTACTAACCCACTCATGCTGGGTTTCAGCATGCGATATAATAATGCGACGCTGAGCAGCTACGGTAATCACGTTTACAACACTAATATTAGCGGTATTGGTATTCGTTTTTCATCAAACGCTTATTTTGAAAGTCCGAGTAATATATTTTCCTATAACGCACAGACCTCTTATGTCGACTGGTACGGCGGCAACATACAGCTGGTGGTCACCGGGCCGGTATCATCAGGCGCATTAACGCCGGGAACGATCGGGGTGGTGACGCTCCAGGGCAGCGACGGCGTCTATCGTGATGGCCTGACCGCAACGCTGACCGATGGGACAATCAACGCCCTGGCCTGCAGTATCACTACGCCTCAGTTGAACTTCATCATTGGCGATATTCCCGCTTCAACGTTCGGCTCGACGGTAGGCACCACGCCCGCTGGCGCGCAGAATACGCAAGATCTGGGGTTAAGCTGCAACGCCGGCACCAATATCACCGTTTCGCTGAGCGGCGTACAAAATCCCGATAGCGCCAACCCCAGCGTAATGGCATTAACGGGGCAGGGCAGCGCCGGGACGGCAAAAGGCGTCGGCGTGCAGCTTTTATATAATGGCGCGCCGCTGGCCATCAATAGCCCGCTGTTATTAAAACGGTCATCGGGCGGGCAAGAAACGCTGCCGTTGACGGCCCGTTATTATCAGACCTTAACTTCCGTTGAGTCAGGCTCGGCAAATGCGACCGCCACGCTTAATTTGACGTACCAGTAACGGGTGAAAAAATGAAAATACGCCATAAAAAATTGCTTATTCTGACGTTACTGTGCTGGAACGTTTTTTCTGCCGACAGCGTGACGATGGGGGTGACGGGAAATATTGTCGCCTCGCCCTGTATATTCAATGGGGGAAACAGCAACCTCGATGTCAATCTGGGCGATATTCAGGCAACCAACATGGCCACACCCGGGTCATCCTCCGACCCGGTTCCCTTTAACCTGCTGTTTACCAACTGTCCGGCGGGAACGCGCAGCGTAACGGCCTCCTTCATCGGTACTCCCGATCCGCTTGCCGGTCCTGACTATTATCTGAATAGCGGTACGGCAACCAACGTGGCGGTAGCGATGAGCGAAGCAGGCAGCGGTGTGCTAAAGGGAACGGGTTCCAGCATCACCCACAATATCGCGGCTGACAGAACCGCAACCCTGGCTATGCAGGCCTCGGTAAAATCGGTGTCAGGCGGTGCGACGCCCGGAAGCGTGAGTGCCGTTGTGGTCATGACGCTGCAGTACAATTAAACGGGCATCCGTTTAGCGATACGCGGTAGCGCCTTGATCGGCGCCATGGCGCTGCCCTTTTAATGTTCGTGGTTATTGCGGTCTTTTTGGCTCATAGCCGGGGAAGATAACGTCCGCCGTTTCTCCTTTTTACCCGCAGTATGTGATTGTGACTCTTTTGCCCTTCACGGTGGGTTCTACGCAACGCAAATTCGCTATCTCAAAAATAGGTATTTCCGATGCATATTTTAACTTTCCTGCAATTTCTACCTTTCTGTCACTGAAATGCATTATTAATCAATGCATTGAACAATTTATTCCATCTCCGATATCTCTTCTGTCAGGGTCTATGCTTATAAAAAGCACTGAATGGGGAAATACCCCTTCTCTGGATGGGTTGAAGTGATAATCATTATCACTAACATAGCGATATGGCCCGATGGCGTCAACCTATGAGGTAGAGCGATGAATTCACATGCAGGAACTTTCAATCCCGAAGATTTTAGCTGGCGTGGGCTGGTCATGACCCCAGCCGCCGCCGCCCATATTCGCGATCTGGTCCGCAAACAGCCGGATATGCAGGGGCTGCGGCTTGGCGTTAAAACCAGCGGCTGCGCCGGCTTTGGCTACGTTCTCGAGCTAATTGCTGAACCGGCGAAAGACGATCTGTTATTTGAGCGCGATGGCGCGAAGCTGTGGGCGCCGCTGCAGGCGATGCCGTTTATCGATGGCACCGAGCTCGATTACGTTCGCGAAGGCTTAAATCAAATCTTCAAATTTCATAACCCTAAAGCCCAGCACGAATGCGGCTGCGGCGAAAGTTTTGGCGTTCAGGCGGAGTAACTATGTCTCGTAATACTGAAGCAACTGACGATGTCAAAACCTGGAGCGGCGGTCCACTCAACTATAAAGAGGGCTTTTTCACTCGGCTACGGACCGATGAGCTGGCGAAAGGCATAAATGAAGAGGTGGTCAGGGCAATTTCTGCGCGCCGCAATGAGCCAGAATGGATGCTGGAGTTTCGACTGAACGCGTTTAAGGCCTGGCAGGCGATGGAAGAGCCGCACTGGCTGAAGGCGCACTACGACAAGCTGAACTATCAGGATTACAGCTATTATTCAGCGCCCTCCTGCGGCAACTGCGATGACACCTGCGCCTCTGAGCCCGGCGCGCTGCAGCAAACGGGGTCCAGCGCGTTTCTGACCAGCGAAGTCGAAGAGGCGTTTAACCTTCTCGGCGTGCCGGTGCGGGAAGGACGGGAAGTGGCCGTCGACGCCATTTTTGACTCGGTTTCGGTGGCGACCACCTATCGCGAAAAGCTGGCGGAACAGGGGATTATTTTCTGTTCCTTCGGCGAAGCGATCCACGATCACCCGGAACTGGTGAAGAAATACCTCGGCACCGTGGTGCCGGGCAACGACAACTTCTTTGCCGCCCTCAACGCGGCGGTGGCGTCCGACGGCACCTTTATCTATGTGCCCAAAGGCGTACGCTGCCCAATGGAGCTGTCGACCTATTTCCGCATCAACGCGGAAAAAACCGGCCAGTTCGAACGCACCATTCTGGTCGCTGACGAAGGCAGCTACGTGAGCTATATCGAAGGCTGTTCGGCGCCGGTACGCGATAGCTACCAGCTGCACGCGGCGGTGGTCGAGGTGATTATTCATAAAGACGCCGAGGTGAAGTACTCCACGGTGCAAAACTGGTTCCCCGGCGACAACAATACCGGCGGGATCCTCAACTTCGTCACCAAGCGCGCCCTGTGCGAAGGCGAGAACAGCAAAATGTCGTGGACCCAGTCGGAAACGGGCTCGGCGATCACCTGGAAGTATCCGAGCTGCATTCTGCGCGGGGATAACTCCATCGGCGAGTTCTTCTCGGTGGCGCTGACCAGCGGCCATCAGCAGGCGGACACCGGCACCAAGATGATCCATATCGGCAAAAATACCCGTTCGACGATTATCTCGAAGGGCATTTCCGCCGGCCATAGCCAGAACAGCTATCGCGGTCTGGTCAAAATCATGCCGACGGCAACCAACGCGCGCAACTTCACCCAGTGTGACTCCATGCTGATTGGCCCGGACAGCGGGGCGCATACCTTCCCGTACGTGGAATGCCGCAACAACAGCGCGCAGCTGGAGCACGAAGCGACCACCTCCCGTATCGGCGAAGATCAGCTCTTCTACTGCCTGCAGCGCGGAATCAGCGAAGACGATGCGATTTCGATGATCGTCAACGGTTTCTGTAAAGACGTCTTCTCAGAGCTGCCGCTGGAGTTTGCCGTAGAAGCGCAAAAATTACTGGCAATTAGCCTTGAACACAGCGTCGGCTGATAACAAAGGAAATAAGATGTTAAGTATAAAAAATTTGCAGGTCGCCGTTGAAGACAAAGCGATCCTGCGCGGGCTGGATCTGGAGGTTCGCCCCGGTGAAGTGCACGCCATTATGGGCCCGAACGGATCCGGGAAAAGTACGCTCTCCGCTACGCTGGCCGGACGTGAAGACTATGAAGTGACCGGCGGCAGCGTGGCGTTTAAAGGCAAAGATTTACTGGAACTCTCCCCTGAAGATCGCGCCGGTGAAGGCATCTTCATGGCCTTCCAGTATCCGGTGGAAATTCCCGGCGTCAGCAATCAGTTTTTCCTGCAAACCGCTCTCAACGCCGTGCGCAGCTATCGTGGCCAGGAGCAGCTTGACCGTTTTGACTTCCAGGACCTGATGGAAGACAAAATTAAGCTGCTGAAGATGCCGGAGGATCTGCTGACCCGCTCGGTTAACGTCGGCTTCTCCGGCGGCGAGAAAAAGCGCAACGATATCCTGCAGATGGCGGTGCTGGAACCGGAGCTGTGCATCCTGGATGAGTCCGATTCCGGGCTGGATATCGACGCGCTGAAGATTGTCTCTGACGGCGTCAACTCCCTGCGCGACGGCAAGCGTTCATTTATTATCGTCACCCACTATCAGCGCATTCTCGATTATATCAAGCCGGATTACGTCCACGTGCTGTACCAGGGGCGAATCGTCAAATCCGGCGATTTTACTCTGGTCAAACAACTGGAGGAGCAGGGCTATGGCTGGCTTACCGAACAGCAGTAACGCGCTGCAGCAGTGGCACCATCTGTTTGAGTCCCAAAGCGGGCAGCGCAGCCCGCAGGCGCATCAGCACCTGCAACAGCTGCTGCGCCTGGGGTTGCCAACGCGTAAACACGAAAACTGGAAATATACCCCGCTGGACACGCTACTGAATCAGACCTTTGTCGCCGCTCAGCCGCAGACGCTGACGGCGGCCCGGCGCGACGAACTGGCGCTAACGGTAGAGGCATGGCGACTGGTGTTTGTCGACGGTCAGTTTAGCGCGAGCCTGAGTGACGATCTGGCCGCCAGCGGCTATGAAGTGCAGGTGGATAACGAGCGTCAGCAGCTGCCTGACGCCGTTCAGCCCGAAGTCTTTCTGCATTTGACCGAAAGCCTGGCGACCACCGTTACCCATATTCGGGTCAGGCGCAACCAGCACCCGGATAAACCGCTGCTGATTATGCACCTGACGCGTGGGCTGGCAAGCGATGAAATGAACACCGCCCACTATCGCCACCATCTGGCGCTGGAGAGCGGCGCGCAGGCGACCATCATCGAACACTATCTGAGCCTTAACGATGAGCGCCACTTTACCGGCGCAAGGCTGACGATGACCGTGGCGGATAACGCCCACCTGCAGCATATCAAGCTGGCGTTTGAGAACGCGCAAAGCTACCACTTTGCCCATAACGACCTGGCGCTCGGGCGCGACGCCTCCGCTTTCAGCAGCAGTTTTCTGCTCGGTAGCTCGGTGCTGCGCCACCACACCAGCACGCAGTTGAAGGGGGAAAACAGCACCCTGCGGATTAACTCGCTGGCGATGCCGGTCAACGGCGAAGTCTGCGACAGTCGCACCTGGCTCGATCATCAGGTCGGGTACTGTAACAGCCGCCAGCTGCATAAAACCATCGTCAACGACAAAGGGCGGGCGGTGTTTAACGGCCTGATTAACGTCGCGCCGCATGCGATCAAAACCGATGGCCAGATGACCAACAACAACCTGCTGCTGGGCCGCTTATCGGAAGTGGATACCAAACCGCAGCTGGAGATTTACGCTGACGACGTGAAGTGCAGCCACGGGGCGACCATCGGGCGTATTGATGACGAACAGCTATTTTATCTGCGCTCACGCGGCATTACGCAGCAGGCGGCGCAGCAGATGATTCTTTACGCCTTTGCCGCTGAGCTCACGGAAGCGATCGACGATGAGGCGCTCAGGCAGCAGATACTGGCGCGTATTGGCCAGCGTTTGCCGGGAGGTAAGGCATGACATTTTCTGTGGAACGCGTGCGCGCGGATTTCCCGCTTCTCAATCGCGAGGTTAATGGCCAGCCGCTGGCCTATCTCGACAGCGCCGCCAGCGCGCAGAAGCCGGAAGCGGTGATTAACGCCGAGGCGGAATTTTACCGCCACGGCTATGCGGCGGTGCATCGCGGCATTCATACCCTCAGCGCGGAAGCCACGGCGAGCATGGAGCAGGTGCGCCAGCGGGCGGCGACGTTCCTCAACGCCCGCTCGGCGGAGGAGCTGGTGTTTGTTCGCGGCACTACGGAAGGCATTAACCTCGTGGCGAACAGCTGGGGAAACGCCAACGTCGGCGCGGGCGACAACATCATCGTCAGCGCGATGGAGCATCACGCCAATATCGTGCCGTGGCAGATGCTGTGCGCCAGAGTGGGGGCGCAGCTGCGGGTGATCCCGCTGAACCAGGACGGTACGCTGCAGCTGGATGCGATCCCCGGCCTGTTGGACGAGCGCACCCGCCTGCTGGCCATTACCCAGGTATCGAACGTGCTGGGAACCGAAAATCCCATCGCCGCTCTGACGGCGTTGGCCCATCAGTACGGCGCCAAAGTGCTGGTGGACGGCGCGCAGGCGGTGATGCACCATCCGGTGGATGTGCAGGCGCTGGAGTGCGACTTTTACGCCTTCTCCGCCCACAAGCTGTACGGTCCCACCGGCATCGGCGTGCTCTACGTCAAGCAGGACATTTTGCAGGAGATGGCGCCGTGGGAAGGGGGCGGGTCGATGATCGCCACGGTCAGCCTGACGGAAGGCACGACCTGGGCAAAAGCGCCGTGGCGCTTCGAGGCGGGAACGCCGAATACCGGCGGCATCATCGGGCTGGGCGCGGCGCTGGATTACGTCAGCGCGCTGGGGCTGACGCACATCGCGGAATATGAACAGACCCTGATGCGCTACGCGCTGCAGGCGCTGGAGAGCGTGGCGGATTTAACCCTTTACGGCCCGCCAGATCGCCTGGGAGCGATCGCCTTTAATCTCGGCAAACATCATGCTTATGATGTCGGCAGCTTCCTCGATAACTACGGTATTGCGGTGCGGACCGGGCACCACTGCGCCATGCCGCTGATGGCGTTCTACGGCGTGCCGGCCATGTGTCGGGCATCGCTGGCGATGTACAATACGACGGAGGAGGTGGACCGACTGGTGGCGGGGCTACAGCGGATCCACAAATTATTAAGCTAAAGGAAGCAACTATGGCGGCGTTACCGGACAGAGACAAACTGCTGCGCAACTTTAGCCGTTGTGCGAACTGGGAAGAGAAGTATCTCTATATTATTGAACTGGGTCAGCGCCTGGCGCCGCTGAGCCCGGAGGAACACACCGCGCAGAACATCATTCAGGGCTGCCAGAGCCAGGTGTGGATCGTGATGACGCAGGAGCAGAGCGGCGCGATTGCGCTTCGTGGTGACAGCGATGCGGCCATCGTCAAAGGCCTTATCGCGGTGGTGTTTATCCTCTATGACCAGATGACGGCCAAAGATATCACCGCGTTTGACGTGCGTCCGTGGTTTGAAAAAATGGCCCTGACGCAGCACCTTACCCCCTCGCGGTCGCAAGGACTGGAAGCCATGATCCGCGCAATTCGCGCGAAAGCAGCAAATCTTAGCTAGAATAAAACAGTAGATTTCATTCTGTTATGCACGACGGGAGGCGAGCCTCCCGTCGTGCATAACAGGCCTGGCGTTTTATCAGCGAAAGAAGGAATCTCAGTATGAAACGCGCTTCTCTTATCACCATTGCCCTTCTGAGCGCCCTTAGCGCGTCCCACGCTGCCTGGGCCGTTGATTACCCCCTTCCTCCTGCCAACAGTCGTCTGATTGGTGAGAACCAGTTCTGGACGGTACAGGAGGGTGACCGCAACCTGCAGGCGATTGCCCGTCGTTTTGATACGGCGGCGATGCTGATCCTTGAAGCGAACGATACTATGGCGCCGGTACAGCCTAAACCGGGTACTCAGGTGCTGATACCTTCGCAGATGCTGCTGCCGGACGTGCCGCGCGAGGGCATCGTCGTCAACCTGGCCGAGTTGCGCCTGTACTACTTCCCGCCGGGCGTCAATCAGGTGCAGGTCTATCCCCTGGGGATTGGTCAGCAGGGGCTGGAGACGCCGGAGATGACAACCCGCATAGGGCAGAAAATCCCGAACCCCACCTGGACGCCGACGGCGGGCATCCGCGCCCGTTCGCTGGAGAAGGGGATTAAACTGCCGCCGGTCGTGCCCGCAGGGCCGAATAACCCGCTAGGCCGATATGCGCTCCGTCTGGCGTACGGTAATGGTGAATATCTGATTCATGGCACCAGCGCGCCGGACAGCGTGGGTCTGCGCGTCAGCTCAGGCTGTATGCGCATGAACGCGGCGGATATCCAGTCTTTATTCAATCAGGTGAAAAGCGGGACGCCGGTACGGATTATCAACCAGCCGGTCAAGTTCGCCGTGGAGCCGGACGGTAAGCGTTATGTTGAAGTTCATCGCCCGTTGACGCCGGATGAGGCCAGCAATGCGCAGACCATGGCCTATACGCTTCCGGCGGAGTTTCATCAATTCTCGGGGGATAAAGCGGTTGATGAGGCGCAGCTTAAACGCGCGCTGACCCGGCGGGCAGGATATCCGGTGGTGGTATCCGCGAGCGGAAGCACCGCGTCGAGCCTGTCGGTACAGAATAATACGCCGGTAGATGAAGCGAAAAGGGTGCAGTAGGCGGGAAAAGGTAAGGCAAAAAAAATGGCGCACAATGTGCGCCATTTTTATTACACAGATACTATTACTTGCGGTATTTAGTAGCTGCGTTGTCCAGACGCTGGTTAGCGCGAGCTGCGTCATCTTTAGCAGCCTGAACGTCGGAACGCATTGCGTTCACGTCGTTGCTCAGCTGGTCAACTTTAGCGTTCAGAGTCTGAACGTCAGAAGACAGCTGATCGATTTTAGCATTGCTGGAGCAACCAGCCAGCAGAGTAGAACCCAGGATTACCGCGCCCAGTACCAGTTTAGTACGATTCATTATTAATACCCTCTAGATTGAGTTAATCTCCATGTAGCGTTACAAGTATTACACAAACTTTTTTGTGATGAGAATATTTTTTTACCTGAATGCACTTATTTTTGATCGTTCGCTCAAAGAAGCATCGAAATCATCACGTAACGTTAAAAAGGCGAGTGAAAACAGCGCGCTTCCATCGGATTCATCTTAGATAATCTCGCATTAAATAGTAAATTCCGATTTGCATTTTTATTAATAGCGGCTAGTACCAGAATAAAAAAAAGCGCCCCGAGAGGCGCTTTTAAAGGAAATACTAATTAACCTGTAAATTATTACAGCACGTGCACGGAAGCGGTATTGGTGGTTCCGCTCGGGACTAACGCGCCGGAGACCATAACAACCACGTCGCCTTTGCGCGCCAGGCCGCTCTGCAGCGCCAGCTCTTTACCCTGGATATAGAAGGCATCGGTAGAAGAGATATCTTCAACCAGCTGCGCCACAACGCCTTTGCTCAGCACCAGCTGACGCGCGGTCGTTTCATTGGTGGTCAGCGCCAGGATGGTGGCATCCGGGAAGTATTTACGTACGGCGCGCGCGGATTTACCGCCCTGGGTTGCCACAACAATCAGCGGCGCTTCCAGTTTTTCAGCCGTTTCAACCGCACCGCGGCAAACCGCTTCGGTGATGCGCAGCTTACGGTTGTCGTTGTTGTATTCAAGACGGCTGGTCATCACGCGGTCGGTACGCTCGCAGATGGTCGCCATGATGGTGACCGCTTCCAGCGGGTATTTACCTTTTGCGGATTCGCCGGACAGCATAACGGCGTCGGTGCCGTCGAGGATGGCGTTAGCCACGTCGCCTGCTTCTGCACGGGTCGGACGCGGGTTTTTGATCATAGAATCCAGCATCTGAGTCGCGGTGATAACGACTTTACGCGCGCGGATACATTTTTCGATCATCATCTTCTGCGCGAAGATCACTTCTTCAACCGGGATTTCAACGCCCAGGTCGCCACGCGCAACCATGATGCCGTCAGAGGCTTCGAGGATCTCGTCGAAGTTGTTCAGGCCTTCCTGGTTTTCAATTTTGGAGATGATCTGGATCTTCTCGCCGCCGTGGGCTTTCAGGTGCTCGCGGATTTCAACGACGTCAGAACGCTTACGGATAAAGGAGGCCGCAACAAAGTCAACGCCCTGTTCGCAACCGAAGATCAGGTCCTGCTTGTCTTTTTCGGCCAGCGCCGGCAGAGCGATAGACACGCCCGGCAGGTTAACGCCTTTGTTCTCGCCAAGGTCGCCGTTGTTCAGCACTTTACAAACAACTTTGTTACCTTCGATAGCGGTGACTTCCATACCGATCAGACCATCGTCAACCAGTACGGTGTTGCCGACGCTCAGATCGCTGGTGAAACCTTCATAGGTCACCGCAACGATTTCGTTATTACCGACGACGGATTTGTCGGTGGTGAAGGTAAAGGTCTGGCCCGCTTTCAGAGAAACGTCGTTGCCGCCTTCCAGCTTAATGGTACGGATTTCCGGACCTTTGGTATCCAGAAGGATTGCCGCTTTCTTACCGGTTTTACTCATCACATTGCGCAGGTTCTGGATGCGCTGACCGTGTTCCGCGTAGTCACCGTGAGAGAAGTTCAGACGCATAACGTTCATGCCCGCGTCCAGCATTTTGGTCAACATCTCTTCGGATTCGGTTTTCGGACCGATGGTGCAAACAATTTTGGTCTTTTTCATGACAGTTTAATCTTTAAGTTGTGAAGGATAGGGATGGGGAATCTGACTCCGTGGGCGCACTGCCGCAGAGTTAAACCTGTATTACGAAAGTTGCTATGCCACGCTCTAAGGATAGGTGACAACAAAAGAGCGTGCAGAAGAATGTGTGCTGGCGGTTCAGCCCATGAAAAGAGGCAACGTGTTATGCGTTTAGTCATGCAATCCAATGCGCTGAAACCATTCAATAAGAATTTGTTGGGCATTATACGTTGCCAAATCCAAAAAAGAAAATGAAAACCATGTTTCATTTCTATAGTTATATACTTAACAAAATGCAAACTAATCCTACGCTTATGCGCAACACATTTTTTCATCACCTGACAAGATAAAGAGGGCGGAAACGCGGGTTTATTCACAAGTTTGCCAGGGAAAAGCGGTCTCTGAGGCGCAAACGCGGAGCTGGTTTGATTTACTCAGGAAATATATCAATAATGATTTGATTGATAATGAAAAATTGAGAGTGAAATAGAATGGGAAACACAGCCAAAGATGAGGCGCTGTATCAGGAAATGTGCCGCGTGGTGGGCAAAGTCGTGCTGGAGATGCGCGACCTGGGCCAGGAACCAAAGCATATCGTTATCGCCGGCGTGGTGCGCACCGCCCTGGCGAACCCGAAAATCAAACGTTCCGCGCTGACGCAGGAAGCGATGGAGAAGGTGGTCCATGCGCTTTCCGGAAACTAGCCGCCGCCGGGCGCTTCCCGCGCGCTTCAGGAAATGACAAAGCGAATAACCGCCTTGACGGCAATATCGCAGTGGTGGGCGACCATCGCTTCATCATCAATAGCCGGCATCGGATCGTCCAGGTAGAGGCTGCTGAACGTATAAAAGTTTGATACCTGGTAGAAGCTAAAGCTGCTGATTAATCGATGCACATCGCGCGCTTCCAGCCCGGCCTGAAACACCCCTTGCTGCTGCCCGCGCTGAAGAATATCTTCCAGGATCGACAGGGCGGTGCGGTTCAGCGGTTTCAGCTGACCTGAACTTTTCAGCCATTTCCCGCGCTGCATGTTTTCCATACAGATCACCCGCATATAGTCAGCGTGCGTGGCGTGATAGCGCACGCTCCACTTCACCAGCTGTACCAGCGCCTCTACCGGCGGTACGTTTTCCAGCCCGAGCTGCTGCTCGGTTTCGCGGATCTTCGCGTAGACGTGCTGCAGCACGGCCTGATAAAGCAGCTCTTTGGTCTTGAAGTAGTAGACCACCATGCGTTTGGTGGTCTGCGCTTCGGTGGCGATTTGCTCCATCCGCGCGCCCGACAGTCCATGCTCGGCGAAAACGGTAATGGCGGCGGCGAAGATTCGCTCTTTCAGAGACTGCGCTTCATCATGAGCAACGACGGACATAACGGCTCCTTTTCTTGAGATGCAAAAAATACACATATTGATCACAATTTTGCAACCAATCATGGCGTATTTGAACCAAATGATACATATTCAGGTCACTAAGTCAGCTAATGACCCGAGGACTCTATGTTGCGTTCCATCGCCACCGTCTCGATCTCCGGTACCTTACCCGAAAAGCTCCATGCCATCGCAGCGGCGGGCTATCAGGGCGTCGAAATCTTCGAAAACGATCTGCTCTATTATACCGGTACGCCGGCCGATATCCGCCACCTGGCGGCAGATTTAGGGCTAAAAATCACGCTTTTTCAACCATTTCGTGATTTTGAAGGCGCCAGCCGCGCCCAGTTCGCCGCCAACATGGAACGCGCCAGGCGCAAATTTGCGCTTATGCACGAGCTGGGCTGCGACACCCTGCTGCTGTGCAGCAACGTTCAGCCGGACTGTTCCGCTGACGTCGAGCTGCAGGTCGCCGACTTACGCGCCCTTGCTGCGCTGGCGGAGCAGGAACGCATCACGATTGGCTACGAGGCGCTGGCCTGGGGCACCCACGTCAACCGCTGGCATCAGGCGTGGGCGCGGGTCAAAAGCGTCGATAGCCCGGCGCTGGGCATCGTGCTCGACAGTTTCCACGTGCTGGCGCGCGGCGATACGCTGGCGCAGCTGGCGGACGTGCCGCTGGAAAAAATCACCTTTGTACAGATGGCCGACGCGCCGCTGATGAAAATGGATATCCTCGAATGGAGCCGTCACTTCCGCTGTTTTCCCGGCCAGGGGCAGCTGCCGCTGGTGGAGTTTGCCTGCGATCTTACCCGCCGCGGCTACTGCGGCCCCTGGTCGCTGGAGATCTTTAACGACAGCTTCCGCGCATCGCCCAACGGCGCGACGGCGAAAGATGGCTATCGCTCGCTGCTGTGGCTGGAAGAGCAGGTCCGTCAGCGGCTGCCGGAAAGCCGGGCGCCGCTCTTTTCCCCCGCGGAACTGCCCCTCTACGCCGGTCTGGAGTTTATCGAGTTTGCCGCCACGCCGGCGCAGGCGGGCGAACTCGGACACAGGCTGACGCAGCTCGGCTTTGCCGAAGAGGGGACGCATCGCTCAAAACGCGTCGCCCTCTGGCGCAACGGCGGGGCGAGGGTGGTGGTCAACGCCCAGCCGCATAGCTGGGCCGATCATTTTCACCAGCGTCACGGGATTTCCCTCTGCGCCATGGCGTTGCGCGTCAGCCAGAGCGCGGCGATCGTGGAACGGGCACGCGCCTTAGGCTACGCCACCTGGCAGGGCGATGCCGGGCCGAACGAAAGCCCCATCCCGGCGGTTTGCGCCCCGGACGGCAGCCTTATTTATCTGATTGAGATGGGGGACGATATCTACACCCGCGATTTTCATCTGCGCGCGAACGTCACGCCGCGCGACGATTATCGGGGTATCGATCATCTGGCCCTCGGCATGGAGGCGGACAGCCGCGATAACTGGATTATCTTTTTCCGCACGGTATTCGGCTTTACGCTCGAACATGAGCAGACCCTGCCCGATCCTTACGGGCTGGTGCGTAGCCTGGCGGTGCGCAGTCCGCAGGGCGACATTCGTCTCGCGCTCAATATTTCGCAAAGCCGCGCCACGCAAATTGCCCGTTCGGTAGCCTGTTATCAGGGAGCAGGTTTACAGCACGCGGCGTTTGCCTGCCACGATTTACCCTCCACGCTCGCCAGCCTGGCTCCGGTTGCGGTCAACGCGCTGCCGATCCCGGCGAACTACTATGAAGATCTGTTGGCCCGTTTTGGCGAGGATGTTCAGGTCAACCTGCTGAAGAATTATCAAATTCTTTACGATCGTGATGGAAGCGGCGGTGAATTCCTGCACCTTTATACCCGCCCGTTTTCTGCCGGACGCTTTTTCTTTGAATTGACCGAGCGGCGCAACGGTTACGCACTTTATGGTGCTGTAAATGCAGCTGTACGCTTGTCAGCAATGCAGTACACCGAGTAATGTAGCAAATGGTTCACAACCCAACGTCGCAAACACAATAACAACATCCGGCTGTACCCTATGACAGGAAACGACTATGAACTCTTATAGCCATAATCACACGACGGCCGCCGCCGCGTCCGGCGCGCGGCCTTCCCGGCGGCGTATCGGTATCCTTGCGCTGCTGGCGGTCGGCACCATGATCAACTATCTCGACCGCACGGTGCTGGGGATTGCCGCGCCGCAGCTGACCGCAGAGCTGGGTATTGATGCCGCGATGATGGGCATCGTATTCTCCGCCTTTGCCTGGACCTACGCGCTGGCGCAGATCCCCGGCGGCATCTTCCTTGACCGCTTCGGTAATAAAGTCACCTATTTTCTGGCGCTGACCCTGTGGTCGCTATTCACCATGTTCCACGGCCTGGCGGTCGGCCTGAAAACCCTGCTGCTGTGCCGTTTTGGCCTCGGCGTCAGCGAAGCCCCCTGTTTCCCGGTGAACAGCCGGGTGGTGAGTGCCTGGTTCCCGCAGCAGGAGCGCGCGAAGGCGACGGCGGTCTATACCGTCGGCGAATATCTCGGGCTGGCCTGTTTTGCGCCGCTGCTGTTCTGGATAATGGGCAGCTTTGGCTGGCGCGCGCTGTTTATTAGCGTCGGCGCCGCCGGCGTGATGTTCGCGCTGGTGTGGTGGCGCTGCTATCGCGAGCCGCATGAGGATAAACACCTCAATCAGCTGGAGCGCGAGCACATCGTCAACGGCGGCGGAATGTCCACCGGTGCAGAGCAGCATACCGCCTTTAGCTGGCCGCTGATCCGCCAGCTGCTGGCGAAACGGCAGATTCTCGGCGCCAGTATCGGGCAGTTTGCCGGTAATACGGTGCTGGTCTTCTTCCTGACCTGGTTTCCAACCTATCTGGCCACCGAACGCCATATGCCGTGGATTAAGGTCGGCTTCTTCGCCATCATGCCGTTTCTGGCGGCGGCGGGCGGCGTGATGTTCGGCGGCTGGGTCTCCGATAAGCTGCTGAAGGCCACCGGCTCGGCGAACCTCGGGCGTAAGCTGCCGATCATTGCCGGTCTGCTGATGGCGAGCACCATTATCTCCGCCAACTGGCTGACCAGCGATCTGGCGGTGATTCTGGTGATGTCGTTCGCCTTTTTTGGTCAGGGGATGGTCGGGCTGGGCTGGACGTTGATCTCCGACATCGCGCCGAAAGGCCTTGGCGGTCTGACCGGTGGCCTGTTTAACTTCTGCGCTAACCTCGCCGGGATCCTGACGCCGCTGATTATCGGTTTCATTGTTGCCGCCTCCGGCAACTTCTTTTACGCGCTGATTTATATCGGCGGCGCAGCCCTGCTGGGCGTGGCGGCTTATGTCTTTATCCTGGGCGATGTCAAGCGTATCGAACTTTCGCAGTAACGTGATGCAGTCGTTGTTAAAGGAGCAGGGAATGGTGATTAGTGGAAATACGCGGCTGATAGCGCATCTTGGCTATCCGACCGCGAAGTTTAAAGCGCCGATGATTTACAACCCGTGGTTGGCTCATCAGCAGGTTGACGCCAAAGTGGTGCCGATGGGCGTCAAGCCTGAGGATTACGCCGCCTTTGTGCCAATGCTGTTTAAGATGACCAATATTATTGGCGCGCTGGTCACCATGCCGCACAAAATCGCCACCTGCGGGCTGGTGCAGCATCTTAGCCCAACGGCGGCGATAGCGGGCGCCTGTAACGCGATTCGTCCCGAAGCCGACGGCACGCTGAGCGGCGATATGTTTGACGGCGAAGGCTTTGTCCTCGGTATCACGCGTAAAGGTTTCCAGACGCGAGGGGCGCGGGCGCTGGTGGTGGGCAGCGGCGGCGTCGGCTCGGCCATTGCCGCATCGTTGGCGGCAGCGGGCGTCAGCGCCCTGACGCTGTACGACGTCCGCCCGCAGACGGCGGAAGCGCTGTCCGGACGTCTGCTCGAGCACTATCCTCGGCTGGATATCACTCTGATGCAGCGCGACCCGCAGGGGCACGATCTGGTGGTCAACGCTACGCCGCTGGGGATGAAAGAGGGCGATCCGCTGCCGCTGGACCCGCAGCGCCTGGCGCCGGGCACTTTTGTTGGCGAAGTGGTTATGGCCCAGGAATTTACTCCGCTACTGCAGGCGGCGCGGGCGGCGGGCTGCCCCATTCAGCGCGGCACCGACATGCTGTTTGAAATGATCCCGGCCTATCTGCGCTTCTTTAACCTGCCGGTGGCAACGCCGGAACAGCTGCGCGAACTGGCGGAAATTCGCTACTGAAATGACCTGAACCTGCGTTATCATAGCGTTATATTTTTTGCTATATAGCGATGATTCTTATGACTCCCTCCCTAACGCTGCTGGCGGCGGGAAGCCTGAAAAGCGCTTTCATTCCGCTGCTGGCGCGCTTTCAGCAACAGACCGGCATCCCGGTCGAGGTCCATTTTGGTCCGGCAGGGCTGCTGCGCGAGCGCATTGAGGGCGGAGAGCCGTGCTCGGTGTTCGCCTCGGCCAATAGCCAACATCCGCAGGCGCTGCGTCAGGCCAGGCTGGCCGGGGCGTGCTATCTGTTCGCCCGGAATCAGCTGATGCTGACCGCCCGCCGCGGCGCAACAACCGAGACGCGGGAGTGGCTGGCGCTGCTCCGCGACCCGGACCTACGCCTGGCAACCTCAACGCCGGGCTGCGACCCTTCAGGCGACTACACCTGGCAGCTTTTCTCCCACATTGAAGAGCGCTGTCCCGGCGTCGGCGCCGCCATGATGGCGCGCGCGCGGCCGCTGGTAGGCGGCCGAGACTCGCTGCCGGTGCCGGCGGGAGAAATCGCCGGGGCGTGGCTGATCCGTGAAAACTTAACCGATCTGTTTATCGGCTATGCGCACTACGCCGCGCAGATGGCGGCTTACGACGACCTGCATACCCTGCTTATTCCGCCATCGTGGAATGTTCGCTGCGACTACCTGCTGGCGCAGATTGAACAGAGCGCCGGGGCGCAGCGGCTGTGCCGCTTTATCCTCGGCGCGGAGGGGCAGCGCTTACTGAAAAACGCCGGTTTTTTGCCTATCAACGACGAATCGTAAACTGCGGGGCCAGCAGCGGCAGCGCCGACCCGGGGGGATGGACTTTGCGTACCGCTAAACCATACGCGCGCTGAAGATTCGCTTCCGTCAGCACGGCGGCTGATTCTCCCGCCAGCCATTCACCGTCGGGCAGCAGCAGCAAGGTCTGGTTCGCCACCTGCAGGGCGTGGGTCGGATCGTGCGTGGTAAACAGCACCGTCCGCTTCTGGCGATGGGCCAGGTCGCTGATGAGCTGCAGCACCAGCTGCTGGTTGGCCAGATCCAGCGCCGAGCAGGGTTCATCCAGCAGGATATTCTGGCTGGCGCCCACCAGCGCCCTGGCGATAAGCACCAGCTGCTGCTGGCCGCCGGACAGCGCGCAAAACGCCTTGTCGGCCAGCGCTGCGATCCCCAGCTGCGCCAGCGCCTTCTGAACCTCATGTTCGTCTTCCGCTGTCGGCTGAGCGAACAGATTAACGTGGCGCGCCCGCCCCATCAGCACCACGTCGCGCACCTGCCAGCCAAAAGCCGGGCGAAAATGCTGCGGCACGATGGCGAGACCGCCCGCGCAGGTAAACCCACCGCCGATCGGCGTCAGTACCCCGGTCAGGGTATCGAGCAGAGTGCTTTTGCCGCGGCCGTTAGCGCCGAGCACCGCCCAGATATCGCCGGAACGGCACTGCAGGTTCAGAGGGGCGAACAGCGGTCGGCTATGGCCGTAGAGCAGGTGGCTTAACTGTAGGGAAAGGGTCATCAGCGCGCGCCTGTGCGTCGCGACTGCACCAGCAGCCAGGTGAACAGCGGTGCGCCAAGAAGCGCGGTGATGATTCCAATGGGGATTTCGGCCTGGATCAGCGTGCGGGCGAGGTCATCGACGACGATCATAAAACCGCCGCCGAGCCAGAAGGCGGTAGGCAGAAGACGCCGGTGGTCGGCGCCGGCCATCAGCCGCGCCAGATGCGGGATCACCAGCCCGACCCACGCGATGCTGCCGCTGACCGCCACCTGAGCGGCGACCAGCACCGCGCAGCACACCAGCACCCCGCGACGCAGCCCGGTCACCGCAACCCCCAGACCGCGGGCATCTTTCTCCTCCAGCGCCAGCAGGTTAATCCGCCAGCGGAGCTTAAACAGCACCATCGCGGCGCAGGCTACCGGTAGCGCCATCAGCAGGACTTTGTGCCAGCTGGCGGTGGCGAAGCTGCCGAGTAGCCAGAAAACAATATTCGGCAGCGTCTCTTCGCTATCGGCTAGGTACTGCATCATGCTTACCAGGGCGGCAAAAAAGCCGCTGAGGATAATGCCTGAGAGGATCAGCACCAGGGTGCTTTCGCGCCCCTGCAGCGCGGCTATCAGATAGACCAGCATCAGCGCGGCAAGGCCGAAGAGAAAGGTCGAGGCCATCATCAGCGCGGCGTTCAGCCCCAGCAGAATCGCCAGCGTCCCGCCGAAGGCGGAACCGGAGGTGACGCCGATGATATGCGGGTCCACCAGCGGGTTCTGGAACACGCCCTGTAAGGTGGCCCCGCACAGCCCCAGCGCGCCGCCGGCCAGCAGCGCCATCACGATCCTCGGCAGCCGCACCGACCACACTACCTGGCCGGCGGCGCCGTCGAGGGGGGAAAGATGCGCCAGCTGGCGAAAAACTTCCGCCAGGCTTAACGGATACTGCCCGAGGCAGAGTGAAGCGATTGCAATCACGATCGTCACCAGCGCGAGGGTACATTGCAGCAGGGCCGGATGACGATGACTACGCATCCGGCGTCCACTTCACGCGGTAGAAACGCTGATAGTACTCCCGCGCCTTCGCTTCGACATCGACGCTGTTATAGCGTGAGGGGTAGAGTTTTTTCGCCATCCACAGCTCGCCGATCGCCAGCGCCTCCGGCATCGGGTAGCCCCAGGCCTTGGCGTATTCCGGCATCAGCCACACGCGGTGATTTTTGACCGCGTCAATGCTCTGCCACTGCGGGTCGTTTTGTATCTGTTTGACCACCTCCGGGTAGCGGTCCTGCACGAAAATCACCTGCGGATCCCACTGCAGCACCTGCTCCAGCGAGACCTGGCGCGCGCCCTTTACGCTGGCGGCGGCAACGTTCAGCGCCCCGGCGTGCTTCATCATCAGGCCGGTATATTTGCCCGAGCCGTAAGTGTTGAGGTCCGGATTGGCCATATATACCCGCACCCGCTCGTTTTGCGGGATATCGGCAACCGGCGCGTTAGCCAGCCTGCGCGCGCTGAAGGTGTATTGAATCAGCGCTTCGGCCTGAGCCTGACGCCCGACCACTTCGCCAATCAGGCGGATCCCCTGTTTCAGCCCCTCGTTATAGGCCTGATCTTCATCGGCCATCGTCGGGTTCATTTTGTTTTTCTCACCCGCGGCATCCTGGCGCAGAGAGACCGCCACCACCGGGATCCCGGCGCCCTGGATCTGCTGGATCATCGCCTGCGGCGCGTAGTTGGCAACGAACACCACCTGGGGATGCAGCGCCAGCAGGCTCTCGATATTGACCTGCGTCAGATCGCCCGGCATCGGTAGTGTCTCAATAGCCGGCATAAAGCGCGCAAACTGCGGGCCAAGCTGCTTTTTCCAGCTGCTCATGACGCCGACGACGTCATCAGCGGCGTTAAGCTGCACCAGCAGGTTTAAGGTCTGATGCTGGAGCACCACGGCGCGGGTGACGTGGTCGGGGAGGGTGACTTCCCGACCCAACTGGTCGGTGAGGGTGCGGTCGGCAAAGGCCTCACCGGCAAACAGGCTGGTGCTTAACAGCGCCATAGCAAAGAAAACGCGCGGATGTCTGGACATGATGGGCTCAGCGGCAAAGGAAGAATCGCTGTATATTAAAATATATAACGAAGACGGGTGCAATGGCTGACGGGCGATTTACCCCGTATGGACAAAGTTATTGGTAAAACACCTCTTCATCGGACATCCGTTCTTCTATGCGGGTAGCGACCTTCTGCAGCGAGGCGAGGTACTTTTGCGCCGCCTGGTCGATGGTCATGGCTTTGGCCATATAGACCAGGTTCAGGCAGCCGATAACCCGCTGCTGGCGGCGAATGGGGACGGCAATGGAAGCGATTTTCTCCTCCTGCTGCCAGCCGCGAAAGTTTTCGCCGTAGCCGTTTTGCCGGGTGCGTTCGAGGATGGCGGCCAGTTTTTCCGGCTCGCGCGCCAGCTGATACTCTGCTTCCGGCCGGGCGGCCAGCATCTCAACAATCGGGCTTCGTTCGTGTTCCGGCGCGAAGGCCAGCCAGGTTAATCCCGAAGCGGTCAGCAGCAGCGGCAGGCGGCGGCCGACCATCGCCCGGTGGAAGGAGAGGCGGCTGAAGCGGTGGGTGGTTTCGCGCACCACCATCGCATCGACGTCCAGGGTGGTGATGTCGGTCGGCCATAAAACCTCGCGCAGCAGTTCGCCAAGCAGCGGCGTGGCGAGGGCAGAAATCCAATGTTCGTCACGAAATCCTTCACTTAACTGACGCACTTTAATCGTCAGGCGAAAGCTGTCATCGGAGCGGCTGCGGCGCACGTAACCTTCGTCCTGTAGCGTTTCCAGCAGCCGCCTGACGGTCGTGCGATGCAGGCCGCTAAACTCGGCCAGGGTGCCGACCGTCGCGCCTCCGTCGAATTTGTTTAACAAATTTAATAACAATAATCCGCGGCTCAATCCGCGCACCGTTTTGTAATCTGCCGAAGCGTTTTCGTTCATGCGTCCTCAATAAAAATCATTTTAAACAATCATGTGCACCTGGTGCACATCCGGTAATGTTTTGATTGTAGCGCAAATCACCGACCCTATACTGACCTCACAATAAAAATAAATTCACATTTAGTTAACAAATTGCCCTGCTGAAGGTTGTGCGGTGACGGCAATTTGTCCGAAGCGTGAGGTTTTGAAAATGACAACATCCAATCCTGATATTCAACCCGCGGTACAGCACAGCGCGCAGGTCGCTATTGCCGGCGCCGGTCCGGTTGGCCTGACCATCGCCAACTACCTCGGTCAGATGGGCGTCAGCGTCGTGCTGATTGAGAAGCTCGAGTCGCTGATCGATTATCCCCGCGCCATCGGTATCGACGATGAGGCGCTGCGGGCGATGCAGGCGGTGGGGCTGGTCGACAACGTGCTGCCGCATACTACGCCGTGGCACGCGATGCGCTTTCTCACCCCGAAAGGGCGCTGCTTTGCCGATATTCAGCCGATGACCGACGAGTTTGGCTGGTCGCGCCGCAATGCGTTTATTCAGCCGCAGGTGGACGCGGTGCTGTACGACGGCCTCAGCCGTTTCCCCCACGTCCGCTGCCTGTTTTCCCGCGAAGTAGAGGCCTTTAGCCAGAATAGTGACGGTGTCACCCTGAACGTTAAAGGCAGCAACGGCGAGCGGGAAACCGTGCGCGCCGACTGGCTGGTGGCCTGCGACGGCGGAGCCAGCTTCATTCGTCGCGCGCTGAATATTCCATTCGAAGGCAAAACCGCGCCGAATCAATGGATTGTTATTGATATCGCCAACGATCCGCTGGCGACGCCGCACGTCTACCTGTGCTGCGACCCGGTGCGCCCGTACGTCTCCGCCGCGCTGCCGCACGGCGTACGGCGTTTCGAATTTATGGTCATGCCCGGTGAAACCGAAGCCCAGCTCAGCGAGCCGCACAAGATGCGCCAGCTATTGAGCAAGGTGCTGCCGGACCCGGATAACGTCGAGCTGATTCGCCAGCGCGTCTACACCCACAACGCGCGCATCGCCGAACGCTTTCGCGTCGATCGCGTACTGCTGGCGGGCGACGCGGCGCACATCATGCCGGTGTGGCAAGGACAGGGCTACAACAGCGGTATGCGCGACGCCTTTAACCTGGCCTGGAAGCTGGCGCTGGTGGTGAACGGCAAAGCCGGAGAGGCGCTGCTGGACAGCTACCAGCAGGAGCGGCGCGATCACGCCAAAGCGATGATCGACCTGTCGGTCACCGCCGGCAACGTCCTGGCGCCGCCGAAACGCTGGCACGGCGCGGTGCGCGACGGCGTTTCGTGGCTGCTCAACTATCTGCCGCCGGTTAAACGCTACTTCCTTGAAATGCGTTTCAAGCCGATGCCGCAGTATCGCGACGGCGCGCTGCTGACGGAAGGCGAAAGCAAGACGTCCCCGGTCGGCAAAATGTTTATCCAGCCGAAAGTGACGCTGGAAAACGGGCAGGTGACGCTGCTCGATGAGGTGATTGGCGCCAGATTCGCCATTATCGCCTGGGGCTGTAATCCGCAGTGGGGGCTCAACGATGAACAAATAGCCCGCTGGCGTGCGGTCGGTGTGCGCTTTATCCAGGTGGTGCCGGAGGTGCAGATTCATTGCGATCAGGACAACGTGCCCGGCGTTATCCGCGTCGGCGATACGCAAAACCGCCTGAAAAGCTGGTTCGCGCAGCACGATACCGCCATTGCCGTGGTGCGTCCGGACCGCTTCGTCGCCACCGTGGCCATCCCGCAAACCCTGAGCAAAAAGCTCGACGCGCTGGCGAGCAAGATGCAGCTGGCTTCCACGCAGGCGGCAACAACGATTGAACAGGTGGCCTGATATGAACGCATATCT
This sequence comes from Klebsiella sp. OBRC7, assembly GCF_000293135.1. Lineage (NCBI taxonomy): Bacteria > Pseudomonadati > Pseudomonadota > Gammaproteobacteria > Enterobacterales > Enterobacteriaceae > Klebsiella > Klebsiella sp. OBRC7. The sequence continues at coordinate 31,761 of NZ_ALNJ01000093.1, read as the reverse complement.
TCATTGCCTCTCTCATACCCCGCTGGTGGGCTACGTTGACCCGGAACAGGCGGTGCTGGACGAAGTGAACGGCACCATCGCCGACGCGCGGGCGCGCATTGCCGCCTTCGACCCGGAGCTGGTGGTGCTGTTTGCTCCCGATCACTACAACGGCTTTTTCTACGATGTGATGCCGCCGTTCTGTTTAGGCATCGGGGCGACCGCTATCGGCGACTTCAGCAGCGCCAGCGGCGTCCTGCCGGTGCCGACGGCGCTGGCGGAGGCCTGCGCCCACGCGGTGATGAAGGAGGGCATCGATCTGGCGGTCTCCTACTGCATGCAGGTGGATCACGGCTTTGCGCAACCGCTGGAGTTCCTGCTCGGCGGGCTGGATACCCTGCCGGTTCTGCCGGTGTTTATCAACGGCGTGGCGTCGCCGCTGCCGGGCTTTCAGCGCACGCGCATGCTGGGCGAAGCCATTGGCCGCTTCCTGACCACCCTCAATAAACGGGTATTAATCCTTGGCTCCGGCGGCCTGTCGCATCAGCCGCCGGTACCGGAGCTGGCGAAGGCCGATGCCCATATGCGCGACCGGCTGCTGGGCAGCGGCAGGCAGCTGCCGCCGGACGAGCGTGAACTGCGCCAGCAGCGGGTTATCAGCGCGGCGAAGCAGTTTATTGAGGACCAGAACTCGCTCTATCCGCTCAACCCCGTCTGGGATACCCGCTTTATGAGCCTGCTGGAGCAGGGGCGGCTGGCGGAGCTGGATGCCGTCAGTAACGAAGAGCTGTCGGCAATGGCCGGGAAATCGACGCACGAAATTAAAACCTGGGTGGCCGCCTTTGCCGCGCTATCCGCATTTGGCCGCTGGCGCTGCGAAGGCCGCTATTACCGACCAATCCCCGAGTGGATTGCCGGATTTGGCTCGCTGAGCGCCGCCGCGCAGAACTGAATTAACGGGAGAATATGATGAGCTACCAACCGCAAACCGAAGCCGCCACCAGCCGTTTCCTCAACGTGGAAGAGGGCGGAGAAACATTACGCATCCATTTTAATGACTGCGGCCAGGGCGACGAAACCGTGGTCCTGCTGCACGGCTCCGGTCCCGGGGCTACCGGCTGGGCCAACTTTAGCCGCAATATCGACCCGCTGGTCGAGGCGGGCTACCGGGTCATTCTGCTGGACTGTCCCGGCTGGGGAAAAAGCGATTCTATCGTCAACCGCGGCTCCCGTTCCGACCTGAACGCCAGGGTGCTGAAAAGCGTGATTGACCAGCTGGATATCAGCAAAGTGCATCTGCTGGGCAATTCGATGGGCGGACACAGCGCGGTGGCCTTTACCCTCAGCTGGCCGGAGCGCGTCGGCAAACTGGTGCTGATGGGCGGCGGAACTGGCGGCATGAGCCTGTTTACGCCGATGCCGACGGAAGGCATCAAGCTGCTGAACGGCCTGTACCGTGAGCCGACCATCGAAAACCTGAAAAAGATGATGAACATCTTTGTCTTCGATACCCGCGATCTGACCGACGCGCTGTTTGAAGCGCGCCTCAATAATATGCTGTCGCGCCGGGAGCATCTGGATAATTTCGTCAAAAGCCTGGAAGCCAACCCGAAGCAGTTCCCGGATTTTAGCCCGCGTCTCGGCGAAATCCGCGCGCAGACCCTGATCGTCTGGGGGCGTAACGATCGCTTTGTACCGATGGACGCCGGGCTGCGCCTGCTGGCGGGTATTAACGGTTCCGAACTGCATATCTATCGCGACTGCGGCCACTGGGCGCAGTGGGAGCACGCGGAGAGCTTTAACCAGCTGGTGCTCGATTTTCTGGCGCGTACCTGAGGAGTGCTGATGACAACCTTATCTCTTGAACAACTGGCGCAGCGTCTGCGTGAGGCGGAAAGCCGCGGCCAGGCGATTGAACCGCTGCGCGATGCCCTCGGCGTTGACAACGCGGAAGCGGCCTACGCCATCCAGCGGATGAACGTGCAGCACCACGTGGCGAACGGCCGCCGGGTGGCGGGACGTAAAGTGGGGCTGACCCATCCTAAAGTGCAGCAGCAGCTGGGCGTTGACCAGCCGGACTTCGGCACCTTGTTTGCCGACATGTGCTACGGCGATAACGCCGACGTGCCGTTCTCCCGGGTGCTGCAGCCGAAAGTGGAGGCCGAAATCGCCCTGGTGCTGAAACGCGATCTGCCGCATGCCGATACCACCTTTGATGAACTGTACGCCGCTATCGACTGGGTGCTTCCCGCGCTGGAGGTGGTCGGCAGCCGTATTCGCGACTGGTCGATTGGCTTTGTCGATACGGTCGCCGATAACGCCTCCTGCGGCGTTTACGTGCTGGGTAGCCCGGCGCGGCGCCCGGATGGGCTGGATCTGAAAAACTGCGCGATGCGCATGACCCGTAACGAGGAAGAGGTCTCCAGCGGGCGCGGCAGCGAATGTCTTGGCCATCCGCTGAACGCGGCGGTGTGGCTGGCGCGCAAAATGGCCAGCCTCGGCGAGCCGCTGCGGGCAGGGGATATCGTGCTGACCGGGGCGTTAGGCCCGATGGTGGCGATTACCGCCGGCGATCGTTTTGCCGCCCATATCGACGGTTTAGGTTCAGTGGCGGCGACCTTTGTCGCCAAAGAGGAAGAGAGTGATGAGTAAACGTAAAGTCGCCATTATCGGCTCTGGCAATATCGGCACCGATTTAATGATCAAAATACTGCGCCACGGGCAGCATCTGGAGATGGCGGTAATGGTCGGCATTGACCCGGAATCAGACGGCCTTGCCCGCGCCCGGCGCATGGGCGTCGCCACCACGCACGAGGGCGTTGGCGGCCTGATGCGGATGGCCGAATTCGCCGATATCGATTTTGTTTTTGACGCCACCAGCGCCGGGGCGCACGTAAAAAACGATGCCGCGTTGCGGGAAGCTAAACCGGGGATCCGCGTTATTGACCTGACCCCGGCGGCCATCGGCCCGTACTGCGTGCCGGTGGTTAACCTCGAGGCCAACCTTGCCGAGGGCAACGTCAATATGGTGACCTGCGGCGGCCAGGCCACTATCCCGATGGTGGCGGCGGTCTCCCGGGTGGCGAAGGTCCACTACGCGGAAATCATCGCCTCGATTGCCAGCAAATCCGCCGGGCCGGGGACGCGCGCTAACATTGATGAATTTACCGAAACCACCTCGCAGGCCATTGAGAAAGTGGGCGGCGCGGCGAAAGGCAAAGCGATTATCGTGCTGAATCCGGCGGAGCCGCCGCTGATGATGCGCGATACCGTTTATGTCCTGAGCGAAGCGGCATCGCAGCAGGCGATTGCCGCGTCGATCGCCGAGATGGCGGCGGCGGTGCAGGCCTACGTGCCGGGATATCGCCTGAAGCAGCAGGTGCAGTTTGAGGTCATCCCGGAAGATGAACCGGTAAACCTGCCGGGCGTCGGCCGCTTCTCGGGCCTGAAAACGGCGGTTTATCTCGAGGTCGAAGGGGCGGCGCACTATTTGCCAGCCTACGCGGGTAACCTCGATATTATGACGTCGGCGGCACTGGCGACGGCGGAAAAAATGGCCCAGGCGATGAACGACGCGGCGGGAGAAGCAGCATGAACGGCAAAAAACTCTATATCTCAGACGTGACCCTGCGCGACGGGATGCACGCGATTCGTCATCAATACTCGCTCGACAATGTGCGCCAGATTGCCCGGGCGCTGGATTGCGCGGGCGTCGATTCGATAGAGGTGGCCCACGGCGACGGCCTGCAGGGTTCCAGCTTTAACTACGGCTTCGGCGCGTACAGCGACCTGCAGTGGATTGAAGCGGCGGCGGAGTCGGTCAGCCAGGCGAAGATCGCCACTTTACTCCTACCCGGCATTGGCACGCTGCACGAACTGAAAAACGCGTATCAGGCCGGGGCGCGGGTGGTGCGCGTGGCGACCCACTGCACCGAGGCGGATGTTTCCGCGCAGCATATCGCTTTCGCCCGCGAGCTGGGCATGGACACCGTCGGCTTCCTGATGATGAGCCATATGACCTCCCCGGAACAGCTGGCGCAGCAGGCGCTGAAGATGGAATCCTACGGCGCCACCTGTATTTACGTGGTGGATTCCGGCGGGGCGATGAACATGAACGATATTCGCGATCGCTTCCGCGCCCTCAAGGCGGTGCTGAAGCCGGAAACCGCCACCGGGATGCACGCGCATCATAACCTCAGTCTCGGCGTGGCCAACTCCATCGCCGCGGTAGAAGAGGGCTGCGACCGTATCGATGCCAGCCTGGCGGGGATGGGGGCCGGGGCGGGCAACGCGCCGCTGGAGGTGTTTATCGCCGCCGCCGATAAGCTCGGCTGGAATCACGGTACCGATCTGTATGCTCTGATGAACGCCGCCGATGAGCTGGTGCGTCCGCTGCAGGATCGCCCGGTGCGGGTTGACCGCGAAACGCTGGCGCTGGGCTATGCCGGGGTTTACTCCAGCTTTCTGCGCCACAGCGAAGCGGCCGCCGGGCGCTATGGCCTGAGCGCGGTGGATATCCTCGTCGAGCTCGGCAAGCGGCGGATGGTGGGCGGTCAGGAGGATATGATCGTCGACGTCGCGCTGGATCTGCTTAACCGCAGCAAATAAAAGCAACGCGCGGCTGGCAACGTATCAGCCGCCATTCACCTGCTCCGCTTGTCCGGATATCGCAAAGGTACCCTATGACCCAAACAACGACTGCAAGCAATTCGCGCCTGATGTTAACCGTCGGGCTCTGTTTTATGGTGGCCCTGATGGAAGGGCTGGATCTGCAGGCGGCAGGCATCGCCGCCGTCGGCATGGCGCAGGCGTTCGCGCTGGATAAAATGCAGATGGGCTGGATTTTCAGCGCCGGGATCCTCGGCCTGCTGCCCGGCGCGCTGGTGGGCGGCATGCTGGCGGATCGCTATGGCCGCAAGCGAATTCTGCTGGGCTCGGTGCTGCTCTTTGGCCTGTTCTCAATCGCTACCGCGCTGGCGTGGAATTATCCCACGCTGCTGCTGGCCCGGCTGCTGACCGGCGTCGGCCTGGGCGCGGCGCTGCCGAATCTGATTGCCTTAACCTCCGAGGCCGCCGGCCCCCGTTTTCGCGGCAGGGCGGTCAGCCTGATGTATTGCGGCGTGCCCATTGGCGCGGCGCTGGCGGCGGCGCTGGGCTTTTTCGGCCTCGCCGCCGCCTGGCAAACGGTGTTCTGGGTGGGCGGTATCGTTCCGCTGCTGCTGGTGCCGCTGTTGCTGCGCTGGCTGCCGGAATCGCCGGTGTTTCAGCGCAGCGCGCGGGGCGTGCCGCTGCGCACGCTCCTCGCGCCGGGCAACGCTACCGCCACGTTGCTGCTGTGGCTGTGCTATTTTTTCACGCTGCTGGTGGTCTATATGCTGATCAACTGGCTGCCGATGCTGTTAGTCGGCCAGGGGTTCAGCCCCAGCGAGGCGGCGGGAGTGATGTTTGTCCTGCAGTTTGGCGCCGCCTGCGGCACGCTGCTGCTGGGGGCGCTGATGGATAAGCTCAGCCCGCTGTGGATGTCGCTGCTGATCTATACCGGCATGCTGGCGTCGCTGCTGGCGCTGGGGACCGCGTCCTCGCTGACCGCAATGCTCTTCTCCGGCTTTATCGCCGGACTGTTTGCCACCGGCGGCCAGAGCGTGCTTTACGCGCTGGCTCCGCTGTTCTATCGCACCGAAATCCGCGCCACCGGCGTAGGGACGGCGGTGGCGATTGGCCGTCTCGGCGCGATGAGCGGCCCGCTGCTGGCGGGCAAAATGCTGGCGCTGGGCACCGGCACCGTCGGGGTGATGGCCGCGTCCGCTCCCGGCATTCTGCTGGCGGGCGCGGCGGTGTTCTGGCTGATGAGCCGACAAAAACGCACGGCGCTGGCCTGAGCATTTTCGCTGATTCCCGGGGGCGGCGCGGTAAAGCCGCGCCTTGCCCGGGCTACCGGACTGGTAGGCCGGGAATCCGCCTTGCGCATCTCTCTACTTTGGCATAGGTTAAATCATCATCCATTGATTCTTTCGAGCATCATGTCTTTTACATCCCGCTTACTGAGCGATATCCCCGGTATCCGCTACGCCTTTCTCGACGTTCATGAAACCGCCGCCTTTCCCTATAGCGAAATGGCGCCGGTTAAACTGGTTCACAGCAATATCGTACATGAGTATCGGGCGCCGCAGGCGGAGCGCCCCCACGCCGATGCGATGTTTACCGCCGTCAGCGGGCAAAAGATGGGCGTGGTGACCGCCGACTGTCTGCCGCTGCTGATGGCGTCGCGCGATGGGCGCTATGTCTGCAGCGTGCACGCAGGCTGGCGCGGCGCTGCCTGCGGGATTATCGACAATAGCCTCGCGTTGTTTCAGCGTTATCACGTCGACCCGCAAGATCTGGTGGTGGTGAGCGGGCCGCATATTCACCCCTGCTGTTATGAAGTCACCGGCGACTTCTACCAGGCGCTGCTGGCGATGCCCGCCGGCGAACTGGCAAAACGCCATCGGGAGCAGCTCTTCCTGTCCCATCAGGCGGCGTCGGAGGGGGAGCAGGCGAAAGCGACCGCGGGCGACAATGCGTGGTTCGATCTGCGGGCTTTTGCTCACCTCCTGCTGCGCAGCGCGGGCGTGCCGGAGGAAAACATGGAGTGGCTGGGGAGCTGCACCTACTGCACGCCGCAGCGGCTGGGGTCGTTTCGTCGACGCACGCATTTCCCGGCGCCGAAGTCATTTCAGTATTCATGGATCATGCGCGAACCTGATGAGACGAAATGATGTTTGATGATGTGTAACATCGGCGGTCGTTTGCTATCTCTGCACTCCTTCAAACAAGGAGGATTGCACAATGAAATTGAACCCGTTCGCCGTATGTTTCGCACCGCTGCTGGCCGCCAGCGCTTTTTCCGCTCATGCTGGCCCGCAGGCTCACGTGGTCTGCGCTTATCACCATACCCTGGGCGATGACGCCATTATGATGTTCGGCAAACCGAATCAGGCCATGTGGCACGATTTTTTTGGTAATACCCATACCGATGCGGTTTCCACCTATCAGACCCTGCGCGATCAGCCGGAAACCACCTGCGATAACAAGGCCGACGGTTCCGCCTACTGGGTGCCGTCGATGAAGCTGCCGGATGGTCAGGTGGTAACGCCGGCGTATCAAAAAACCTACTATCAGACCAGCAAAGTGGAACAGTATCCGCTGCACCCGTTCCCGGCGGGTCTCGAACTGCTGGCGGGCGATCACCACGGTTCGGCGCCCAGCTCGCGCATCACCTTTTTGTGCGCTAACGGCAAAGGCTACAGCAAAAAGGCCGGCGAAGTCTGCGGGCTGCGTAAAGGTGGCGATGCGGTACAGTTTAATATCGGTATTCAGTTCCCCAACTGCTGGGATGGGGTCAACCTCAAACCGGCTCACGGACACAGTAACGCGGCATACGACGTCAACGGCGCCTGTCCGAGCGACTATCCGGTGAAAATCCCGACGGTGAATATGAATGTGGCCTACGTTCTGCCGCAGATTACATCCCTGGATACCGCGAAGATTCAGCTCTCCCTGGATCCGATCATGGACGGTGAGAAGCGCGAAGATCGCTGGGGCAGTATCTATACGGCGCACGCGGATTTTATGAACGGCTGGACGGTGGAAGGGGCGCACTATATGACCGAGCGCTGCATGAACAGGGGGATCGACTGCGGCAGCGCGGTGCCGTATCGCTTCACGACGGTGAAGGAGAATGCGCTGGTGGACAGCACCGCACCGACGGTTGCCCACGCCGCACCGGAAAACCTGGTGGTGAGCGATAACTGGCAAAACGGCGGGCGTACGCACAACCCGGAAACCATGACGCTGGTGAAATTTCCTATTCCGCCGCTGCCGCAGGGTCAGGACGCTTCGCTGTTTAAATATCAGCTGCGGATCTACGGCGGAAAAGTGGAAACCAACGGCGCGGATCAGATCTTTTTCTATCCGGCGAGCAACGACTGGAGCGCGAACAGCGTGACCTGGAATCATCGCCCGCCCTGCAACTACAGCTCGGAGGCGTCGCTGTACCTCAATTCCAAACGCGAATACCGGATGGTGGATGTTGATAAAGCGGTGCGCAAGGCGCTGGCGGAAGGCAAAACCGAGATCTCGTGGTATATCGGCGGCGACCGTCAGGGCAATCGCTATCATTTCGACCCGGCGCGCTCGCAGCAGGAGCCGATGCTGATGCTGATGGGCTTTAAAAATACCCCGGAGATCTGATTGCGGCCCTTCCCAGGGCGACGGGTTCGCAGACGGCGGTGAGCCCGTAGCCCCGCTAAGCGCAGCGCGAGCGGGGGACATCACAATACTTTAAACCCGTGCGTGCCATCGCGCTTCAGCTGTTCAACTAGGCCGAACTCCCAGTCGAGGTAGGCCTGCATTGCCGCGGGTGAGTTATCGGTACCTTCATACGGGCGCTGATAGCGATCGCTGCGCGGCGTCGCCAGATGCGTCTCGCCATGCTCCAGCGCCTGTCCGGCATCAATCCACGCCAGGGTGCCGCCGCTCAGCAGCTGCACCGGTTTACCGGTTAAAGCCGCTACCTCCGGCACCGCGTAGCGGGCCAGCAGGCTGTTGCCACAGGTGACAACGTAACGTTCTCCTTGCGGGATCACCTCCAGCGCCTGGCGCAGCTGCGAACGCACCAGCCAGTAAGCGCCCGGGATATGCCGGGCGACATAGTTGGCGCTGGTGGTAAAGTCCAGCACCACGGTGCCGGGTACCCGCAGCTGTTCCGCTAACTGCTGTGGCGAAATCTCCTCCGCCTGCGACCCCGGCGGTACTTTGGCCGCGGGGGTACCGCGCTCGCTAAAGTCTTCCGCGCGCGCATCGCGTAATACCGCCACTTCCCACCCCATCTGCGCCAGCCAGGACGCCGTTATCGGTGCGCGTATCGCGTCATCGGCAATCAGCACAATCCGCGCCCCGTGCACGCTGGCGAAATGGTCGGTCTCCTGCACCAGCTGCCCGCCGGGCGCGCTAACGCTCAGCGGCAGATGGCCTGCGGCGTACTCCTCCGGGCTGCGAACGTCGAACAGGTAAGTGGTGCGGGCGGGCTGCCGCAGCCAGCGCTGAAGGGTTGGGCTGTCTATAAAGGCGACGCCGGCGCGCTCCGCCAGCTGCCTCACCGCTGCCGCGCGTTCGGATGAGGCGCGAAAATCGGCGTCATAACGCCGCTGCTGGCCGCGCTCAAGGTCAAGTCCGGCTAAGGTCCAGCCGATGGTGCCGTTGCGCAGCGCGTAGACCGGATTGGGCAAACCGGCGTTGCGCAGCGACTGCGTACCGATAATACTGCGCGTGCGCCCCGCGCAGTTGACGATCACCGTCGTCTGCGGTGACGGAATCAGGCCCTCGATGCGCAGCGCCAGCTCCCCGCCGGGCACGCTGATGCTGCCGGGAATAGTCATGGTGTGATACTCATCGAAACGGCGCGCGTCGACGACCACCACCTCCTGTTGACCCTCGAGCAGCGCCTTCACTTCCCCGGCGCTCAGCGAGGGGGTATGCCGCTCGCTCTCTACCAGCTCGCCGAACGCTTTACTCGGCGAATTCACGTCCTGAAACAACTCCCCGCCGCTGCGTTGCCACCCCGAGAGGCCGCCTTCCAGCAGTGCGACATCCTGATAACCCCAGCTCTGCAGGCGCTCGACGGCCCGCTCCGCCAGACCTTCGCCGCCGTCATAGACGGTAATCGGCGTCGTCAGGCGCGGCACGCGCCGAAAAATATCCAGCTCCAGCTTGCTGAGCGGCAGATTAGCGGCAAACAGCGGATGGCTGCGGGCAAAGTCGGCCTCTTCGCGAACGTCGATCAGCGCCAGCTCCGCGCCGTCAAGCAGCGCCTGGCGCAGCTGGGCGGCCGGGCGATAAGAACAGGTGGGCATATTAATTATCCTTTGAGAGATCCCAGATATTGGGCAAGTGGCGATTGGAGTAACCGGAGACAAAAGGTTTGACGAGGCCTTCCGGGGTATAAACCGCTCGCCTGACGCCGCCGATATTGCCGCCGTAAACGTGAATACTGATCGAGACGCTATCCGCGAGGGCGTTGCTCACCCGGTGAATATCGCCGTCGCGGGAAGAGACTTTTTCCACTTCGCCGGGGGAGAGGCGTTCGGCAACGCCGCTGACCACCGGCTGGCCGCGATCGTCCAGGCGGTAGCGCTGATTCTCCTCCGCGCCGCGCAGCATGCCGATGGCGCCCCACACCCGATGATCGTGAATCGGCGTCGATTGCCCCGGCCCCCAGACGAAGCTGACGATGGAGAATCGCTGTCCGGAATCGGCATGCAGCAGGTACTGCTGATAGTGGTGGGGATGCGGCAGGGTGTACTCTTCCGGCAGCCAGTCATCTTTTTTTACCAGCGTGGCCAGGCGCTGGGCCACGGCGTCGAGCAGGGGCTGTTCATCGGCAAATTCGCGATGCAGGGCATCAAGGTCTTGAATAAACTGGCGTAATTTTTCCACTCGCGGTGCGGTCATGTTCGCTTCCTGTTGTCGGGACTGGTCTTTACGCTAGCAAAGGCGTTAATATAATTAAAATGCAATTTCCGCATATATTAATATGCAAAAATAACATTGATAGCCTACCCATCAAGCGTCATTGGCGTAGACAGTTTGAACACGGCCAGCGCGGAAGAACCGGAGCGTACACGTAGTACGTGAGGATTATTCGCTACGCTCCCCCTTCGGGCCGCCCTGAAGGCGTTCAAAACTCTATGAGTTTTGTCTGAGCACTGCCCAGGTTCAAAATGGCAAGCAAAATAGCTCTGATGGGCCAGGCTTTAAGGACGCTATGCGCATCGACGACATTGACGCACTGCTGGCCACCGTGCAGTTCTCCTCGCTTAACCAGGCGGCGGAATATCTCGGTATTACCCAATCGGCGATAACCCGCCGACTTCAGCGGCTAGAGCAAACCCTCAACGTAACGCTGCTGGAGCGTCAGACCCGGCCGCTCACCCTGACCGCCGCCGGGCATCGGGTTTACGAGCAGTGCCTGAGCATCAAGCGGGAGACCAAAAAGCTGTACGGCCTGCTCGACCCCGAGGCCGAACCGCACGGTATCTTGCGTCTTGGGGTACCACAGAGCGTGGCGGAAATAGCCCTGCAGCCGGCGCTGAGCGCGCTGCGCCAGCAGTTTCCCGCCCTGCGACCGCAGGTGACCTGCGGCTGGAGCGGGCTGCTGCAAAAGCGCCTTGAAAGCGTCGAGCTGGACGGCGTGCTGGCGATGGGGCCGGAACAGCAACGCTTTGCTGAGGGCTACGGCGGGCGCCTGCTGTGCCCGCTGGATATTGTGGTGATTGCGGCTAAAAGCTGGCGTCTTCACGCCGGGGCGCTGCGCGACTGCGCGGAAAAAGGCTGGGTGCTCAATTCCGACGGCTGCGGCCTGCGGGCCGGGCTGATCCGCGAGCTGCAGTCCCAGGGGCTGCGTCTGGCGCTGAATGTCGAGACCGCGGGCGCCCAGCTGCAAATCAGCCTCGTGGCGCAGGGGCTGGGGCTTGGCCTGGTGCCGCGCGCCGCGCTGGCCGCCAGCCCGTGGCGCGATGAGGTGACGGTATTGACGCTGGTGGATTTCCAGCCCGAGGTGCATCTGTGGCTGGTTCACGCGCAGAGTCTGGCTAATCTGAGCCAGCCGCTGACTTTTTTCGCCGGCAAAGTCGTTCAGCAGCTAAACGTATCTGGCTGAAACGTATATATAATTTTTATAAATGCTTATCTCGCATATTAAGATATGATAAAAATGCATTTTGTTCATTAAGAGCCCGTGTATAGGGTAATGAAAACGCGCCGCCGCGGCGGCCCACTCATTATCCTTCTACAAGGAGTTCTGCATGAGCATTCAATTTCTCGGCATGATCGGCCACCGCCTGTCGTCGGAAACCATCGCCCCGGTCGGCCCGATTTTTGACCGCGATTACATCGTGCGTTTCGCGCAAACCCACGAGGCCGCCGGGTTTGACCGCCTGCTGGTGGGCCACTGGTCCGATCAACCCGACGGATTCCTGGTGACCGCGCTGGCGGGGCTGTCGACGCAACATATCAGTTTCCTGCTGGCCCATCGTCCCGGTTTTGTCTCGCCGACCCTCGCTGCGCGTAAGTTCGCCACCCTTGAACACCTGCTGGGCGGCCGCCTGGCGGTACATATCATCAGCGGCGGCAATGACGCCGAGCAGCGCCGCGACGGTGATTACCTCGATCACGACCAGCGCTATGCGCGTACCGATGCCTTCCTTGAGACCGTCCGCAAGGTATGGACCGCCGAACAGCCGGTGGATATCGCCAATGACTTTTATCAGGCGGAGCAGGCGTGGTCGGCCATTCGCCCGCTGCAAAAACCGCATATCCCTCTCTATTTCGGCGGTTCGTCGGAAGCGGCCATCGCCGTGGCCGGCAAGCACGCCAACGTCTTCGCCCTGTGGGGAGAGTCGCTGGCGCAAACCGCGGAAACCATCCAGCGCGTGCGGGCCGAGGCGGCGAAACATCAGCGCGAAATCGACTTCAGCGTCTCGTTCCGGCCGATTATCGCCGCGACCGAAGCCGAGGCCTGGGAGAAAGCCGAGCATATCCTGCACGTCGCCACCGAGCGGGTCGGCGCAGAGCGGAGGCGGTTTCAAAGCCAAGCCCGACAGCGTCGGGGCGCAGCGTCTGCGGGCGACGGCGGCGCAGGGTAAGGTGGTGGATAAACGCCTGTGGACCGGGATCGCGCAGCTGGTAGGCGGCGGCCACAATTCCACCGCGCTGGTGGGCACCCCGGAACAGGTCGCCGACGCGCTGCTCGATTACTACGACCTCGGCGTGCGCAACTTCCTGATCCGCGGATTTGACCCGCTCAACGATGCTCAGGAGTACGGTAAAGCGCTGCTGCCGATCGCCCGCGAAAAAGCCGCCCTGCGCGCCGTGGCGGAGCGCGCCTCGTGATCGGTCAGACAAGCGATGACTGGGCGCGGCGGTTGAGGGAGGTTCGCCAGCTGATGGCGGAGCAGGCGGCCAGTCTCGACGCCAGCGGCGACTTTCCCCGCGACAATATTGACCGTCTGCGCCAGCGCGGTTTTTTAAGCCTCGCCGTGCCGCAGCAGTACGGCGGGGAAGGTGCCGAACTTCCCAGGCTTCAGCAGGCCATCGCCGCCATCGCCTGGGGCGAACCGGCGACGGCGCTGATCGTCTGCATGCAGTACCTGCACCATCTGCGGCTGGCGGAAAACGAGAACTGGTCCGAGCCGCTGCGCCAGCGGGTTTTTCACGATGCCGTCGAGCGGGGAGGCTTGATCAACAGCCTGCGCGTAGAGCCGGAACTGGGCTCCCCGGCGCGAGGGGGCCTGCCGCAAACCGTGGCGACCCGCCGCGCGGAAGGGTGGCAGATTAACGGCCATAAAATCTATACCACCGGTATTGAGGGGCTGAGCTGGCTGGCCATCTGGGGCCGCAGCGACGACGCTCCGCCGCTGGTCGGCACCTGGCTGGTGCCCCGCGACAGTGAGGGCGTTACCGTGGTGAACAGCTGGGATCACGCTGGAATGCGGGCAACCGGCAGCCACGAAGTGGTGCTGAACAACGTCCGGGTGGCCGCAGAGCACGCGGTGGACGTGTGGCCTGCCGATGCGCCTCCCGCGCCGGATGCGGACCAGTTTCGTCTGTTTGCCAACCGCCATACGGCGCTGCTGGCGGCGATTTACGACAGCATCGCGCGGGCCGCCCGCGACTGGCTGGTAACGTGGCTGGGTACGCGTATTCCGGGCAGCCTTGGGCAACCGCTTTCCAGCCTGCCGCGGGTGCAGGAAAAAGTCGGCCAGATTGACGGCTGGCTACTGGTCAATCGCACTCTGCTGGAAAAGGCCGCGCAGCTGGGCTTTTCCGCCATTGAGGCGAATCTCGCGAAAGTCACGATTACCGACAACGCCATTCAGGCGGTGAACCTGGCGCTGGAGATGACCGGCAACCATGGCCTGAGTCGGCAAAATCCTCTGGAACGCCACTATCGCAACGTGCTGTGCGGGCGGGTACATACCCCGCAGAGCGACAGCGCGTGGCTGGCGGCCGGCAAACACGCTTTTCAAAAATAAGGATAATTCATATGCGCAGTCTTAATGTTACCAGTTTAGCCGGGGTGGTTATGCTGCTGGCCCTGAGCGGCTATGCGGCGGCTCAGGAGCGAATCACCCTGCGAATTGCCGATCAAAAAGGCGGCATGCGTTCGCAGCTGGAGGCCGCCAACGCCCTGCAGGATCTCCCTTACGAGATTAAATGGGCCGAGTTTCCGGCCGCCGCGCCGCTGGCGGAAGCGCTTAACGCCGGGGCGGTGGATGCGGGGATTATCGGCGATGCGCCGCTGCTGTTCGCGCTGGCTAACGGCGCGCCGGTTAAAGCCATCGCCGTCGATAAAAGCAACCCGGCCGGCACCGCGGTGCTGGTCTCGCCCGGCAGCGCGTTGAAAAGCGCCGCGGATTTAAAAGGCAAACGCATCGCTACCGGTAAAGGGTCGATTGGCCACTTTGTGGCGCTGAAAGCGCTGGAGCAGGCGGGAATTTCGCCGAAAGAGGTGCAGTGGGTGTTTCTCGGTCCGGTGGACGCCAAAGTGGCGCTGCTCAACGGTTCGGTGGACGCCTGGGCGACCTGGGAGCCATACACCACGCAGCTGGTGAAGACCGCCGAGGGGCAGATTCTGGTCAGCGGCAAAGGGCTGCTGCCGGGTAACACTTTCCTGGCGGCAACCGATGATGCCCTTAAGGATCCGCAGAAGCGCGCGGCGCTGCAGGATTACCTCAATCGCCTGGCCGGCGCCGAGCGCTGGGCCTACGCCAATCTCGATAGCTACGGTAAAACGCTGGGGGAAATTATTCGTTTCCCGGCGGATATCGCCCGCGCGCAGTTTGCCAATCGCCAGTCGCAGTGGCTGCGTCTGGACGCGAAGACGGTCGCTCAGCAGCAGTCGACGGCGGACTTTTACCTCGCCAACGGGCTGATCCGCGCAAAGCTGGACGTGACGCCGACGTTTGATAACGGCTTTAGCGTGCCTGCCGCGCAGGCCCATGCGGAGGTGTCGCCATGATGACATCTCGCCGTCGTTTCTTACGCTTGACCGGCAGCCTTGCGCTGGCCGGGGCCTCTCTGCCCCTTTGGGCTCACGATATGGCGGCCATGGCGAGCGGTGAGGAACACCCGGCCCTGCGCCTGGCGCAGCCGTACAAAATCAAGCTGGCGATTAACAAAAGCGCGGTGTGCCTGGCGCCGGTTGCCGTCGCGGAGCAGCAGAAGATCTTCAGTAAATACAATCTCGACGTGGAGTTCGTTAACTTCGGCAACTCGACGGACGTGCTGCTGGAGGCGATTGCCACCGGCAAGGCCGACGCCGGCGTCGGGATGGCGCTGCGCTGGCTGAAGGCGCTGGAGCAGGGCTTCGACGTGAAGCTCACCGCCGGAACCCACGGCGGCTGCCTGAACCTGCTGACGGCGAAAAACTCGCCGTTCGGCGGCCTGGAGAGCCTGAAGGGGCAAACCATCGGCGTCACCGATATGGCCGGGCCGGATAAAAACTTCTTCGCCATCTTGCTTAAGCGCCACGGCATCGATCCGATAAGCGATGTGCAGTGGAAAGTCTATCCGGCAGATTTACTCAGCGTGGCGCTGGATAAACGCGAAATTGCCGCCATCAGCGGCAGCGAACCCTTTAGCTATCGTCTGCTGGATACCGGTAAATATCAGCTTATCGCCAGCAATATGACCGGCGACTATGCCAGGCTGAGCTGCTGCGTACTGGGGGTCAGCGGTAGCCTGGCGCGCGATCATAAACCGGCCGCCGCCGCGCTCACCCAGGCGATTCTTGAGGCGCACAGCTATGCCGCGGCGCACCCGGAGAGCGTGGCGCAATCCTTCCTCGCCCATGCGCTGAATACCAATGAGGCGGAGGTCAGCGGCATTCTCCACGGCCAGGGGCACGGCCATCATGCGGTGGGCGAGGCGTTTGTCAAAGAGCTGACCCAGTACGCCGTGGATCTTCAGCGGGTGCAGGTCATTAAACCGGGAACCGATCCCCATCAGTTTGCGGAGAGCATTTATGTCAACGTTTTCGCCTGAACGGGTGCTGACGCGCCCGGCAAGCGGCAGGCCGCTGTGGAGAGAAGGCTGGCTTGCCGCCGCGCTATGGCTGCTGGGCGGCCTGTTTACCCTGGCCTGGCCCGATGCCGGGCGGCGCTGGCCGTTTAGCGAAGGGTGGGCGCTGGCGCAGCTCACCCTTGGCGGCGGGCTGTTGCTGCTGGCGCTGAGCTACCGCTACTGGCGGCAGCGGGGGACTCGCCTGCAGCATGCCGGAAAGTGGCTGGCGCTGCTGCCGCTGCTTTTTACGCTGTGGGAGGGACTGACGGCCAAGACGGCGTTTCTGCCGGTGCCGTTTTTCGCGCCGCCGCAGGCGCTGATTGAGGTGCTGCACGATGACTGGCCGCGCCTGCTCGATAGCCTTCTGCATTCGCTGGGGCTGCTCGGGCTCGGGGTGCTGCTGGGCACCAGCTGCGGTTTTATCAGCGGGCTGGCGATCGGCTGGTCCCAGCGGATCGGCTACTGGGTGCATCCGGTGTTGCGTCTGCTGGGGCCGGTGCCGTCCACCGCGCTGCTGCCGCTGTGCCTGTTTATCTTCCCCTCCAGCTTCGGCGCCAGCGTGTTTCTGATCGCGCTCAGCACCTGGTTCCCGGTGACCGTGCTGACCTGGTCCGGGGTTATCGGTATCGATAAGGCGTGGTATGACGTGGCGCGAACCCTGGGCGCCAGCCAGCGCTTTCTGATCCTGCGCGTGGCGATCCCCGCCGCGCTGCCGAACGTCTTTGTCGGCCTGTTTATGGGGCTGGGCGCATCGTTTTCGGTGCTAATCGTCGCCGAAATGGTCGGCGTGAAATCCGGTATCGGTTTTTATCTCCAGTGGGCGCAGGGCTGGGCGGCCTATCCCAATATGTACGCGGCGCTGCTGGTGATGGCGCTACTCTGCTCCGGCCTGATTAGCGGGCTGTTTATGGTCCGCGACCGGCTGCTGAGCTGGCAGCGGGGAGGGATGCAATGGTAACCGCGAACGTCACTTCTCAGGCGGCATCGACCGGCGCGGCGGTGTCGATAAGCCATCTGCATCACGCTTTTAGCCTTGGCAAACAGACGGTGCCGGTGCTGGAGAATATCAGCCTGCAGCTGCGGCCCGGAGAGAGCGTCGCGCTGCTCGGTCCTTCGGGCTGCGGTAAATCCACTCTGCTGCGGCTGCTGGCGGGACTGGAGCCGCAGCAGGCCGGGCAAATTCAGATTGATGAGGCGGCGATGGGCGGACCGGGGCCCGAACGGATACTGGTGTTTCAGGATCCGACTCTTTATCCGTGGCTGACGGTACGGCAAAACGTGCTGCTGGGACCGCAGGCGCAGGGGAAAAAGGGGCTTGAGCCAAAGGCCGATGCGCTGATTTCGCGAATGGGGCTGCAGGCGTTTAGCGAAGCGTGGCCGCGCCAGCTTTCCGGCGGGATGGCGCAGCGTGCGGCGCTGGCCCGGGCGCTGCTGAATGAGCCGCGTCTGCTGCTGCTCGACGAGCCGCTGGGCAAGCTCGATTCCCTTACCCGCATCAGCATGCAGCGGGAGCTGATCGCTCTGTGGCAGCAGCAGGGCTATACCAGCCTGCTGGTCACCCACGATATTGAAGAGGCGCTGCTGTTATGCGATCGGGTGTTAATCATGTCGCCGCGACCGGGGCGGATTATCGCCGAGTTTGCGCTTCCGCTGGCGTATCCCCGCCATCGCGACAATCCGCTACTGCTACAGCATCGGCAGGATATTTTGCGCATTCTTGGCCAGGGT
The DNA here is from genome assembly GCF_000293135.1 of Klebsiella sp. OBRC7. NCBI lineage: Bacteria > Pseudomonadati > Pseudomonadota > Gammaproteobacteria > Enterobacterales > Enterobacteriaceae > Klebsiella > Klebsiella sp. OBRC7. The sequence continues at coordinate 13,956 of NZ_ALNJ01000093.1, read as the reverse complement.
GAGGACTGGTAAGAGAAGGCGTTATCCGGAGCGTGCTGATTCTGACCGTTTGGCGGGGATTCCCGGGGTTGGCGCGGTAGGACCGCGCCTTGCCCGGGCTACAGTGTGCTAGCCCGGGTAAGGCGCCGCGATCCGGGACTGGGATAAGGCTTAAAAATCCATCTTCACCGTAAACTGCACTTCCCGCGGGTCGCCGATCTGGTTACCGAGGTTGTTGGTGCCGATGGAGGAGGTGTAGTAGGTCTTATCAAACAGATTTTTCACGTTAACCTGTAGCGTCACCGGATATTGCAGCTTCATCTTATAGGCCGCAAACACATCCGCCACCGCATAGCCCTGCAGATAATAATCCGCGCCGTTGGTGCCGGAACGTTTGCTCACCGCGCGACCGCCGCCCCCCACCGTCAGCGTATTGCTGTCGTAGACATTGTGAATGTCGTAGCTCAGGAACAGCGAACCGTTGTGTTTCGGCACGTTCGGCAGCGGTTTGCCTTTGTAATCCGGATCGTCGGTGACCTTCGCATCGGTATAGCCATAGCTGGCGATAACGCTGAGGTTATCGGTCAGCGACCCGGCCACGTCCACTTCGACGCCGCGGGAGCGCACTTTACCGGCGGTTTTTGCCACCGTCTCATCGCCCACGGATTCCGTGTAGAGGACGTTGCGCTTATCAATATCAAACAGCGCGATATTGGCGGTGACGCCGTTGAACAGATCGAACTTCGCGCCCAGCTCGTACGCCGTGGACTCTTCCGGCGGCAGATTGCCAATATAGCTGGCGATGGAGGACTGCGGCATAAACGACTGCGCCACGTTACCGAACAGGGAGACGGACGGCGTCAGCTTATACACCAGGCCCGCTTTCGGCGTCCATTTCTGGTCGCTGCTGTCGGTATTGACGTTAAACGGGCGGCCCTTGCCGGCGTACTGGGTGTAATACTGATAGCGCACCCCGGCGACGGCAATCCACTTATCGGTAAGATAGAGCGCGTCCTGGAGGTAGCCCGCGTAGCTCTCCTGCTGAATACGCTGGTCGCTGTCGGATGCCGAAACGCTGGAGCATTTGCCAACAGTACCGTAGACCGGATTATAGATATTGAAACCCTTGACGTTCTTACAGCGGATCATATCGGTGCGCAGCAAATCGTAATTCTCATAGGCCAGGCCGGTGAGGATCTCGTTGTAGAAACCGCCAATGACCACGTTACCCTGTAAATCCGCCCGCGTAGTGTGCATTTTCTGGGTGGAGCCGTGGGTGGCATCGACGCGGCGGGTCAGGTTGCCGGTCGCCGAGTCGTAGGCCATTACCCGGGCCTGATCGTCGTTGTAATGATCCTGGCTGTAGCTGTAGTCGAAGCGGGCGGTCCAGGCGTCGCTGAGACGGTATTCGGCATTCAGCTGCGCGAGATCGGAATAACCGTCGGTAATATTAAACGGTTCATCAAAACGCGTTTTGCGATCGACGTTCACCGCATGGCCGGTGTTCAGATCGAAGATGGTGCCGCGATCGAATGGGGCACTGTAGTCACGGTGCGAATATGAGACGTTCACCGTCGCCCGCTCGCCGAACCAGGTCAGGGAGGGGTTAATAAAGCTGCTCTTCTGTTTGCCGAAATTACGCCAGTAATCTTCATGCTGATATTCGCCAATTACCCGATATGCCAGCGGCGTCCCGTCGATGGGGCCGGTGACGTCAAACTGGCCGGTACCGCCGCCAAAGCTGGTGGAGGTGGCGGAGACGGAGCCGCCGAAGCTGCGCTCCGGGCGTTTGGTCACCACGTTGATTAATCCGCCGGGGTCGAGAATACCGTACAGCGTTGAGGCCGGGCCTTTGAGCACTTCGACGCGCTCGGTGGCGGCGGTGAAGCTGCGCGGCAGCACGGTGCGCAGGCCGTTGGTCATGATTGAACCATCGCGGTTAGCGCCGAAGCCGCGGCGGGTGAAGGCGTCCTGGGTCCCGCCGAGGGTATTGGTTTGTACCACGTTGGCGACGTTATACAGCGCTTCGTCGAGGTTCGTCGCATGCTGATCCTCGAGCACCTGCTCGCTGACGGTATTGACCACCTGCGGAATATCCAGCATCGGCATAGTCGTCAGCGTGGCGGTCGAGGTATTGACCGGCTGATATCCCTGGGTGGCGCGTTGCCGAGTGCCGTCGGCCACGACCGTTATGGTCTCGTCAGCGGTTTTCTTTGTTTTATCGGCGCTATTAACCGCTGCCAATAATCCCGGTGAGGTGAAAAAAATCAGTGAAAAAAGCGCACGCCCTTTTAATGCCGAATAAGGGACATTGAGTGGAATCATTTTTGTGTCTCGTGAACGAACCTCGCCTTTGCGGAGAGGTAAAGCCAATAAAATCATTGCCCTGAAAAATAAACCTGGCTGTTTTTTACGCCGCAACGCGCGCCAGATATGTAATTGAGAATCATTCAATCATGAAGGCATGTAGTAGTAAATGTTATGTAAGATAAAAAACTGACGAAACAAATAATCAATCAATTAGAGAGGAATGGGCTGGGTGAAAATTACATATCTTATTGTTTTAATTGATTATTAAAGGCGTTTTATGTTGTGCAGGTTTTAGTAGTAAACCCGCGCGGCCGGCGCCATCATAGGGTATTGACTACTACATTCATCCACCGCATGATCAAAAGAGAATGAGATTTATTTTTGTTTGAGTGCGGAACGAGCGGGCCAGGCGCCACGCCGTTGCGGCGCGGGAGCGAGTTATGCCACAGCGGGTGTTGCCTGCAGAGCAGGGGATCGTCCTTGATTCCCTGTCGGCCGGATATGGCCAGACGCTAATTGTCGACAATATTCATCTGACCATCCCCCACGGGAAAATGACGGTACTGGCCGGCGCCAACGGCTCGGGGAAATCGACGCTGCTGTCGACTATCGCCCGGATGCTCAAGCCGCTGGGGGGCTGCGTACGCCTGGACGGCGAGGTGATTCACCAGATGCCGACCCGGGAGGTGTCCCGGCGGCTGGGGATTCTGCCGCAATCGCCGCTGACCCCGGAAGGGCTGACGGTCTTTGAACTGGTTTCGCGCGGGCGCTACCCCTGGCAGGGGCTGATGCGACAATGGTCCGAGGCCGATGAACGGGCGGTAGAAGAGGCGCTGCGGCTCACCGGTACCGCAGAGTTTGCCCACCTGGCGGTTGATAGCCTCTCCGGCGGCCAGCGTCAGCGCTGCTGGATCGCGATGGCTCTCGCCCAGCAAACGGCGACGATTCTGCTGGATGAGCCCACCACCTGGCTCGATCTGCGCTATCAGGTCGACATCCTTGAACTGCTGCAAACCTTAACCCGCGATCACGGCCGCACGGTGGTCACCGTCCTGCACGATCTGAACTTCGCGGTGAACTACGCCGACCTGCTGGTGTTTCTTAAAAAAGGGCAGATCGCCGGGGTGATTAATGAACAGGAAATCTGTACGCCGGAGCTGATCAAAACCGTCTTTGACGTGGACGTGCAGATGTCGCTCAACCCGCAGACCGGTAAGCCCTTTTTTATGCCGTTCCGCGCCCGTGAGGAGAAAGCGTTATGAGCGCCTCCGCGCTGCTGCTGCCGCGCCGACAATCCCGCCCCCGGCTGGCGCTGGTACTGCTGAGCCTGCTGCTGCTGGGCGGCTCGCTGGTGCATCTCGGGCTCGGCGCGCGCTGGATTGCGCCGCCAACGGTGCTGCAGGCGCTGCTCCATTACGATCCGCGCAATTTTGACCACCGAATTATTGTCGATTTACGCCTGGTACGTCTCGCGGCGGCGCTGCTCACCGGCGGGGCGCTCGGCGTGGCGGGGCTGCTGCTGCAAACCGTGATCCGCAACCCGCTGGGCGAGCCGCATATTCTCGGCCTTAACGCCGGCGCTTCGCTGGCGGTAGTGGCGACATCGGCGCTGGGAGTCAGCCTCGGCGGCGTGGCGTTAGCCAGACCGCTCACCGCCGCCTGCGGCGCGGCGCTGCTGTTTGGCGGCGTGATGCTGCTGTCGTCGTCCGGGCGGGGCGGCGTCACGCCGCTGCGCATTACCCTGTGCGGGGTGGCGCTGTCGGCCTTTGCCTCGGCGGTCACCGCGGCGATTCTGATCCTCGATGAACAAACGCTGCTGGCGATGCGCACCTGGCTGGCGGGCGATCTTGCCGGGCTGAACTGGCAAACGCTGCGCGCTGCGCTGCTCCCGGCGCTGGCGGGAGTGACGATCGCGCTGGTCATCGCGCCGCGTCTTAACGTGCTGGCGCTGGGCGATAAGGTCGCGCTGGGGCTGGGGGTAAAGATTGTTCAGACCCGCCTGCTGGGGCTGACCGCCATTGCGCTATTGTGCGGCTCGGCGGTGGCGGTGGCCGGGCCGATCGGCTTTGTCGGGCTGGTGGTCCCCCACGCGGTGCGCCGGCTGATTAGCGAAGATATTCGCCTGGCGCTGCCGCTGGCCGCTCCGGTTGGCGCTCTGGTGCTGCTGCTGGCGGATATCGCCGCTCGTACCCTGGTTGCGCCCCAGGAGCTGGCAACCGGCGCGATGACCGCGCTGGTGGGGGCGCCGGTATTTATTTTTATCGCCGCGAGGTTTTTTAAATGAAAAGCGCCGTCCGTCGCGCCGGCTTTCGGCCGCTGACCTGCGGCCGCTGGCACATTCTGCTGCGCCCTGCGGCGGTAAAAATCGCCGCTGTCGCGCTGCTCGTCATCGTGCTGCTGGCGCTGTTTGGCCTGACCCGCGGCAGCTTCCCGATGCCCTCCGGTACCCTGTTCCGTGCGCTGCGGGGGGCGGACATCGTGGACGAACAGCAGCGATTTATCCTCTTTGATATCCGCCTGCCGCGGCTGTTTATGGCGCTGCTGTGCGGGGCGATGCTCGGTCTGGCCGGCGCGGCGATGCAGAGCATTACCCGCAACGGCCTGGCGGATCCCGGGCTTATCGGGGTGAAGGAGGGGGCCAGTATTGTCGTTCTGGCGCTGGTGCTGTTCTTCCCGGCGGTGGGCCTGGTCTGGCGGCCGCTGGCGGGAATGCTCGGCGGCGTGCTGGTGGCGCTGCTGGTTCTGGCGCTGGCCCGCGACTGTTCGCGCCCGCGCTTTATTCTCATCGGCATCGGCGTGTCGTGGACGCTGGCGGCGGCGGTGGGCATTTTTATGACCACCGCCGACGTGCGCGATGTTCAAACGGCGATGATCTGGCTGGCGGGCAGCCTGCACGCGGCGACCTGGCCGCTGTTGGCCGTCGCCTTCTGCTGGGCGCTGCCCGGGGCGCTGATCCTTTTTTTGACCGCCAGGGCCGCCGATGCGGCGCTGCTCGGCGACCGCACGGCTATCGGTCTCGGCGTACGCCTGCAGCAGCTAACCCTGCTGCGCTTTTTCGCGCCGGTGCTGCTGACCTCCGCCAGCGTTTCCTGCGTCGGAAGCCTCGGCTTCGTTGGCCTGATGGCGCCGCATATGGCGCGGTTTCTGCTGCGCGGCGGCCAGGTGGCGCTGCTCTGCGGCAGCGCGTTAATTGGCGCGCTGCTGGTGTTAGCCACCGATACCATTGGCCGACTGGCGTTCGCGCCGCTGCAGATCCCCGCTGGGATCGTCATCGCGCTGGTCGGCTGTCCGTTTTTTATCGTTCTGCTCTGGCGTCGTCGTGACGCCCTGTAAATCAATAAGGATCGCTATGCGTTGGTTCGTTTCTCTGCTGGTGCTGCTGGCGGGCGTCGCCTCGGCCGCCGATACGCAAACCTTCACCGATGATTTGGGTCGTACGGTGACCGTTCCGCTGCACCCGCAGCGCATTGTGTCGATGCACGATCTGGATATCACCATCCCGCTGATCGAGCTTGGCGTCCCGCCGGTGGCCAGCCACGGGAGGACGCGTCCGGACGGCAGCCACTTTTTACGCGCCAGCGCACAGCTGACCGGGGTTGATTTCGATAACAGCGCAATTCGGTTTATCGGCACGGCGGATATCGATCTCGAAGCGGTGGCCGCCGCGAAACCGGACCTGATTATTACCGAGCCCAGCCGCCACGTTTCGGTGGAGCAGCTGGAGAAGATTGCGCCAACGGTCAGCATCGACCACCTGCAGGGCAGCGCGCCGCGCATCTACCGCAAGCTGGCGCAGCTCACCGGCACCCAGCCGCGGCTCTTAATCCTCGAACGCCGCTATCAGGCGCAGATAGCCCAGCTAAAGGCAATGGTGGATACGCAAAACATCGTAGTCTCGGTGATTCAGGCCAACAACGGCAAGGTGACAGTGCATCACGCCTATCATGCGCTGGGACGCGTGCTGCGCGATGCCGGATTCCGCTTCCCGCCGCTGATTGACAACATCCCCGATGGCCAGCGTATTGACGTCAGCGCCGAGCAGCTACCGGAGTTGGATGCCGATTTTGTGTTTGCCACCTGGCGCTCCGATACCGGCGGCAGGCCGCAGGATGAGCTGCGGGCGATGGAGGGCGTGATGCCGGGCTGGTGCGACTTTATGCGCGCCTGCCGTACCGGGCGCTATATACTGCTGCCGCGCGAGGAGGTTATCTCTAACTCCTACGCCGCGCTGTCGCTGATGGTCGCCCAGGTACAGTCGCACATTGCCGGTCGTCCTTTGCCCGAGGGGCTGAAATGAAAACGGTGGTCAAAAGAGAGAAGGGGCGGGTTGACCTGTTCGGCGAACGTTTTCGCGCCCGCGCGCATCAGCTGTCTCCGCGTCTGCTGGCGGTGGTGAGCTATATCAACGAAAACCGGGAAGCGGTGCTGGAGCGCACGGCCATGGAAATCGCGAGCGCGACCAACACCTCGGACGCCACGGTGGTGCGCGCCATCCAGGCGCTCGGCTTTGCCGGACTGCGGGAGCTGAAGCAGACCATGGAGCGCTGGTTCGGCCCGTCGGCGACCTCGTCGGAAAAAATGATCTCCACGGTGAGCGCCTTATCCAGCGACGTTAATTCGAGCATCGATTTCGTGCTGGAAGGGCATCAGCGGGCCTGCGAAGTGCTTGCGCGCCCCGACAACCGCGCCGCGGTGGCCCAGGCGGTGGCGCTGCTGACCGACGCGCGCCAGGTGGGGATTTTTGGGATCGGCGCCTCGGGCATTCTGGCGGAGTATACCGCCAGGCTGCTGAGCCGCATCGGCCTGCCTTCGTACGTGATGAACCGCACCGGGTTTAGCCTCGCCGAGCAGCTGATCGGCCTGCAGCGCGGCGACGTGCTGATTATGATGGGGCAGAAGTCGCCGCACCGGGAGGGGATGACGACCCTGCGCGAGGCCCGCCGTCTGGGGATCCCGACGATTTTACTCACCCAGGCGCTGGACTCCCGCTTTAGCCAGGAGGCGCAGGTGGTGATTGAGGTGCCGCGCGGCGGCGATAATGGGCGGGTGCCGCTGCACGGGACGGTGCTGGTTTGCCTGGAGATGATCGTGCTGTCGGTCGCCTCCACCGCGCCGCAAAAAACGGTGAAATCGATGAAGCGGATCAATGAATTGCATCGGGCCATCGGGAAATCCGGCGGTAAACGAAGCTAAACGGCAGATAATTTACCGTCGGGAAGGTTTCCGGTTGCATGCCATGCTGACAGTGTGTATTTTTATGCAAAATTAATGCATAAAACGGAGTTGTTATGGTTAAGAAGTGGATGAAAGCATGCTGCCTGGTGGCGGCGATGATCGGCACCGCCCACGCGGCTCAGCAAACTTACGTGGTGGGATCTGGCGGAACCTATCGCCCGTTTGAGTTCGAGAACAGCCAGAAACAGCTGGAAGGTTTTGATATCGATATCATCAAAGCGATCGCCAAAGCGGAAGGCTTTGATATCAAACTGGTCAATACGCCGTGGGAAGGGATCTTCGCCACCCTCAACACCGGCGACCGCGACATTATTATCTCCGGGATCACCATCACCGATAAGCGTAAGCAGATGGTGGATTTCTCCGCCCCTTATTTCCCGGCCGAACAGTCCATCGTCGTGCCGGCGGATTCAAAGGTCTCCTCCCTTGAGGCGCTGAAAAACGAGAAAGTCGGCGTGGTGAACTCCAGCACCGGCGATATCGTGGTTTCCGACGTGCTGGGCAAGAACAGTACCGCGATCAAGCGTTTTGATAATACTCCGCTGATGCTGCAGGAGCTGTTTGAAGACGGCGTGAGCGCGGCGGTTGGCGACGTCGGCGTAGTGAAATACTACATCAAGCAGCACCCGGAGAAGCAGTTCAAGCTGGTGCCGGATGCCAAATTTGAGCGCCAGTATTTCGGCATCGCGGTGGCGAAAGGCAACAGCGAGCTGCAGGCGAAGATCAACGCCGGTTTACAGAAAATCATCGCTGACGGCACCTACGCCAAAATCTATAAAACCTGGTTCGACGAGAACGTCCCGACGCTGCCAGCGCAATAATTCGCATTTTTATTTTCATCACGGCTATCGACTCTGGCGATAGCCGTATTTTTTAGGGAAGGGCTATGACGGGATTCCGTTGGGAGATCATTGAGGAGTACGGTCCGCTGTTTATGGACGGTGCCCTGATGACCATTAAATGTACCATTATCTGCGTGATCCTCGGCACCCTGTGGGGGCTGACCCTCGGGCTGGGACGCATGGCGAAAGCCGAGCATGGGGTATGGAAATACGTTCTGCGTTACCTGGTGCAGTTTCCGGTTCGCTTTTACGTCAGCGCGTTTCGCGGCACGCCGCTGTTCGTGCAAATTATGGTGGTGCACTTCGCGCTGGTGCCGCTGTTTATCAACCCCCGCGACGGTTTGCTGGTGACCAGCGGCATGATGAGCGCTGATTTCGCTCGCGAGCTGCGCTCAAACTACGGCGCGTTTCTCTCCTGTATCGTGGCGATTACGCTGAATGCCGGGGCCTACGTGTCGGAGATCTTCCGCGCCGGGATCCAGTCGATCGATAAGGGGCAGATGGAAGCTTCCCGCGCGCTGGGTATGCCGTGGTGGAAAACCATGCGTCAGGTGATTCTGCCGCAGGCGTTTCGCCGCATTCTGCCGCCGCTGGGCAATAACGCTATCGCCATCGTTAAGGACTCCTCGCTGGCGTCGGCCATCGGTCTGGCGGATCTGGCCTACGCCGCGCGCACCGTTTCCGGCGCCTACGCCACCTACTGGGAACCCTACCTGACCATCTCCCTGGTTTACTGGGTTATTACTTTCCTGCTGGCGCAGCTGGTTAACCGTCTGGAAAAGAGGTTTGGCAAAAGTGATTCACATTCGTAATTTACACAAGCGCTTCGGCGACAGCCACGTTCTGCGCGGCATCAGCTGCGATATTAAGCCGCAGGAAGTCGTGTGTATTATCGGCCCGTCCGGTTCCGGGAAAAGCACCTTTCTGCGCTGCATGAACGCGCTGGAAACCGTCAGCGAAGGCGAGGTTGAGGTGAACGGCTTTGCTGCCCACGATCGCGCCACCGATCTGAATAAGATGCGGGAAAGCGTCGGCATGGTCTTTCAGCGCTTCAATCTGTTCCCGCACAAAACGGTGCTGGAAAACCTGATTATGGCCCCGATGAGCCTGCGTGGCACGGCGCGCGCGGAGGCGGTGCGTCTGGCGGAAGAGCTACTGGCGAAGGTCGGGCTGAGCGACAAGCGCGACGCCTGGCCCTCCAGCCTTTCCGGCGGCCAGCAGCAGCGGGTGGCCATCGCGCGCGCGCTGGCGATGAAGCCATCGATTATGCTGTTTGATGAGCCCACTTCGGCGCTCGATCCTGAGCTGGTGGGCGACGTGCTGGAGGTGATGAAAAACCTCGCCAGCGAAGGGATGACCATGGTAATCGTAACCCACGAGATGGGCTTTGCCCGCGAAGTGGCCGACCGGGTTATCTTTATCGACCAGGGCATCATTCAGGAAGAGGGGAAACCGGCGCAGATCTTTAGCGCGCCGACTAACCCGCGCACCGCCGCGTTTTTAAGTAAAGTGCTGTAATTAATAACGACCCCGGCGCGCGACTGCGCTGCCGGGGAGAAGACCTTGCGCGGACGATGAGGGCGCTTTCGTTCTGCCGAACCGTGACTGCCCTTAAGCGTTACCGCGCCGCCTCGCTAATATCATCCATCTCTTCTTCGCGCTCGCGTTCGTCCGCCAGCAGCGCTTTTTCGCTTTTACCCAGGCACTGAATCAGCAGGAACAGCGCGCCGCTGACAAACAGCGTCATCAGCAGACCATCATACCCCGCGACGCTGATCAGCAATCCGCTGACCACCGGCCCGGCCACGCTCCCCGCGGACCAAAAGAATCCCAGCAGGGCGTTGATCATAATCAGCTTCTGCCCGGAGAAGGTCTTCCCGGCGCGGACCAGCGACAGGGTATAGAGCGCCCCCGCCGCGGCGCCGAGAAGCAGGCAGCCGACAATCAGGTGGATATGCGACGCCAGCAGGAATGGTAAGGCCAGCAGGGCGAGGCAGAAGACCACCGCGCAGGTCAGATGTACGCGGCGGATACCGAAGCGGTCGGCAATCCAGCCCAGCGGCGCCTGGAATAGCGCATCGCCGGTTAATACCACCGTGACCAGCAGTACCGCCGTCACTTCACTCAGCCCTTTATCCATACCGTAAAGCGGCAGCAGCGCCAGTATGCTGGCATCGAAAAAGGCGAAGCAGAATACGCCGGAAGCCAGTACCGGCAAAAAGGCGCCGAGGCTGCGCCAGCTGGCGCGTTCCGCCAGCCGTTCGCGGCTGCCGGAGGGCAAATGGCGGAGCATCAGCAGGCAGGCGAGGGTCACCAGCCCGACGAGCAGCAAAGTCCATGATTGATACGCTTCTCCGGCGGAGATCAGCAGCGGTCCCGCCAGCTGACAGCCGGTAAAGGCGGAGGCATAAATGCCGGTCAGGGTTGCCCGGTTTTTCCCCGCCGCGCCGCCGGTGATCCAGCTTTCGCCAATGACGATAATCACCCCCGACGCCAGGCCGGTAACCAGCCGCGGCAGCAGGAGATGAACCATATCAAACGACAGGCAGGAGGCGATGGTTGCCGCCGCCAGCGCCACCAGGCTGACGGAGAGCAGAAGCCCCATCTCAAAGCGCCGGCACAGCGCGGGCGAGAGGAAGGAGGAGATCATCATCCCCGCTGGCGGTAGCGCGGCCAGCAGGCCGACGTAAACGGTATCAATCTGCTGCTGCGCCAGCTCCAGACTGATTAAGGGTACCGTGTATCCGGTGATAAATCCCACTAATGAAGCCGCCATGATCATCGCCAGCGTGGGGGCAAGACGATTCTGCTCTGGGTTGAACATTTTATTTCCGGTTAAGGAGGTCTGTAGAGTGAATTATTCGGCAAAACGCCAGTATAGCTGCATAATAATTAATCGCACGCCTTATGTCACCGTTGATATGACTACAAAAAAATGCAGTGCAGGCGGGATGCCGCGCAAAGGCGCGTTGATGCAGGGTTTGGCGGCAGTTGTCAGCGAGCAGGCGAAAGGATATAACCAATAGGCTGGCGGACTACCTGTAGCCCCATTTTATTGAATAACACACTCGTTCAGCGCTGATGCTGTGCAGGAAAGGAGTATGACATGGCAGTATCCTCTTCACTGATCGCCGAGGCCATGCGCTGGCGACGTGATTTTCATGCTTGCCCTGAGCTGGGGTATCAGGAACAGGAAACCTCCCGCCGGGTCGCTGAACTGCTCGCTTCATTTGGCCTTCAGGTGCATCGCGGGCTGGCGGGTACCGGCGTGGTCGCGACGCTGGAGAACGGCCCGGGTCCGGTAATTGGCCTGCGGGCCGATATGGATGCGCTGCCGATCGCCGAGCAGAGCGATGTCGACTATAAATCGCGCAATCCGGGCGTGATGCACGCCTGCGGCCACGACGGCCATAGCGCGATGCTGCTGGCGGCAGCGGCGCATCTGGCGCAAACCCGCCGCTTTCGCGGTACCGTTCACTTTGTTTTCCAGCCCGCTGAGGAGAACCTGGGCGGCGCGCGTAAGATGGTGGAAGAGGGGCTGTTTGCGCGCTTCCCGATGGATGCCATTTACGCGCTGCACAACTGGCCGGGTATGCCGCTGGGCCAGGTGGCGATCGGCAGCGGGGCGATGATGGCCTCTCTCGATGCGTTTGAAATCACCCTGACCGGCAAGAGCTGTCATGCGGCGATGCCGGAGCGCGGGGCGGACCCGATTGTCGCCGCGGCGCAGCTGATTATGGCGCTGCAAACCATTCCGTCGCGCCGCCTGTCGCCGCAGGAATCCACGGTGGTAAGCATTACCCAGATTTCAGGCGGGGAGGCGATCAACGTGCTGCCGGATAAAGTGGTGCTGCGCGGAACCTTCCGCTGTCTGAATAACCAGGTGCGTGAGCGGGTCAGGGGGCTGATTGAAAGCTATGTCGCCGCCCAGCCGCAGGTATCAGACGTGGAAGGCAAAATCGCCTGGTATCCCGGTTATCCCGTCACCACCAACCACCCGGCTGAAGCGCAAAAGGTTCGCGAGGTGGCGATCGCGCTGCTGGGGGAATCGGCGGTGAGCTGGAACGGCAATCCCTCCATGGCCTCGGAAGATTTTGCCTGCATGCTGGAGGCCTGCCCGGGCGCCTATTTCTGGATTGGCACCGATGGCGAGACGGCGTCAAAGCCGCTGCATAACGCCGGATATGATTTTAACGATGCGCTGATCCCGCACGGCGTGGCGCTGTGGACGGCGCTGGTGGAGAAACTGTTGGCGTAAGAGATCGATCCCGGAGGCGATGCTGCGCATCTGTCCGGGCTTGTATGATTACTCCATCAGAAAGAACCGGCCAGTTCTCTCTGATGGCGGTCCGGATGCCGTGTCCGGGCTTAGGCTTTCGCGCCTGTTCCGTAGATCCTTTGCACCGGACCGCCGTTCTTTCTCATGTGATAAACCGGACAGTATCATGGACCGGCTTTCACCGGTAACCCGTATTTGCAAGGTTGGTTTCACTATGGAAAATGAACTCCACTTCATCGGTATTGATGTCGCCAAAGCTAAACTGGATGTCGACATTCTTCGCCCTGATGGCCGGCATCGTTGTAAAAAATTTGATAATACCCTCTCCGGACACGAAGCGCTGGTCCGCTGGCTTCGCGGCCATGACGTGAACCGTGCCCATGTCTGCATGGAGTCCACCAGCACCTACATGGAAGACGCGGCCGCGCATCTGAGTGATGCCGGGTATACCGTGTCCATCATCAACCCCGCCCTCAGTAAAGCTTTCGCACAGAGTGAGGGGTTGCGCAGTAAAACTGACAAAGTGGACGCCCGTATGCTGGCTCACTTCTGCCGGGAAAAACGCCCGTCAGCCTGGGAGGCCCCTCATCCGACAGAGCGGGCACTGAAAGCCCTGGTGTTAAGGCATCAGGCGCTGACAGAGATGCAGACGCAGGAGAAAAACCGGCGGGAAACCGCGCCGGAGGTTCAACTGGCCAGCATTGATATCCTGCTGGGATGTCTGAGCGCGGAGCTGACGCGTATCGAAAAACAGATAAAAGACCTGACGGATAACGACCCGGATATGAAACGACGGCGGAAGCTGCTGAACAGTATCCCGGGCATCGGGGAGAAAACAGCGGCGGTTCTGCTGGCGTATACGGGCCTGAAGCTGAAGTTCGGTACAGCGCGGCAGTTCGCGGCGTATGCGGGACTGACGCCGGTGCAGCATGAGTCGGGCAGCAGCGTGATGCGGGCGAGCCGGATGAGCAAAGCGGGGCCGGTTCAACTGCGCAAGGCGTTATACATGCCGGCATTATCGGCGCTGTACCATACGGCGTGGGGAAAAGCGTTCAGGAAAAGGCTGGAAGAGAGCGGAAAGCGGGCAAAAGTCATCATAGGGGCGATGATGCGAAAGCTGGCGCAGGTGGCGTACGGTGTACTGAAGTCAGGAAAGGCGTTCGATGCGTCACAGCATGGTTGTTGATAGCGTAAGAAAGAGTGCCGGATTAAACGACAGCACCGGATGGCGCTGTCGTTGTTGTGCCTGTCATCCGGGAGCCGGAAAAGGTGACAGTAGTTAAAAGAGTTGCAGGCGTTCACAGTATCTAC
>NZ_ALNJ01000092.1:0-15226 GCF_000293135.1 Klebsiella sp. OBRC7 | reverse complement strand
AACGTAATCACCCGCATGCCGATGCGATTCACGTCGCGGGCTGGGTGAGCCTTTTTACGCTGCACGTCATCTGGCCGTTTTTATGGATCTGGGCCACGCTTTACCGGCCAGAACGCGGCTGGGGCATGCAGCATCGGCGGGACGAGACGCCGTCTGAGGCGGCGGAAGAGGGGGACGACATCAGCGAACTGCGCCAGCGGGTTATCGCGCTCGAGCAGCAAATAACCGGTCTCAGACCGTCAGCTCAACCTCCTTCGGTGGAGAAATAACTCATGGATCTGCTGATTATTTTGACCTATGTGGCGATTGCCTGGTCGATATTTAAAATATTTAAGATCCCGGTAAATAAATGGACGGTTCCCACCGCGGCGCTGGGCGGCGTATTTATTGTTAGCGCGCTTATCTTATTAATGAACTACAACCATCCGTATACCTTTACCGCGCAAAAAGCGGTTATTTCTATTCCTATTACGCCGCAGGTTACCGGGGTGGTCAGCAGCGTCACGGATAAAGCAAATCAACGGGTTAAAAAGGGCGAGGTGCTGTTTACCATCGATCCGGTGCGTTATCAGGCGCGGGTGGACAGGCTACAGGCCGACCTTGTTACCGCGCTGCACAGTATCAATACCCTTAAAGCCCAGCTTTCTGAGGCTCAGGCCAACACCACGCGCGTTTCGGCGGAGCGCGACCGTCTGTATAAGGATTATCAGCGCTACCTGAAAGGAAGCCAGGCGCGGGTCAATCCGTTTTCGGAAAGCGATATCGATAATGCCCGGCAAAACTACCTCGCCCAGGATGCGATGGTGAAAGGATCGGTGGCGGAGCAGGCGCAAATTCAGAGCCAGCTCGACAGCATGATAAACGGCGAACAGTCGCAGGTGGTAAGCCTGCGCGCGCAGCTGGCGGAGGCGAAATATAACCTCGATCAGACGACCGTGCGCGCGCCCAGCGATGGCTATATCACCCAGGTGTTAATTCGTCCTGGGACCTATGCCGCCTCGCTGCCGCTGCGTCCGGTGATGGTCTTTATCCCCCAGCAAAAACGGCTGATTGTGGCGCAGTTCCGGCAAAATTCGCTGCTCAGGCTGGAGAAGGGCGACGATGCTGAAGCGGTGTTCAACGCCCTGCCGGGACAGGTCTTTCGCGGCAAGCTGGTGAGCATCCTGCCAGTCGTACCGGGGGGAACATACCAGGCGCAGGGCACGCTGCAGGCGTTGACGGTGACGCCGGGCACCGACGGCGTGCTGGCGACCATTGAGCTGGAGCCCGACGCCGCCGTAGACGCCCTGCCTGACGGCATTTACGCCCAGGTGGCGGTCTACTCCGATCATTTCACCCACGTTTCGGTGATGCGCAAGGTGCTGCTGCGGATGACCAGCTGGATGCACTATCTCTATCTGGACCATTAGCGGGGTCAGTCCGGCATGAGGTGATTTCTCTCTCTGCTATTTGCCTGCGCCTGCGCCATACTTACTACTTTGTTGGCGAAAGGAGCAGGCAATGAAACTGATCGGCAGCTACACCAGTCCCTTTGTGCGCAAAATTTCCGTCATACTGCTGGAAAAAGCGATTCCCTTCGAGTTCGTCAACGAATTCCCTTATCACGAGACCAACGGCGTGGCGCAGTATAATCCGCTGGGAAAAGTCCCCGCCCTGGTCACCGACGACGGTGACTGCTGGTACGACTCGCCCATTATTGCGCAATATCTGGAGCTGCTCGGCATCGCGCCGGATATGCTGCCTGCGGCACCGAAGGCTGCGCTGAAATTGCGTCAAATTGAAGCGCTGGCCGATGGCGTGATGGAGGCTGCGCAAACGCTGGTACGGGAGAAAACGCGCCCGGCGGCCCAGCAGTCGGAAAGCGAACTGCTGCGCCAGCGCGAAAAAATCGCGCGCGGGCTTGATGCGCTGGAAGGGTATGCCAGTGACGGCACGTTGCGTCCTGATGAGGTTAATCTGGCAACCATTTCGACCGCCTGCGCCATTGCTTATCTCAATTTCCGCCGCGTCGCGCCGGGCTGGTGCGCCACCCGACCGAAGCTGGTTCGGCTGGTGGATTCCCTCTTTCAGCGCGCCAGCTTTGCGCGCACCGAACCGCCGGTGAGTTGACCCAGACAGGTAACAGTTTTTGCGCGGAGGTATTACAATTGCCGCTCATTTGTTGACTCCCTCTCCCGTCGGGAGGGGGGAAAATAGGTTCATTCATGACTAGCGAAATTCGTGCGCTTTATACCCGGCTTCCGGCCATCGACCGTTTACTCCGCGACCCCGCGTTTTCACCGCTGTTGATGCAATATGGTCACTCCCAGACGGTGGCGCTGCTGCGTCAGATGCTGGACGAGGCTCGGGAATATATCCGTCTGAACCAGGCGCTGCCGGGCTGGTGCGAAGCGTGGCTGATGGAGACCTCGCGTCGTTTGAGCCAAACGCAACAGAGCGCGCTGCGCCCGGTGTTCAACCTGACCGGTACCGTGCTGCACACCAACCTTGGGCGGGCGATTCAGGCGGAAGCGGCGGTGGAGGCGGTAACCCAGGCGATGCGCGCGCCGGTGACGCTGGAATACGATCTTGACGATGCCGGACGCGGCCACCGCGATCGCGCGCTGGCCGACCTGCTTTGCCAGATCACCGGCGCGGAAGACGCCTGTATCGTCAACAATAACGCGGCGGCGGTGCTGCTGATGCTGGCGGCAACCGCCGGTGGCAGTGAGGTGGTGGTGTCGCGCGGCGAGCTGGTGGAGATCGGCGGCGCGTTCCGTATTCCCGACGTGATGCGCCAGGCGGGCTGCGTCCTGCATGAGGTCGGAACTACGAACCGCACCCACGCGAAAGATTATCGCCAGGCCGTTAATGACAATACCGGCCTGCTGATGAAGGTGCACACCAGCAACTACAGCATCGAGGGCTTTACTAAAGCGGTCGATGAAGCGGCGCTGGCGGAGATTGGCCGCGAACTGAATATCCCGGTGGTGGCCGATCTCGGCAGCGGCTCGCTGGTGGATTTAAGCCAGTACGGCCTGCCGAAAGAGCCGATGCCGCAGGAGATGATTGCCGCCGGCGTCAGCCTGGTGAGCTTCTCCGGCGATAAACTGCTGGGCGGCCCACAGGCGGGAATTATCGTCGGTAAAAAAGCGCTGATCGCGCGTTTGCAGAGCCATCCGCTTAAGCGCGCCCTGCGGGCGGATAAAATGACCCTCGCGGCGCTGGAGGCCACGCTGCGCCTCTATCTGCATCCGGAAAAGCTCGCCGCTGAACTGCCGACCCTGCGTCTGCTGACTCGCCAGGCGGACGAGATCCGCCTGCAGGGCGAGCGCATGCGGGCCGCGCTGGCTGCACATTATGCTGATTTTGACCTGCGGGTCGAGCCATGCCTGTCGCAGATCGGCAGCGGCTCGCTGCCGGTGGACCGCTTGCCCAGCGCGGCGTTGACGTTGACTCCGCGCGATGGGCGCGGCAGTCGGCTGGAAGCTCTGGCGGCACGCTGGCGTCAGTTGCCCGTGCCGGTTATTGGCAGGATCTACGATGGCCGCCTGTGGCTGGACCTGCGCTGTCTTGAGGATGAATCCCGGTTTATGGAGATGTTATTGAGATGATTATTGCCACCGCCGGACACGTTGACCACGGCAAAACCACGCTGCTGCAGGCGATTACCGGCATCAACGCCGATCGCCTGCCGGAAGAGAAAGCGCGCGGGATGACTATCGACCTCGGCTACGCCTACTGGCCGCAGTCCGACGGGCGGGTGCTGGGTTTTATCGACGTCCCCGGCCACGAAAAGTTTTTGTCCAATATGCTGGCCGGCGTTGGCGGTATCGATCACGCGCTGCTGGTGGTGGCCTGCGATGATGGGGTGATGGCGCAGACGCGCGAGCATCTGGCGATCCTCCAGCTTACCGGGCAGCCGACGTTAACCGTGGCGCTGACCAAAGCGGACCGCGTAGAAACGGCGCGGGTTGAGGAAGTGAAGGCGGAGGTCGAGGCGGTACTGGCGGAGTTCGGCTTTACCGGCGCGACCCTGTTTGCCGTCGCGGCGACGGAAGGTCTGGGTATCGCCGGGCTGCGCGAGCATCTCCTGCAGCTCTCCGCGCGCGCGCACCCGCAGCATCAGCGCTTTCGCCTGGCCATCGACCGGGCATTTACCGTCAAAGGCGCGGGGCTGGTGGTTACCGGGACCGCGTTATCCGGCGAGGTCAACGTTGGCGATACGCTGTGGCTGACCGGCGTGGATAAACCGATGCGCGTGCGCGGTCTGCACGCGCAGAATCAGCCGGTTGAGCAGGCCTGGGCCGGCCAGCGCATTGCCCTGAACATTGCCGGCGATGCGCAAAAAGTGGAGCTCAACCGCGGCGACTGGCTGCTGGCGGAACCGCCGCCGGAAGCCTCTGAGCGGGTCATCGTTGAACTGCAGTGCCATACGCCGCTTAGCCAGTGGCAGCCGCTGCATATCCACCACGCCGCCAGCCATATTACCGGCCGCGTGTCGCTGCTCGAAGGCGCGCTGGCGGAGCTGGTTCTCGATACGCCGCTGCGGCTGGCGGATAACGACCGTCTGGTGCTGCGCGATATTTCTGCGCGCCTGACGCTGGCCGGTGCGCGAGTGGTGACCCTCAATCCGCCGCGCCGGGGCAAGCGTAAGCCGGAGTATTTGCAGTGGCTGCACGCGCTGGCCGCCGCGCAGGGCGATGACGTCCAGGCGCTGGATATTCACCTCCAGCGCGATGCGGTGCGCCTCGATGATTTCGCCTGGGCGCGTCAGCTCAGCCGCGGTGGCCTCAACGCGCTGATTCAGCGCCCTGACTATCTGCAGGCGGGAAATAGCCTGCTGAGCGCCCCGCTCGCCGCGCGCTGGCAGCGGAAGCTGCTCGATGCCCTGGCGCGCTATCACGATCAGCATCGCGATGAGCCAGGACCGGGCCGCGAACGCCTGCGGCGTATTGCGCTGCCGATGGAAGATGAAGCGCTGGTGCTGCTGTTGATTGAGCAGATGCGCGAAAGCGGCATTGTTCACAGCCACCACGGCTGGCTGCATCTGCCGGAGCATAAAGCGGGCTTTACCGACGAGCAGCAGGCCATCTGGCAGCGGGTTGCCGGGCTGTTTGCCGATGAGCCATGGTGGGTACGCGATCTGGCGCGTGAAGCCAACGTAGAAGAGTCGTTAATGCGGGCGGTATTACGCCAGGCGGCGCAGCAGGGGATGATTACCGCGATCGTGAAAGATCGCTACTATCGCAACGATCGGATTGTGGCGTTTGCCAAAATGATCCGCGATCTGGATCTGGAAAGGGGCTCAACCTGCGCGGCGGATTTCCGCGATACGCTGAACGTCGGGCGCAAGCTGGCGATTCAGATCCTCGAATATTTCGACCGTATCGGCTTTACCCGTCGTCGCGGCAATGACCATATTCTGCGCGATAAGGCATTGTTCCTTTAGCATAAGCAGGTAGTCCCGGGTCGCGGCGTGAACGCCTTACCCGGGCTACGATAACGCACAAACCTTGTCGCCCCGGTAAGCGCAGCGCCACCGGGGAATGCTCACACTCACATTTACGCTTCCGCTTCGTTCACCCAGATGCGCATCTCCCCTTCGCCGCGGTTGGCCCAGCTAAACCACGGAATAAAGGTTAATACTTGCGGCTGACGGGAGGACGGCGCGCGGTCATAGTGCCATAGGGCCTGGTTTTCGGCATCTTTCGCCGTTTGCTTATAACCCGGCGCCTGGAGAAGTATCTTGCGGGCAAAAATCCCTTTGCCTTCGACAGTGCTAAACCGGGCGTCGCGCGGCAGCTGCAGGTTATGCAATTGCTCGCCGTTATCCGCCTGCTCCAGGCAGTAAACCAGCGGACCGCGCTGGACGGCGACCTGGCCTGCCTGGTGGCGCACCAGCGGGTTACCGTAAATGCGGCGCACCGGCATCGGCAGGGTTAACTGTAGCGTGTCGCCCTCCCGCCAGAGATGGCTGATGTGCAGATACCCTTTGCGCACGTCCTGCGTAACCGGCGCGCCGTTGAGCGTGACCTGCGGCTTATCGCACCAGTCCGGCAGACGCAACGCCAGGGTATGATTAACCGGTGAAGATGAATCGATGACTATCTTCACCTGTTCCTGCCACGGATAGTTGCCGCTGATGCGCAGGCGTAGCGCCTCATTGCCCACCGGGATCTCCACGCTGTTGCCGATATACAGGTTGATGTACAGGGCGTCGTCGTGCGGCGTGTAGATATAGTGCCCCAGCGAGGTCAGCACCCGTGCGATATTCGGCGGGCAGCAGGCGCAGCCGAACCAGCGCTGACGGACGGGCTTAACGTGATCGTAAATATGGTTGAATTTTAAGGATTTTGGATGCACTTCCAGCGGATTGACGTAGAAGAAGTGCTTGCCGTCGAGCGCCATTCCACCCAGCACGGTGTTATACAGCGCGCGCTCCATCACGTCGGCATATTGGCTGTCGGCTTCCATCTCCAGCATCCGGCGGGCAAACATCATCAGGCCAATGGAAGCACAGCTTTCGGCATAGACCGTGTCGTTTGGCAGGTCATAGTCGCTGCTGAAGGCCTCCCCGCTGCTCTGCGAACCGATGCCGCCGGTGATATACAGCTGACGCCGGGCCATATTTTTCCACAGGCGCAGGCAATCCCGGCGCTTGCCCTCGTCCTGACTTAAACGGGCGAGGTGGGCAACGCCGGTCATCAGATAGACGAAACGCACCGCGTGGCCGATGGCGACCGGCTGTTCGGAAATCGGCTGATGTGCCTGACTGTAGGGTTTATCCATCACCATCCACGCCGGACCGTAGGTGTTCCAGTAGGAGGTTTTGCCGCGCTTCTCGTATTCGATATCGTAAAAATGCGGCTGCGTTCCGCGCGCCTCAACGAAGTACTTCACCAGCGCCATATAGCGCGGCTCCTGAGTGACGTCATACAGGCGCATTAACGCCAGCTCGATTTCCGGATGGCCAGGGTAGCCGTGCAGCTGGTTATCTCCGGGGCCAAACACGCTATCGATGTGGTCGGCGAGGCGGCAGACGACATCCAGCAGACGACGTTTGCCGGTGGCCTGGAAGAAGGCGACACCCGCTTCAATCATGTGCCCGGCGCAGTACAATTCGTGGCATTCGGCGAGGTTGGTCCAGCGCTCCTCTGGCGCTTTGACCGTGAAATATGTATTCAGATAGCCATCTTCACACTGGGCGGCTGCGACCAGTTCAATCACCTCATCGGCGGTTTTTTCCAGCCCGGGGTCCGGCTTCTGACATAGCGACCAGGCCACCGCCTCCAGCCATTTCGCCACGTCGCTGTCCTGAAAGACCATGCCGTAGAATTCGCCCTCCTGTCGCCCGGCGGCGATGCGGAAGTTCTCTATCGCATGGCTCGGGTCCGCCTCCTCGATACGGTCGTTAAGCGCATCCCACTGATAAGGGATCACCACATCGCGCACCAGCTGCTGGTACTGGCCGAGGAACGGGTCGTTGATTTTCAGTTTGTGCAGATCGACTTCCATAACAGACATGACGGACTCCTTAAGGCTGAACATGACGCGTACGCAGATCGCTGGCGATGCGCGCCATCATCGGATTGTTGAGCTTGCAGGCGCGAATGGAAAAGGCCAGCAGCAGATGGAACAGGGCGGGCAGCAGGGTCTCCATGGAGGCGATACCCGCCAGTGATGATGCCGTTTGGTTTTCCACGCCCGGCTGATAGGCCACGTAGATAAACACGAGGCTGATAATGCCGGCGCTGGAGGCCCACGCCAGCTTGATAAAGAACAGGTTAAAGGCGAAGTTCATCCCGGAAGAACGCACGCCGGTTTTCCATTCGCCGTAGTCGTCGGAGAAGGCCATCAGCGAAAAGTGCAGCGGTAGGGTAAAGCCGAGAATAATGCCGTTGCCGAGAATGACGACCAGCCACAGGGTCTGGTACGCCTGCCCGGTTGGCAAAAACCACATCGCCACGGCCAGCGTGGCCAGCACCAGGTTGGTGTAGTAGTAGAGTTTGACGGTATCAAAGCGGCGCGAGAGCAGGTTGATGATGACGGAGCCCGCAATCGAGGCGAAGGTTACCATGGTGAAGAATAGCGAGGTGTAGCCGGTGGAGCCGCCCAGCACGTAGGTGATGAAGTACATGTATCCGCCGCCGCGGATATTGAAGACGTTGATGAGCAGAAATGACATCACCAGCATCAGCAGCAGCTGGTCGTTTTTACGCAGCCCGGCGATGTGCTCGCGCAGGGTAAATTTCCCCATGACATCCAGCGAGACGCGTTCGCGAACCCAGAAGAAGCAGCACAGGAACATCGCCACCGCGATGGCGCAGAGTACGCCGACGCCGTACTGATACCCCTGTGCGGTATCGCCCTGGCCGAGCGCTTTTACCATCCACGGCAGCCCAACGGAGACTAAGAATCCCGCCACGCCGCACAGGACAAAACGCCATGCCTGGCACGAGATAACCTCGCTATGACGCGTGGTCATCGTGTTGATCAGCGCGCAGTAGGGGACGTTTATCGCGGTGTAACTCACCGACAGCAGCAGATAGGTGCCGAACGCCCAGGCGATTTTTACCCCCATGCTGGCGTCGGGCACGGTAAACGTCAGGACGCCGATAACGCCGATCGGCACGGCAATCCAGAGCTGCCAGGGACGAAAGCGTCCCCAGCGGCTCTGGGTACGGTCGGCCAGCACGCCCATAATCGGGTCGGAAACGGCGTCGAAAACGCGCAGGGCCAGAAACAGGGTCCCGACCAGCGCGGGCGTCAGGCCGAAGACATCGGTATAGAAAAAAGTTAAAAAGTTCATGATCAGGCAGGTAATCACCGTCCCGCCCGCGTCGCCCAATCCGTAGCCTATTTTTTCCCGAAGGGATAATTTGTCGTCCTGGGCACGCTGTGCCAAATCAGTTGTGGTAATCGGAGCCGAAGTCATAAATAACTCCCGGAGATGATGTGCGAATAATATCCCGCTGAAGTGCGGGCTTTAATTGTGTTATTTGCAAATTACGTTATTTATTCTGCACTAAATGTTGGGGGCAACAAGGGAAGGAAAAAGTATAAAAAGAGGACGATTCCGACCTGATGGTAAAAATGTGATTTCGATCCAGCAGACGGCTATTTTATCGTGAATAATCAAAGGTAACAGGGGTTATTAATGCTATTAAAAGCGGAATATTGAATGTCTATGCTTGAATTGTCCATGTCACTTCCGATTAAGGTGCAAAATGGTGGGTTGTTTATTTCCCGAGGCATCGGTAGCCATCCGGCTCGTCAGCTTCACTCCTGGGAAATAATCTTTGTGGAAAAAGGGACATTAACGATCCGCGAAAACAACGAGATTTTTAGCGTCAACGCCGGGGAAAGTTTATTGCTCTGGCCGCAGCGTTTACACGTCGGAATTGGACAATTTCCGGCAGATTTAAAATTCTACTGGCTGCATTTTGAAGTGACCTCCGGTGAAAACGTTTCGCTGCCTGAAGCGCTGCTGTCGATTCCGCAGCACGCGCGCGTCAGCGAGCCGCAGTATATTATTTCGTTGTTCCGCCAATTCTTACGCGAGCAGGAAAATATTCATCGTAGCGTGGCGCTGGAGCTGATCCTGCTGCTGATTCTGCAGCAAGTTTCGGCGGCAGCGGGCGAACAGCCCGCCGACAGCCCCGGCAACGCGCTGGCGTGGAGAGCGCAGCAAATCATTCGTACCCGGTTTCATCTGCCCCTTTCCGCATCCACGCTGGCGCGGGAGCTGCACTGCAACGCCGATTATCTGGGGCGGATTTATCGCCATGTTTTCCGGCTGACCTTAACCGAAGCGCTGCACCGTCAGCGGGTGAGGGCGGCGGAAAAGCTGCTTATCAGCGATTCCCTGTCGCTCACCGAGGTGGCGATGAAATGCGGATTTAACGACGTCGGCTATTTTCGCAAGATTTTCCGTAAGCATACCAGCCTGACGCCCGCGACGTGGAAGCGTCGTTACTGCAAGGAACATATTAATTCGGCGTAGGGTTGAGGGGGTTTTCCCGCCGGGGACGCGTAGCCCGGACAGATGCGTAGCATCGCCTCCGGGAAAGTTCTGCAACATCCTGCACGCTTCCCCCGGGGGCGGCGCAAAGCGCCTTGCCCGGGCTACGGGACCGCAGACCGCCGGTAGCCCGGATAAGGCGTTCGCCGCCATCCGGGAGTCCCGCGGTGTTAGTTTTGCCCGTAATAGGCATTCGCGCCGTGTTTACGCAGGTAGTGTTTATCGAGCAGTTCAGACTGCATATCCGGCAGCTGTGGCGCCAGCTGGCGCGAGAACAGGCCCATATAGGCGCACTCTTCAAGTACCACGGCGTTATGTACGGCGTCGGCCGCATCTTTACCCCAGGCAAACGGGCCGTGCGAATGGACTAATACCGCCGGGATTTGCGCCGGATCCAGACCGCGCTGTTCAAAGGTTTTGATAATCACTTCGCCGGTCTGATACTCATACTCCCCGTTAATCTCCTCAAAGGTCATCGGCCGGGTGCAGGGGATGGCGCCATAAAAATAGTCGGCGTGGGTGGTGCCCCAGGCGGGGAGATCGAGACCGGCCTGCGACCAGATCGTCGCATGGCGGGAGTGGGTATGCACGATCCCGCCGATCTGCGGATAGCGACGATAAAGCGCCAGATGCGTTGGCGTATCCGAAGAGGGTTTTTTACCGCCTTCAACGACCTTACCGCTGGCGATCTCTACGACCACCATATCGTCGGCGGTCATCACCTCATATTCGACGCCGGAGGGCTTAATGACCATCAGACGGCGCGTTTCATCCACCGCGCTGACGTTGCCCCAGGTAAAGGTGACCAGCCGGTGCGCCGGGAGCGCCAGGTTTGCCGCCAGCACCTCGGCTTTCAGTTGCTCTAACATGTGAAACCTCCTTCCTGCATCCGTGATTCAATCCAGCGCCGGGCCTGGATAATCTCCAGCACCGGTTCGCTGGCCTTCTCCGTCCACATCTCAATCAGAAACGAACCGCGGTAGTTCAGCTCATGCAGCGTCTTAAAGATGCCGACAAAATCGACGCATCCTTCGCCGAACGGCACGTCGCGGAACTGGCCCGGGCTATCGTCGGTCACGGGCAGCGTGTCTTTCAGGTGGATGGCGGCGATACGATCGATACCCAGTTTCAGCTCGGCGGTGACGTCGTTCCCCCAGGCGCTGAGGTTGCCGACGTCCGGATAGACGGTAAACCACGGTGACGAAAGCCTCTCGTCCCACTTTTTCCATTTGCTGATGGAGTTCATAAAGGCGGTATCCATGATCTCCACCGCCAGCATCACCTGCGCGGCGGCGGCCTGTTCTACCGCCCAGGCCAGCCCTTCGGCAAAACGCTGCCGGGTGCCTTCATCGTGCTCTTCGTAATAGACGTCGTAACCCGCCAGCTGAATAGTACGAATCCCCAGATCGCGCGCCAGGCGGATGGCTTTAGTCATAATCTCCCGCGCCCGCTCGCGTACCGCCTCGTCGCGGCTGCCAAAGGGGAAACGGCGATGGGCGGACAGGCACATTGAGGGAATAGCGACGCCGGTTTCCAGCATCGCGCTCACCAGCGATGCCCGCTGGGCCGATGTCCACTCCAGGCGCGAAAGGCGTTCGTCGGTCTCGTCCACCGACATTTCGACAAAATCAAAACCGCAGCTTTTGGCCAGCACCAGCCGTTCAGGCCAGCTGAGATCCTTCGCCAGCGCTTTTTCATAAATACCTAACGGGTGGTTACGCATGCTGTTCTCCCCAGATAGCGTCGATTTGCGCGTGGAATTCGGCGGCAACCCGTGCCGGATGGGCAGCGCCTGCCAGTGCGCGCCCGGCAATAAACGCTTTGACGTTGATATCCTTGAACAGCGGCAGATCGGCCGGGGTAATCCCGCCGGTGATCGATAGCTCAAGGCCAATGTCGGAGAGCGCTTTCATGCGCGCCAGATCCGCCTCCCCCCACTGCTGTCCGCTGGCCTGGGCATCGCGTCCGCGATGGTAAATTGCCTGATGGACGCCGGTACGGTACCAGGCGCGGGCGTCATCCAGCGTCCAGTTGCCGAACAGCTCCATCTGAATTTCACCGCCGCAGGCCTGGGCCACGGCGTGGCCTTTCTCGACCGTGGCGAGCGGCGCGGCGCAGATGACGGTCATCCAGTTGGCGCCAGCGCCAAAGGCCTGCTGCGCCAGGGTTTCACCGGCGTCGGCGACTTTCCAGTCGGCGACGATGATCTTCTGCGGACACTGGGCGCGCAGGGCTGCAACTGCGTTAAGCCCCTCGGTCAAACAGAGGATGGTCCCCGCCTCCACGATATCAACGTGATCCTGTAGCAGGGCGACATCGCGCTGCGCAGCCTGAAGGCTGGTGTGGTCTAGCGCCAGCTGCAGTAATGGTCGGCTCATAATGCGTGCTCCTTAATACGGACGTGATAGCCCTGTAGTGCTTCAATCAAATGCAGGTAGTGGCGGTATTTGCGCTGATAGCGCGCGTGGGCGGTCATATCGGGCAGCAGCGTGCGTACCGGGTGCTGCCGGGCGCGCCGGGCTTCGCTAAAGCTGCGGTATACGCCGGTGCCGACGCGCGCCGCGAGGGCAGCGCCAAAGCAGCCGGTCTCTTCCACCTGCGGCAGTTCAATGCGTAAGCCGCTGACGTCCGCCAGCATTTGCATCCACACGTCGGAGTGCGCCGGACCGCCGGTGACGCGCAGAGCCTGAACGCTTGTAAAGCGTTCGCGCATACGGTTGAGATGGGTCATATGGCTGAAGACCACGCCTTCATAAACCGCCTGCAGCAGGTGCGCGCGGGTATGCAGCGCCTGCATGCCGTAAAAGCCGCAGGTCATCTCCAGCCCGGCGTTGCTGCCGTAGAGAAACGGCAGAAAAAACAGTTCGCTCCCGGCTTTCGGCAGGCTGGCAACGGCCTGATTGATCTCATCAAACGAGAGATCGCCCCACTGGGCGGTAAACCATTCGAGGTTGCCGGACGAGGTCGGGCTGGCTTCGTGAACGATATACTGGCCGTCATTGACGTAGCGGCCATAGACATAAGGATGGGCTTCGTGCTCGCGCAAACCGTTGGCGATCCCGCTGGTAACCGCCCAGGTTCCCATTACCGCATTGAGGGCCGATTCATCCTCAATCCCGGCGCAAAGGGCGGTGGAGACCACGTCAAACAGGCCGCCAACGACGGGAGTACCCGCCGCCAGACCGGTTAAAGCGGCTGCCTGAGCGGTGATCTCCCCGCAAATTTCGGCTGACCCTACAACGGGGGGCAGCGCGTTATCGATTTCACCGATGCCCAGCCACTCGGTCAGGCGCGGGTCGTACTGGCCTGTGGC
This sequence comes from Klebsiella sp. OBRC7, assembly GCF_000293135.1. Classification (NCBI taxonomy): domain Bacteria; kingdom Pseudomonadati; phylum Pseudomonadota; class Gammaproteobacteria; order Enterobacterales; family Enterobacteriaceae; genus Klebsiella; species Klebsiella sp. OBRC7. Next base: position 1,910 of record NZ_ALNJ01000092.1, on the reverse strand, counting down.
CATGTTGTAGAGGTTGGACTCGGAGATGTTGCTCTCCTCGCAGCCTTTCACGCCGGTTAAGCACCAGCGCAGATAGTCATGCGTCATCATGACGCAGCCTATCTGCGCATAGCGCTGAGGTTCATTGTCTTTCATCCAGCGTAAAAGGGAGACCGGATGCCCGGTCCATAACGTTTGTCGGGTAATGGGGTAGAGTTGTTCCGGAATACCATCCTGCTGCCATTGATGGATGATGCCCATCGCGCGCCTATCGGATGAGAGGATTGCCGCTCCCAGCGGTTTGTCATTTTTATCGAGTAAAAACAGACCCTTGCCTTGCGCTGAGATGCCTACGCCGCGGATGCGGGTATTGTCGATGCCGGTACGTGAGAGCAATGTGGCGATAACCGCAGCACACTGTTGCCATAACGCATACATGTCGCGCTCTGCTCTACCCGGCTGTGGACTGAGCGTGCGCAGCGGCAGGCGCTCTACGCCTGCCTCCCGGCCTTCACGGTCATACAATCCGGCTTTCAGCCAGCTTCCGCCGCAGTCTAACCCCAGCCAGTAATCGCGCATAACTTATTGCACCTCATCAACGGCTTTCAGGAGATCTGCGCCCTGAGGGCTGTCTTTCAGGAACATATCGCGTACCTGGCTACCGAGCACATCGCTAAAGGCTTTACGATCGATATCGGTCAGAACTTCCACTCCGGCTTGCTTCATGCCGTCGATGATTTTTTGCTGATCTTCGGCGACCAGTTTGCGCTGATAGTCGCCGGCTTCTTTGGCGGAACTTAGCAGCGCTTCCTGAAACTGCGGGCTTAAAGAATCGAATTTGGTTTTATTGATCACCAGCAGCAAAGGAGAATAAGCGTGGTGAGTCAGAGAAAGGTACTTTTGTACTTCATAGAATTTGGCCGACCAGACAACATTAATAGGATGTTCCTGGGCATCAATCGTGCGGGTTTCCAGCCCGGTATAGACTTCGGAGAACGGCATCGGAATCGGGTTCGCACCAAAGATTTTAAAAGCCGCGATATTCATTGGGCTGTTATTGGTACGAATTTTTAACCCTTTTAGATCGGCAGGGTTTTTTACCGGCGCACGGGAGTTGGTAACGTCACGCCAGCCATTTTCCCAGTACGCGAGAACTTTTAGTCCTTTTGACTCGAGTGATTTTTTCAGTTCATCGCCGACTTTACCGTCGAGCGTTTTATGCGCATGTGGGGTATCGCGAAACAGGAATGGAACATCAAGTAAGTTGAATACCGGGGCCAGGCCGGTGAAATTGTTTGAACCGGACATTTCCATATCAATGGTTCCGCCACGCACCCCGCTGATCATCGCCTGTGCGTTACCTAATGTGCTGTCAGGAAAAAGTTTTAAGGCCAACTCGCCATTGGTTTTTTCTTTTAATAATTCGTTGAATTTTTTCGCAGCAATATGTTGGGAGTCAGTCTGCGGTGTTTCATAACCAAAACGTAAAGACTGCGCCGCCAGAGACGACATGCTGAAAACTGTCAGACCAGCTATGAATAATGAACGAGCAATAACATGTAATTTCATAATATTATCCTTTAATTAATCCATTTAAGCGGTGTGGTAATTAGCTCGGGAATAAAAATAAACAGAACCAGCAGCGATATCAGGACGGCAACGTACGGGAATACGCCTCTCACCGCGTCATCAAACTTTAATTTTGCTACGCCGGATATCACGTTAAGAACGTTACCGACCGGCGGTGTGATTAACCCTATAGAGCAGTTAATGATGAACATGACTCCGAAATAAATAGGGTCGATGCCTGCTTCTTTAACCAGCGGTAATAATACGGGGGTAAGAATTAGCACCGTTGGCGTTAAATCCATCACCATACCCACGACCATAATTGAGATCATAATGACGATAAATAAGAGTCGCGGAGAGTC
>NZ_ALNJ01000091.1:0-2786 GCF_000293135.1 Klebsiella sp. OBRC7 | reverse complement strand
CTTCAGGTATAACGCTGGGATACCTGAAGCTTTTTTATATTACATATCAGTCAACTGGCAAATCCAACATCCCCCCCACCAGGATAAAGCTTGTCAATCGGTTCAGCTACCTCTATGCTTTTTACATCCCCCCTGGGGGGATATTAATTCAAGACAAGAGATCCCCTGATGCTCAATATTCTTTCTAATCGTACCTATCGCCACCTGTTTATGGCACAGGTTATCGCCCTTATCGGCACCGGTCTGGCGACCGTTGCGCTGGGGTTGCTAGCTTATGATTTGGCCGGAGACAGGGCCGGTGCTGTGCTGGGTACCGCACTGGCTATCAAGATGAGTGCCTACATTCTGGTTGCGCCAGTAGCTGCGGCCTTTGCTGACAAATTCCCGCGTCGCACCATGCTGGTGACTCTGGATCTGGTTCGCGCTCTGGTAGCTATCGCGCTGCCGTTCGTCACTCAAATCTGGGAAATCTATATCCTGATTTTCGTTCTTCAGTCTGCCTCGGCGGCGTTCACGCCAACTTTCCAGGCGACAATTCCGGATATTCTTCCTGATGAACGCGAATATACCCGGGCGTTGTCCTTGTCGCGCCTGGCCTACGATCTTGAAAGCGTTATCAGCCCGATGCTGGCGGCGGCGCTGCTGACGGTCATGAGCTTCCACAATCTGTTTGCCGGAACGGCGGTCGGTTTCCTCGCCTCTGCGGCTTTGGTTGTTTCCGTGTCGTTGCCAAAAATGAGAGCGTTAACCGTCAAACGCAGCATCTATGAAAAAACGACGCGCGGTATGCGTATCTTCCTGAAAACGCCAAGACTGCGTGGCCTGCTGGCACTCAACATGGCCGTGGCAGCGGCGAGCGCGATGGTTATCGTCAATACCGTTGTTCTGGTACAGGCTGACTTTGGTTTATCACAGCGCTCGACTGCCATTGCTCTGGCCTTCTTCGGTGTCGGGTCGATGGTGTCTGCACTGGTTCTCCCGAGACTCCTCGACAAAATGCGCGACCGCATACCGATGCTTGTGGGGGCCGCGCTTTTGGTGATTGGCTTGGGGCTGGGTATTTTCCTGAAGGATTACTTCACTCTGGTTGTGCTTTGGGCATTGCTGGGCGTCGGATATTCACTTTCTCAAACCCCCAGTGGCCGCCTGCTGCGCCGCTCATCAACGGCGGAAGACAGACCCGCGCTATTTGCCGCTCAATTTGCATTGTCGCATTCATGCTGGCTGGTGACTTATCCGCTTGCCGGATGGGTCGGCGCGACATGGGGCACACAGGCTTCGTTCATCGCGTTGACCATCGTAGCGGCGCTGTCGTTGCTCACCGCCGTGCTTATCTGGCGTCCTGAGCATGAAGAATATGTTCAGCTGCACAGCCATACCGACGCCGAAACGAATAATGCATCCACTCATGAACATGATTTCGTCATCGACGATGAACATCCGTCATGGCCGAAGAAAGAGAAGTAATTTCCCTGAAAGACAACCAGGCAGGAGAGGATAAGCCGATAAAAAATGTGACCATAGCGATGATACACATTATCTTATCCCCTCCACCTGGAGAGGATAAGATATGACTGTTCACGCATCACACCCTGACATTATTAAAAGACTTAAGCGTGCCGCCGGGCACCTGAAAAGTACCATCCAGATGCTCGAAGATGAAAAAGCGTGTCTGGATATCGCCCAACAGCTGCATGCGGTTGAAAAAGCGATAACGAATGCAAAGCGTACCTTAATTCATGACCATCTTGATCACTGCCTGGAGGATGCGCTTCATGCCGATCATGCCGGAACTGAAACAACGCTAAGCGAATTTAAAGAGATCACCAAATATCTTTAAGGCAAGCACATGACTGATTTTTCTGCTCTTCTGCAGCAAGGCGTAGCCAATGCCTGGCTGTTTATTCCCAGCGCTATCCTGCTGGGTGCGCTGCACGGACTGGAGCCAGGACACTCCAAAACGATGATGGCGGCGTTTATTGTGGCTATTCGTGGAACGGTGAAACAAGCGGTTCTGCTGGGACTGGCGGCGACCATTTCGCACACCTCTGTGGTCTGGCTCATTGCCATGGGTGGGATGTATGTCAGTCAGAAATTCACCGCTGAATCTGCGGAGCCCTGGTTCCAGTTAATTTCGGCCATCATCATTCTTGCCACGGCGGCATGGATGTTCTGGCGTACCTGGCGCGGTGAGAAGCTATGGAAAATGGAGCAGGAAGAGGAGCATTCCCACGGTCATCACGAACATGATGAAACCCGGATTATAGATACCAGCCACGGCAGCGTTGAACTCTCTATTTTCGAGGAAGGACAGCCACCTCACTGGCGTTTACGTACGCTCAGCGGCAGAAAGTGGGAAGCCAGCAACATTTCTGTAGCCACAAGGCGGGGCAATGGAACCTATTCTCAGGTTTTCGACTTCGTTGAAAAAGACGGGTTTATGGAATCAGCCCTGGCGATCCCTGAGCCACACAGTTTTGATGTGCGCCTGTCTTTAGGCCATCGTGGGCATGTACACGATTATGATGTGGAGTTTCGCGAGCATGAGCACGGTCACGACCATGACCACGATCACTCCGCACTGGAGGGGCTGGATGTTAATTCCCGCGAATACCAGGACGCTCACGAAAAAGCCCATGCGAACGACATCAAGAAACGTTTTGCCAATCGCAGCGTAACCACCGGGCAGATTATCCTGTTTGGGCTGACCGGCGGACTTATTCCTTGCCCGGCGGCCATCACCGTTCTGCTGCTCTGCATCCAGGTGAAGGAATTTACGCTCGGTG
>NZ_ALNJ01000090.1:0-38259 GCF_000293135.1 Klebsiella sp. OBRC7 | reverse complement strand
CACTAAAGGACCAAAGTCCCCCATGAGAAACTCTCCACCCTGAACGGGCACCATGTTCGCGATGGACTTATCTGCAAGGATTTTCGCGGCCTGAGTATCAGCTGCGGCACTACCCTGATCGCAACCAGTCAGAAAACACACTGCCACCACGATAGTTATTAGCTTCTTATTCATCTCATTCCTTAAGGATTACGCCATCATGGTGTTTTTCATGAGGGTACTCTCTGGGTGCTGTTCATCCACCATCGCAAGGTACTCATCCATTTCATGGTCCGGGATAGAGACAAAAGGATCGTCGTGGTCGACAGAGGTGCGCAGATTGCCATATAAGTGCGCCAGTTTTTCGCCGTAGTTAGTGTAGAAAAACATGCTCCGTTCGCCTATACCAAGGAACTTAATAACATCCTGCTCATTAAGACCTTTATCACCTTTTCTCTCTCCAGGTGAAGTGGTCAGGTGCTGCATAACATTGTTGTAATCCGCCTGGCTTTGTACCCACTTTAACGCCTTAAAAACGGCCTGTTTTCGGCGTTTCAAAGGGCCAATCTTCCAACTGTTAACCGAGAAAAAATCATTATTCTGGTTTCTGGGATCAATCCAGTCCGCCCAGTTGTTATCTATTAAGGTGGCGATTACGGCTCCCTTTGTTTCTGGTGGGGTATATTTCAGTTGGTCAGGGTTATTGAGGATGCTTTCCATTAACTTAACTCGAGAATCTTCATCCTCAAGATCTAATTTTAACCCATCAATTATGTTCGAAGATTCTTTATACATTGCGTCAATAGCTTGAATGCCCTGAGCAGCCATGACCAACGGAATAGCGCACAACGCTCGGAAGGCATCTCCCTTCATCATCTGTTCCAGCTTCTGATAGTCCACATTGCGGAGCATATAAAGAAAACTTTTCATAAATGCCGCAAACGAATTACCGTCAACTTCAAAGCCTAAAGAACCCTTGGCACCAACACCCCAGCAAAGTGCTGCCTTACAATAAATTCTGAAGCGACTGTTAATATACGTCACGTAAAAAACGGCAGATCCACCAGCCCCAGCCTGAGCAGTTACACCAAGAGACAGTTTGGCAATCGCTGTGAATTTTTTCTCTTTATTCACAATTTGCTTGTTACTATCATGAGCAATATTGCCATCACCTTCAGGATGCGGATCAAACCATTCAATAGCACCGCTAATGTTGCCACCCGCCTGAACACCAGCAAAAGCGCCAATTTCTCCGCCAGCCTGGACATCCGGCTGTGGAATGGTCAAATTAACCTGCCTTTGGCCAGGAGGTGCCGGAGGTGTAAGTTTCGCCGGGCTTCCCTTAATCCCATAGCCCTTTGCCATTTCTCCACTAAAATCAGCTTCTACACCCAATTCAATCCCAAGGCTTGCCCCGGCATTACCGGATAACACCGCATTAATCGTGTAGCGGATAGCCCCCATATTACAGACACCACCAGCTACACCCGCAGTTGCTTTGGCAGGAAACAACAATGCAATACCAAGTCGATCAGGAATAAATAGCTCAGCTGACGCTTTTGCCTCCCCCAGAGCAAAGCTTGCATGGCCTTCCATCTTTGCGGAGGCTTTCCCTTCTAAAGGGTTAAATTCAGCAGACAGCCCGGCCCCCTGGCTATAGCGCATCAGCTGTGCCTGTGCGCTGATGTCGACGTACTGATGATAAGTAGACTCATCGTCGGGCTTATCATTTTCTTTGGGCCAGGTAAGCCCTTTATTCATTTTTTTCGCCCAGTCAGTAAGAACAACATTACTGTCTTCTAATAGTTCATCTTCAAACTTAAGGCTGGATGACGCTTCTTTTAATTGTTTTATTAACTCTTCGGCATCAATCTTTCCCGATCGAACTGTTTTTTTCGTTTCATTCCCATTAGCATCGACATCCGTAACTTCTTTATCTGTATATTTAATGAAGCTGGCTTCACCACTTTTCTTGTCCACTTCACTGAGTTTGTATTTCCGCCAGTGACTGCGAATTTTATCGGAGCGAACATAAGTACTCTTGAATCCTGCAGTCTTCTGAAGGGGAATCAGCTCCATAAGGCCGATAGCTGATTCTTTAGAGTTTTCATCAAGCAATTCACCCTCGGGAATCTTTGCAGTCAACGCTTTAAGCTCTGCTTTTAATTGTTCGTTAGCGTCGTTGAGTTGTTGATAGGTACTCTGAAGTTTGCTGTCATAAGCACGTTGTGGTTTCTTACCTGCCTGAGTCAACATTTCGAAATTGAGTTCATCCAGAGCAATCTGCGCTTTCTTCTGGTTTTCCAGCAACGCTGTCATTTTCAGCTGTTCCTGTATGAGTAAGCGGTTATCTTTTTCATCAACGCAAAGTAACGTTGCACTACCCGGGTGAAAATAAACCTGAGGGCCATGCTCTCCGTTGACGACAGTGTTTTTACTCACATTATCCAGACTACTTTGCTGTGTACCTTTGGTCATCTTCTGTCCCCCTGAATTAACCACCGAGCAGTTCAATACTGATTTTGCTTTTTGCCGCACCGAATATTTCAGCCGTCTTACCTTCACTGTCAGTGCGCCCTTCATAAACAGAACCATCAGCAGTGGTTATCCGATATCGCGTGTTAGCCAGGATATCGCCAGACACCTTATCCTGTGCAACAAATCTCTCGCTATACCCTTGCGGAAGCACCGGTTTAGGTACGTCATAATCCGCACTTCCCATTTTTTGAACATTGGCACACTTCAGTAAAATATTACCCGGTGCACCGAGTTCCATATTCCCACCTGAGAGTTTCATAAATGCACCGCCACAGTTAACAACCAGTTCTGTTGCACCCGTAATGACTACTTTGCCTTCCACACTGGTCACCGTGACGTCTTTTTTCGCAATAGCCTCAAGCGCATCATCCTGCGCCTGAATTTCAACTTTTCCCTTAGCAGCAAAAAGTTTCATTCCGGCCTTTCGGGCCAGCATGCTCACAGCTTCACCCGCCGCGACTGTAAAACGCTTCAGTGCACTGATGTCAGTATTCTGTTGGGACATAATTCCTACGCTGGCACTACCAGATGCCATACGAACCGCCTGCGGGCTGGTGATGCTTACTCCTTCAGGCGCATTTAGCACCATTCCTGGCTGGGCAAGGTCTTTAAGAGCATCAGTCAACTTCACCTGGCTCTGTATATCAGCAGGAAGTGCTTGTGCCGTTTCTGCAGCATCAGACAAACTTCTGGCAATACTCAGTGCATTTTCCAACTGGGCAATAGCTTCCTGCATCGAAAGCATCTTGTCCCCGGCAAACGGCTGTTTATCTGCAGTGATAAATACACCAGCTCCACCGCGAACGGCCACCCATTTATCAGTACGTAACTCCGCACCTTCACCCCGCAATACCCTGTCAGCATCCACGTTGTGACCCAGATTAAGCTGTGTTTTCCCACCGTACTCCGTACTGAGCTTAATGTGCTCTTCACCGCGCTTGTCTTCCATCCGCAGCTTGTTCAGGCCCGCTGTACGGATAACGTTACGCGTGCTGTTGGCTTCAGTCACATGGTCAACATGGCGAGAGTCGTGAAGAGCATGGGCAATATACGGGCGATCCGGATCGCCTTCGTGGAATGCAATAGCAACTTCAGTGCCCTGAATCAATGGGAAGTGGAAGCCGTATTTGTCACCGCCGTAAGGTTTGGCGAAGCGTACCGGCATACTTTCCATGCCCTGGCGCTTCTCATCACGGTCGGCATCAAACTTCACCCGGTACATCCCCGAGGCATCCTGCCAGGCGTAGATATCGTTCTCTTTGGCGCTGGTCACGCGCGCCGTCAGCGTGCCGCTGACCACCGGGCGCTTTTTAGCGGCAGGGCGCCAGCAGCGGTTCTCGTAGTACGGCATGGCTGACCATGCCACTTTCAGGGCATTCTTACGGCTGGCGTAGTAGCCAGTGCGGATAATAACAACACCGTTCTCCGTTTCACGGGGCAGCGTTGGCGGGATAGCCATTTCGGTGATAGTCAGCACCTGCGCCGGGGCGAGGGTGTGGTCGGTGCTACTGCCCGTTATTGTGGTCTGATTCGACAGAAAACGTTCATGCTCCAGACGCGCCCAGAAGTTACCGGTTTCTGCCGCCGGCGTGATTTTATCACCACGTTCAAGATGATGTGGGCGGTAGTGATACACATCACCGTAGGTGTTCCCCTCTCCGTCTCCGCGGGTCATGTCAGCCGGTACAGACATCAGGACGTTCTGTGCTTCACGGTGGTTGTAGTCACTGGCCGTAACCGAACGCTCCACCACGTTATGCCAGACGTACACATCCCACACCGAGTCGGCCGCATTATCATTTGTCCCTGACGGGCTGTTCAACGGCAGCGTTTTACCGAACGTCCAGGCGCTCTGCTTGTCTGCGAAATGCACCACTTCGGTCTGGGTATCGGGCTGCAGTGTGAAGAAATAAAAAATCCCCACCTCTGCAAGCAGACGTTCGATAAAGGCGAGGTCATTTTCCTGGTACTGGTTAATCTGCTCACGCTTCGGATAATCGGCCTTGAGGGTGAACTCATACTCCCAGTCCTTGAGGCCATGCTCCGTGAGCACCTCTGTCACCACTTCCGGCACCGACTTGTTGACGAAAAAGCGGTGAGTACGGAACTGATTGCCCAACAGCGCCAGGAACGGCTCCAGCACAATGCAGTATTGCGCTTCATCAGCGGAACCACCGGTACGCTCGAAACGGGTCACCACCCCGTGAACCACCTTGCGATCCGTCAGGGAAAGCAGGTTGCCCGCGCCCATGGTCAGGGTTGCCGGCTTACTCAACATCTGGCGGGCATCAATATTCTTGTCAGTGCTGGTGAAGTTGATGGTGTACCTGTACAGTGCACTCATCGCTTCCGAGCCGCTAAAACCTTCCACATCAATATTTGCCACACACGACGGAATATCCAGTTGGTAACGGTTTAACGGGGTTTGGATTAAACTGCTCAGTGAATCTGTCAGGCTCACGCTCTTTACTCCATGTAATATTTCAACATCCTGAATGACCAGTGATGGAAAGAAAGACAACGATATAATTTTTAAATTATTTTATTTAGCTACTCCACCGTATAGTCACGTTATCTCTATGCCTGTTGGTGGAACGTTATAAATACCTTTCTGATTGATTTTCAGGGGGATGACGAAACCGTAAGATTATTCATCATAAACGTATGTATAAGCAAAACGATATATAAGATAGCCTGCAAAAAATTCTGCTATCGAAAACACACCCCAAATATATCTGGATTCACTTGAAGATAAGAAAAAAAACCAAATAGTAAATACAATACCAGAAACACCCAGCCCCATCCCCGCCCCGCGAATTAACCGGGAAAGGATCACCAAAAAAATCACCTTGATTTTCATAAACCTCCAAAAAAGTATTCGCATACTTTATCAAACTCGGCAGGATTTCTGTCTCCTACCTCACAAGCTATCTCAAAAGGCTTAACGATATCTTCAACAATAAAATAAAGAAGATCCAGGTCACCAAGACGTTGGAGTTTATTGTGCAAAACAGGATTTCTGTCTTCGAGGTCTCTTGATGTATAAATTGCTCTGGATGTTTCAGCACCAACAGATAACAATAAACCAGCCAAACTTCCAGCAAAAAAGGCCGATACACCTCTGGATGCTATTGTGTCGCCCAACTTCACACCTGTTAGTTCAGTAAATGCCATTTTCCCCATGAACGAACCGGAAACATTTTTCACAATAGAAGATATTTTTTCGACATGAATGCGTGAAACAAAATCTTCGAGGGAGGTTTTAATGATTTGCTCAATAACCTGATGGTTAAATACGCCTTTTTTCACTAATCGCGCCAGCCTGAATTTATCATCCAGATTATCTCTACGATGCTCAGCATCAATGAAATCATACCCCAGATAAGCAAGGCTGACTGGAAACGAAATAAAACCTTTTCCTATTGCGCCCCAAAAACCAGAACCATCAATATTAATGGCCTCAAGCATACCTCTGGCAATCTCTTTTGCGCTGTCCATAATTGTTACCCTTTAGATAAGCCTGTTAATCAAACTCCAGCCCGATGCCCTCTTCCTCACTCCAGCCAAGGCGTAACGACTGTGGCTTCTGTCCCGCCGCCAGATGGCTCAGCAGTTGCTGGCTCAGCACCGGCAATATCTGCTGGTTGAGCAGGCTGTCCACGTTGCGCGCCCCGGTGTCCGGCAGCAGGCAGGCAGCGGTGAGCGCATCGTACAGACTTTCTTCAATATCCGTTTTCATACCGTAGTGACGGCTGAGACGCTGTCTCACCTGGTTCAGCTTCATCTCCACAATCATGCGCATGGCGGGTTGTGTGAGCGGGCGGTAAACCACCGTCTGGAAACGCGCCAGCAGCGCGGGCTGGAAGTGGTCGCGCAGGATTGGGCGCAGCAGTTCATGCAAATCGCTGTCTGTGGCGTCGGGCTGTTCGTCCAGCAGCTGCATAATGTGGTCGCTGCCGAGGTTGGAGGTCATCAGGATGACGGTGTTGCGGAAATCAATTTCACGTCCTTCGCCGTCGCGCATAAACCCCCGGTCAAACACCTGGTAGAACAGGTTCATCACGTCGCGGTGCGCCTTCTCCACTTCATCCAGCAGCACCACGCTGTACGGGCGCTTGCGCACCGCTTCGGTGAGGATGCCGCCCTGGCCGTAGCCGACGTAGCCAGGAGGAGAGCCTTTCAGCTGCGACACGGTGTGCGGCTCCTGGTATTCGGAGAGATTGATGGTGATAAGGGATTTCTCACCGCCGAACAGTTCGTCCGCCAGCGCCAGTGCGGTTTCGGTCTTGCCGGTGCCGCTCGGCCCCGTCAGCAGGAACACGCCCTGCGGGCCATTTTCCGGTGCAAGCCCGGTTTTTGACGCGCGGAGGCGCTGCGCGATGGCGTTCAGGGCCGCATTCTGACCCACCACCCGTTTGCCGAGGTTATTCTCCAGGCTCAGCAGCTCCGTCTGCTCATCCTTCATCAGCGAGGAGAGCGGCACGCCGGTCCAGTCGGCGATGACCGTGGCGACGGTTCGCGCATCCACGTCGAGGCCCAGCAGCGGATTGTTTCGCTGCACGATAGTGAGTTGCGTCTGCAGGTCACTAATTTCTGCCTGGCGAGAGATATCCGCGCGGCAGGCAAGCAGTTGTTCCGTCAGCTTCAGCTCCTGGCCAGACTGCGTTTCCAGTTCGTCGAGTTCCAGGATGATGCGGATTTCGTCCTGTTCGATAGAGGCCAGTCTTTCGCTGTGGGCGCTGTTGCCCACTGCAATATCCTCCAGCAGCGCCTGCTTTTCCATGGCAAGGGCCGTGAGCTGCGCCTTCCGCCGGGTCAGCGCTTCCGGCACGGTGTCGAGACTCATGCGGATACGGGCCGACGCCGTATCCAGCAGGTCAACTGCCTTGTCCGGCAGCTGACGTCCGGTGAGGTAGCGTCTGGAGAGGGTGACGGCAGCCTTCACCGCCTCATCGGTGATATGCACGCCATGATGCTCCGCGTAGCGGGATTTCAGGCCGCGCAGCATCAGGCAGGCGGTGTCGTCGTCCGGCTCGTCCACCTTCACCATCTGGAAGCGGCGCTCCAGCGCGGCGTCGCGCTCGAAGTACTGTTTGTATTCGCTCCAGGTGGTGGCGGCGATGGTTCTGAGTTCACCGCGGGCGAGCGCAGGCTTCAGCAGGTTGGCCGCATCCGCGCCGCCCGCCTGGTTGCCTGCGCCGATAATGGTGTGTGCTTCGTCAATGAACAGCAGCACCGGCTGCGGTGACTGCTGCACCGCTTCAATGATGTTTTTCAGGCGCTGCTCGAATTCACCTTTGACGCCCGCCCCCGCCTGCAGCAGGCCGAGGTCAAGGGTGCGCACGCTCACCGCCTTCAGCGCATCGGGCACATTGCCTTCGGCAATGCGCAGCGCCAGTCCCTCGACAAGGGCGGTTTTGCCCACGCCCGGTTCACCCACCAGAATTGGGTTGTTCTTGCGACGACGAGAGAGAATGTCCACCATCTGACGGATTTCCGTATCGCGACCAAACACCGGGTCGATTTTGCCTTCTTTCGCTCTGGCGGTGACATCGAGGGTGAATTTATCCAGGGCGTTCTGCAGCGCCGGGTTCAGTTCCCCCTCCTTTATATCAGCGCCGACCGGACGGCCGACAAACTCCACCTCGCCGCCCTGCGCCAGTTCCACCTCCTGCTGTATTTCCGGACGCTCGTCCGACTGCGCATCCAGAAGCCCGCGCAGGCGCTCAAGCTGGCTCTGCCCGAGGGTCAGCAGCGGCCACAGACCATCGCAGCGCGCCAGTTTAGGCTTATCGACCAGCGCCATCAGCAGATGCACACTGCGGATATGCTCTTCGCCGTTAAGGGAGGCGAACAGCCAGGCTTGCTGCATCAGCGTCTCAATGCTGTCTGATAGCTGCGGGCGACTGCGAACAGAGCGAGGAAGTGTATCCAGCCAGCCCAGCAAATCCTGCCAGATGGCATCCATATCCCACTCATAGCGCCGTGCCAGCACCGTCAGGTCACCCTCTCCCTGCTCCAGCAGCTTCAGCAGCCAGTGCTCGGGCAGGATTTCCGCATGGGCGCGCGTCTGGCAGAGCGAAGCCGCGCCTTCCATCGCGCGGGCACAGTAAGGGTTCAGACGTCGCAACAGGCTGGCTGGATTTTCCATGAGACTCTCTCTTTATCAGTTCCGGACACGCTACCGCCCGTCGCTTTTCCGTAAAGGAACCCAAAGCGCACAGGGTCAGGCAGGCAGATTGTATTTTCTCTTTGCTGAACACCCGCATCTCAGGCGCTCAGCAAAAAAACGGCGGACAGGAAAACCTGCCCGCTTCAGAATTACGCGGTGGCGCGTTCGTTCCAGGAATCGGAATGAATGATGTTGCCGTCCTTGTAGGTCCAGGTGATTTTTTCGTAACGCAGTTCGATTTGCTCGAGGTGGTTATGCTTCTCGAAAGCAGGATCCTTGATGTCGTGCATCTTCGGATTGACCTTCACCAGCTTCACATTCTCAAGCTTCGTGTTGAAGTACTCCACTTCCTGGCCCGCATCGTTGATTCTGTACCATTTGAATTCCGCAGACTTCAGGGTCTGACCGGTGGTCACGGCCTTGTACAGATACGGGCTGGAGGAGTCGATTTCCTTGGTAAACAGGAACGGGGTGTGGATACGGGTACCCGTCAGCTTGCCGGTGTTGTTATCGGTCGGGATGTACAGGTTGTGTTCCTGGGCCACCACTTCGATACTGCCTTCACGATCCTGAACGTCCACGGAACCTTTAATGTCCGCACCGCCGTCGTCCTTCAGCCACAGATAAACAGGAATTGCCATGTTAATTACTCCATTTCATTTTTTGACGCGCCATCATCCGATGACGCGGGTGTGTTGCCCGGCAGCTGGCAGGCGTTCGCCTGCGGCACCAGACTGATTTCGACACGGCGGTTGAGCGCACGGCCCTCCGGGGTGTCGTTGGTGGCGACAGGACGGCTTTCGCCGTAGCCCTGCACCGCAAAACAACTCTCCGGCACGTCGCCGGTGTCGCGCATCCAGTCGCGCACGGACTCCGCACGCTTAAGCGACAGCACCTGGTTAGACTGGTCATCCCCCGTGCTGTCGGTATGGCCCGCCACCACAATCAGCCAGCCGGGCTTCGCCTTAATCCCCACGAGCGAGTTCACCAGCAGCTTTGTCGAGCCAGGTTTCAGCGCCCATTTTCCGGTGTCGAACAGCGACATGCTGTCGAGACGAAGGGTTTTCGGCCCCTGAATGATTTTCTTAATGACCGGAGGCGGCGGTGGCGGAGGAGCCCAGTCACTGACTGCGGCCTCAACGGGCGGGATCAGTCGCAGTCCCTGATACAGACCCAGGCGATAACGCAGTGGCTCCCCGCGACGCGCCCAGTCGTCCAGCAATGCGCCATCGGCCCTGAGGCGCTGCTGCGCACGCAGTTTCGGGGCAACAGGCTTTCCCGTCAGCTGGTGATACAATGCAAGGTGATCGCCAACATTACGGATAAGGCGCTGGTTGTTCATCCAGGACGCCAGCATAGCCAGCGCGAGAAAAACCCCGCCCAGTAATCCGGCATAACGCCAGAACACCATCCTGCGGCTCACGCCACGTCGGCGCGGCAACGCAGGCAGCAGCAGTTCAGGCAGCGGCAGTGGCTCTGTGGTGACAACGGCATCCGGTGGCAGCGCCGTCACGGAAGTAATGTGCTGTTGCCAGAGACTGCCCGCGATACCGCTCACCGGCACCATGCACATACCCTGCACGCAGGGCTTCATCACCGGCAGCTCACCCTGGCGAACCGACAGCAGATCATTCACCGCGCTGTTTTGCCAGGCAAGCAGACTGTCCAGCCACAGGCCATGGCTCAGACGAGAAAGACGCCCGTCCGTTCCGTTTTCCCGGGTCCACTCCGTCAGTGACACATTGCCCTGACCGGGCTGATACACCTGAATACCGCTTCGCGGGCTTATCGTGGTAAACCAGACGGGCTCAGCCTCCGCACAGGCCACAGGAGGCGATACCCAGGTCACGGTCCACAGCGGGGGGAGCGTGCCAAATGCCGCACGGCACCGGACGACAGCCCGCTGCCAGCCACGAAGATTCTGGGTAAAATCATCACCGGAGGTGTGCTGTTCAGGCACCACCGCCAGCATGACGGAGATTTGCGACACCAGAGCCGGACGCACCAGGCTCAGGTGCTGTGCCAGGAGCGGCAGCTGTTCCGCATCCTTCACCCACAGATACCAGCCCTGCCGGGTTTCCCGGTGACGGGAGCCGGACACAAACAGCGGGCTGTTGTCGCCACAGACGAGGATCACCGCCCCCTGAAAATCTTCCGGCGGCAGATTTTCATCCACAATCTCGCGGACAGCGGTCGCCCGCACCAGAGAAGCCCGGTGCTGACGCCAGAACATCATCCCGGACACCAGAATAACCAGCAGGCTGAGTGCCACGCGGCTGCCCGTGGACAGTGGCCAGAATCCCAGAATGAGCCACATCGCCAGTACGGCACCCAGGGCAGTTAACAGACTTCGGTACGCATCCCGCATCGCTTACCCCGGCCTGACGGTCTGGCTTACCAGCCCGGTAAGCGAAGACGAGAGGAAGAACCAGAGCGCCACCAGGGCGACAACGGCCACAACCCAGGTCAGCCAGTACCCGCGACGACCGCTGCGCAGGCGTGATGCCCGGGCAACAATGGGAGCGTCCTGTGCCAGCGTAAAGGCCGGCACACGCTCCGCGAGCGCGCGAACGGTATCTTCCCGACGCTCGTCATCCTGGGCGCGATATTGCCCCACGAACCCCAGCTGCAGGGTCCGGTACATACAGGTCAGGACAGCGGCGTCAGGAGCGGTTTCTTTCAGCAGGTTGCGGATCCGTTCCCATAACTCCTCACCGGCATTGAGGGTGCCAAAGAAGTGTGCCTGCAGCGGGTCACGCCGCCAGGTCAGATAACCATCATCGGTGGTTCCCCGGTTCATCACGCTCTCATCAAGCAGTGCACACAGGGCATACACCATATGGTCACGGCTGATGTCGCTGTAACCGGCTTCCGTGAGCGCAGCCTTCGCCTCCTGCACCAGACGGCAGGCCCGGCGATAGAGCCCTTCCCCGTCACGGACCTCCTGTCCGCCCCGCAGCTGGCTGGCCATCAGCCAGCCCGGGTAGAAAATACGCTCAATTTGACTCATTTCTGATGTATTCATGTGCGTAGTACCGCAAAGAGTTCAGGTTTCACATCCCCCAGTGAGCGCGGGGTATAGAAAGTGCAGCTTCCCGCTTCCAGCATCGCCCGCGCCGCCTCACTACTCAGATCCAGCGAGAAATACTGGTTTTCAAGGCGTAACGGGATAGCGGCCGGCACATGGGGGAGCGGCCTGATAACCATCCCGCTCAGGGCCACATTCACCACATCGGACACATCATCAAAGCTGCCCGCTTTACACAGTTGAGGGAATTTCGTCTGAAGCTCATGATTTGGCATGGAGGAGCGTACGGAAAGGTAGAAGTCTGCCCCTTCGCGCAGACGCGCATCGTGCAGGGCACCTTTCCAGATCT
Organism: Klebsiella sp. OBRC7; assembly: GCF_000293135.1. Classification (NCBI taxonomy): domain Bacteria; kingdom Pseudomonadati; phylum Pseudomonadota; class Gammaproteobacteria; order Enterobacterales; family Enterobacteriaceae; genus Klebsiella; species Klebsiella sp. OBRC7. The sequence goes on along the minus strand of NZ_ALNJ01000090.1, from coordinate 26,193 downwards.
GGTCCTGGTGCTCCAGGTGGATACTGACCACCCGTGACGGCAGGCTCGCTTCCAGCAGCTTATCAAGCAGTGCCAGCAGCGGCGGGAATACCCGTTCCGGTGCATCGTGCTGGTAAGCCGGAATATCGCCGGCGTCGTGTTCCAGTGAGAAGGTCAGCAGGCTGCCGGCCAGACGGGACAATTCGCGGTACAGCAGTTCCGGGTGCCTGCCCGGTGTCTGCAGCAGTTCCGTCAGCACCGGCTCGGCGCTGTTCAGGGCATTGAGCAGCCAGAACAGGGAGACATCCGCGACCGCAAAGTCTGCCATCCGCTCATTGCTCTCACGGCGCATGGCCATCAGGCGACGGCGGCGGGCCTGCAGACGGACCAGCAGGTCACCCAGTTCGGTGGCAAGCCACGGACTGGCGGCAACAGACAGCATTGGCGGGATAAAGGACGGGTCCCGGATCCACTGCCCCTGCGCATTACGCACAAGACGGGCGACCGGACAGATCAGGTATGCCATGTTTTCCTGGCTGGACAGACGCAGGGTCAGCGCATGACGCAGGATCGCGAGCTCCCCGCTTTCATGGCCGGCCAGTTCCTGCACCACCACACGCTCAGCTTTCCAGCGACGCGGGCGCTCACTGTCCTGACCGTTATCAAGGTTGCCGCCACTGGCGCTCAGCAGCGGCAGTGCGGCAACCACTTCAACAGCCCCAGAGCCGTTTGCGGCAGACAAATCACAGACCGGCGGAATATTATCCGCCAGATCCGTATCAACAATCGTGCCATCCTGGAAACGTACGACCAGACGGATGGCATTCAGGCGCGCGAGCGCCAGTGCAGCATCATCAAATTCTGCCGCAACCACGCCCCAGGGATGAGAAAACCCCATCCGGGCGACCATGTCGGCAACGTATTCACTCCAGCGGGCCTGCTGCTGGAACTGTTGCGGGGCCAGAGCGGCCCCATCCTCCCAGAGTGGGCGGTAAATTTTCATCGCTGATTTCCCCTCGCCTTACGATTTGGCTTTCGGCATCCGGGAAACCAGCGACAGGTTGACGTCCATCCCTTCCACCTGGAAGTGCGGCACCGCATAAAGCTTCACGCGGAAGAAGCCCGGGTTGTCTTCGATGTCTTCCACCACCACTTTTGCGTCGCGCAGCGGGTGAGAGGCCTGCAGCTCGTCGCCCGGATCGGTCATTTCCGTCACCAGCGTGCGCACCCAGGTGTTGAGTTCAAGTTCCAGCAGACGGCGGTCTTTGGTGGTCCCGATGTTTTCGCGCTGAATCAGCTTCAGGTAGTGGGCGATACGTGAGAGCAGGAAAATGTATGGCAGGCGGGCATTGATACGGCTGTTGGCCGTTGCATCCGCCGTGTCATACAGGGCAGGCTTCTGGGTGGAGTTCGCCGAGAAGAAGCACGCGTAGTCGCGGTTCTTGTAGTAGGACAGCGGGATAAAGCCCAGGTTGGCGAATTCGAACTCGCGGGTTTCCGGGATCATCACCTCTGACGGGATCTTCACCTGGTTGCCGGTGCCGAGGTCATACAGATGGATTGGCAGGTCCTGGACGGCACCACCGGCCTGCGGGCCACGGATTTGCACGCACCAGCCGTTGTTGATGAAGCTCTTCACCATGTTGGCCGCAAAGGCGAACGAGGCGTTGGTCCACAGGTATTTATCGTGATCCGGGCCTTTCACTTCTTCAACGTAGTTGAAACTGCGCACCGGTACGGTGTCCGGGCCATACGGCACGCGTCCCAGCACGCGCGGCATCACCAGACCGAGATAGCGGGAATCGTCCGTCTCGCGGAAGGATTTCCACTTGATGTACTCGGCGCGATCAAAGTAGTTGCCGATGTCCTTGATGGCGGCTACCTGCTCCATGTTCTCTTTTAAAAAGAACGCCGGGCCCGCGGAGCCAATAAACGGCATATGGGCAGCCGCAGACACTTTTGAAATATTACGCATCAGCGCCACGTCCTGCGCGGACGCATCAAATTCGTACGCGGATATCACCGCAGCGATCGGCTCGCCACCCGGCGTGTCGTATTCCATCGTGTACGTCTGGCGGTACAGGCCACTCTGGATAATTTCCGGCGAATCCTCAAAATCCTGGCGCAGTTCGTCTTTGGACAGATCCAGGATCTCGATTTTTACGTTCTGGCGAAAGTCAGTTTTATCAACCAGCGCTTTCAGACCGCGCCATACGGATTCGACTTTCTGGAATTCATCGCTGTGCATGACTTCATCAAGCTGGCGGCTGATCTGGAAATCCAGTTCGGCGATGTGATGATCCAGTAATGTTTTATCGAGTTTCTCGACTTTCTGACCAGACTTCTGCAGGCACTGCATGAAGACCTGGACGGCTGCCGTAACGCGTGCATCAGCGGACGTTTCCGCCATCACGGTATTGTCTTCAAAACTATTCAGGTCACCAATTTCAGCAACCGGTGTTAAATTAATTTTGTTGAACAGTGAGGCGTAGACGCCATTCTGTGGCAGCGTCTTTTCAATTGTCGCGCCACCTGTATAATTCTGGGGTTCATTATTGACTGACATAAGCATTTTACTCGTGATTATTCCGTTAACGGGTTCCGGTAATTATCCCTGAACCGGGGCAAGCGCATTCAGCTCACTGCGCAGTTCATCAGTAAGTCCCGGGTCCTTTAAAATAGTTTCCAGCTCTTTCCTGAAAGTGACGTTATCCAGAAGATTGGATTTCAAATCACGCAGCAAATTACGCATGGCGAGCATCGCACGGAGCTGCGGTATTTGACGTGCCACCGCCTCTGGCTCAAAATCCTTCATATTCTGAAAAGCCAGCTTCACGTTTTCTTCAGAGCCATCGTTGGCGAGGGTATTTTTAACGGTGATACTAACTTCGGGATGGAGATCAGCGAGAACGCTGTTGAAGTTATTTTTATTGATGTTGATTTTTTCGCGCTCTGAAAGGGTCCCTTCCGCTCTGCCATTGCTGTAATCGCCGACAGCCAGCAGCTTCAGCGGCAGCTCAACTTTCTTCTGAGCGCCCCCCGTGACCAGATCCAGTTTTATATTTACGCGCGCGCGGGGTATCTCGTTCTGAAATGATTCAGACATGGTTATTTATCTCCTGAATAAATTAATCCCTTGTTGGGTTGAGTATCACCAAAAAAATGCAGGGGCTTTTATTTTAACCAGTAATTTTCGGTAAGGTAAAGCGGATGAAAAAGAAAAATGAATTTCAGTGAAACGTACTAACATTTAATCCAGACTTAACTACTGCCCCCTGACTGGCTTTGAGTGCTAAAGAACCTGGCCGTCCGCTTAATGTAAAATGAAAAACCCTGCCAATTAATAATTTTCACGGAAATGTTACAGGAAAATGCTTAATACTGAAAAGTCCTAAAACTGTCCAATACTGGACATATCATTAAAATCCGGGATAACCAGAGATACCATTTATTCTTTTCGGCACATCGGATATAAGACAATCATCCACAGGATGCATGGAAGATGTAGTATCTACAAAATCCCGTTCACTTCGTTTGACGAGGTCACTCTGTATAACGACAGTGAAATTATCTCCTGGCTGGAATGTGGCAAGCCTCTGCAGTTTTTGCCCAGCCATATCGGGTTTGTGCCTGGGCAAAGTGCGTACGCGTATCGAGATAAGTGGAATATCCCCCGGAGTATGCCCCTGGCCGGTACGGACTGCAGCCAGCCGCTGCGTCATATCACCGATGAAATCAGCGGGCGACTGGACGACATCCCGGCGCAGTTCGTGGTAAAGCGTTACGTCCGCCCGCAGTACGGCTGTGACGGCTGCCAGCGCGTGGTCTCAGGCCGTCGCCCGCTCAGATTATCCCTAAGAGTATCCCTGAAGCCGGTCTGGTGGCGCAGGTGCTGGTCAGCAAGTACTGCGACCGCCAGTCGCTGTATCACCAGCAGCGACAGCGGTATGCAGAACCGGTCAGTGTCGTCATCGCGAGTTCGCCGGAACGATACGTCCATCCCACCTACTGCGATCCTGTTGCCAGCGGCTGTGTGGATGGGCGTAATGGCGTCGCTGGCGGTGGGGAGTTTTAAGCGGTATGTGTGATGGTTATCAAGATTTGTCAGAAAGAACAAATCCACCCTCGCCAAAGTGTCTGGATGGATTGATGGCTCCGTTTCATAGTATCGCGCTATCTGCGGGTTCATCATTGCATTTGCGAACATCAGCACACAATTCCCTTACATAAATGGGTTAAATCTAAAGGCTCTACGATGAGTAGATCGTTGAGTACACCAACAGAGGAAAACACCATGAATATATTTTAAATTCATGAGGTTGTGCGTTATATCCATTTTCAATTAACGCACCATAATGCGTCCGTAGCTCAGTTGGTTAGAGCACCACCTTGACATGGTGGGGGTCGGTGGTTCGAGTCCACTCGGACGCACCATTTCACAGTCTCGTGATCTGGTGCCTTTATCTCCCGCATTGAAATATCCGAAAATTAGCCTTGCTCATTTTCTTTATATTTTCTGATTTTTCTCAATTCTACAGCGAATAATATCCAGTAGTCGGCGAATTATTTTCAGCGATTATGTAAATTGACGTAAAGCCCTGCGCCGCGTCTACGCTATATTTATTAACGCAGCGGCCCCGCCGATATTCTCTCGCTAATAAAAATCTTTCGTTAGATCATAACCCGTTATGCTGACATTCATTAAAAACAAGCGAAACGGTAACAGCAGCGCAATTCAAAGTATTTCAAAAAATATCACCACAAACTGGTTTGACTGTTCAAAAATACCGACTAGATTTAATTTCTGAACGACAACGGATACGTAATTAAATCGTATCTACCTGACATAAACTCACAGAGGTATGAAAATATGGCAGAACATCGTGGTGGTTCCGGTAATTTCGCTGAAGACCGTGATAAAGCATCTGAAGCAGGACGTAAAGGCGGTCAGCACAGCGGTGGTAACTTTAAAAACGATCCGCAGCGCGCATCTGAGGCCGGTAAAAAAGGCGGCCAAAATAGCCACGGCGGCGGGCGTAAATCTGATAATTCCTGATATTAATCGCCTCATTCTCTTGTAACTAAAAGAGTAACCTGCGAGTCTGCGGACTCGCAGTTATTCTCCGTTTATAAAGGTAATTAATATGAACATGAAGAGCATAGAAGACGTTTTTATTCATCTTTTATCGGATACGTATAGCGCAGAAAAACAATTAACCCGCGGCCTGGCGAAACTCGCCAGAGCGGCGTCCAGCGAACAGCTTAGCGCCGCGTTCAAGGCCCACCTGGAGGAGACCCAGGGGCAAATTGAACGTATCGATCAAATTGTCGAGCAAGAGCCTGATATCAAAATTAAACGGATGAAATGCGTGGCGATGGAGGGGCTGATTGAAGAAGCTAACGAAGTTATTGAGAGCACGGAGAAAAATGAAGTGCGAGATGCGGCATTAATTGCCGCTGCGCAAAAGGTTGAACATTATGAAATTGCCAGCTACGGCACTCTCGCCACTTTAGCAGAACAGCTTGGCTATAAAAAAGCGGTTAAACTTTTAGCGGAAACGTTAGAAGAAGAAAAATCAACCGACCTTAAATTAACTGACCTGGCGGTCGGCAATATTAATAAAGGCGCCCAAAATAAATAGCCAGATAGTAAATCAATTTTAAGGAGTTGATTATGAATTATCTTGAACATTATCACGACTGGCTACGCGATGCGCATGCAATGGAAAAGCAGGCAGAATCTATGCTGGAGTCCATGGCGAGCCGCATCGATAATTATCCTGACCTGCGCAGCAGAATTCAACAGCACGTAACTGAAACCAAACGCCAAATTACGGTACTGGAGGAGATTCTGGATCGTAATAATATATCACGCTCGGTGCTGAAGGATTCCATGAGCAAAATGGCCGCGTTGGGCCAATCCATTGGCGGGATGTTCCCTTCCGATGAAATCGTTAAAGGGTCAATTAGCGGTTATGTATTTGAGCAGTTTGAAATTGCCTGTTATACCTCCCTGCTTGCCGCCGCGAATAAAGCCGGCGACACCGCCTCAATCCCCGCCATCGAATCGATTCTGGCAGAAGAGCGGGCCATGGCCGACTGGCTGCTGAAACATATTCCGCAAACAACGGAAGAGTTCCTTCTGCGCTCTGAAGCCGAAGGCGTTGAAGCGAAAAAATAAGCAATAAGGATAAGAGCCTATGTTCCGACACGTTAAGCAGCTTCAGTATACCGTAAGGGTCGCCGAGCCGAATCCGGGACTGGCGAACCTTCTTCTGGAACAATTCGGCGGTCCCCAGGGCGAACTGGCCGCCGCATGCCGGTATTTTACTCAGGGCCTGAGTGATGACGATCCGGGCCGTAAAGATATGCTGATGGACATAGCCACCGAAGAGCTGAGCCACCTTGAAATTATCGGCTCTCTGGTTGGCATGCTCAATAAAGGGGCCAAAGGCGCCCTGGCGGAAGGCGCGGAAAACGAAGCCGACCTGTACCGCTCGCTTACCGCTAACGGTAACGACAGCCATATCACCTCTTTGCTATATGGCGCAGGCACGCCGCTGACCAACTCCGCCGGGGTGCCCTGGACCGCCGCCTATATTGATACGATTGGTGAGCCAACCGCGGATTTACGCTCCAACGTGGCGGCCGAGGCGCGAGCCAAAATCATTTATGAGCGCCTGATCAACGTCACTGATGACCCCGGAGTCAAGGATGCGCTGGCCTTTCTGATGACCCGGGAAGCCGCTCATCAGCTCTCTTTCGAAAAAGCGCTCCAGTCCATCAGAAACAACTATCCGCCGGGGAAATTACCACCCGTCACTGAATACGCCAGCACCTACTACAATATGTCAGAGGGCGACGACATTCGCGGTAGCTGGAATAGCGATCGGCACTTTGAGTATGTGGCCAATCCACAGCCTGCAGTGGATGGCGGAGAGGGTGGCGCCAGCGTTAAGCTAACGGCCAAACAAAAGGCCCTGGCGAAAACCATGGCAAAACGGACCCAATCCGATCCGGATGGCGATCCTCTTACCGGTGCAGAGCTTGGCGCAGGCAAGAAAAGCCCTGGTCCTCGATAACCTGCTGTGAATCACTTCCCCCTGCTCGATTCGGGGGGTGTTCTGTGATGGGGTCCGGAATATGTTTGAACTCGACGCGTTTAATCTGGCTCGGCTGCAGTTCGCATTTACCGTCTCTTTTCATATCCTTTTTCCGGCGATTACCATCGGACTGGCCAGCTATCTGGTGGTGCTGGAGGGGATGTGGCTGCGGACAAAAGATGACGTCTGGCGCTCATTGTATAATTTCTGGCTGAAAATTTTTGCCGTTAATTTCGGGATGGGCGTGGTTTCAGGCCTGGTCATGGCTTATCAATTTGGCACCAACTGGAGCGGTTTCTCACAGTTTGCCGGTAGTATTACCGGTCCCCTGCTGCTTTACGAAGTGCTCACCGCCTTTTTTCTCGAAGCCGGTTTCTTAGGCGTTATGCTCTTTGGCTGGAACAAAGTTCCTCCCGGCCTGCACTTCTTCACCACCTGCATGGTGGCGCTGGGCACGCTGATGTCAACCTTCTGGATCCTCGCGTCAAATAGCTGGATGCAGACGCCGCAGGGTTTTACCATTGAAAACGGTCACGTCATTCCCCAGGACTGGCTGGCGATTATCTTTAACCCTTCTTTCCCCTATCGTCTGTCCCATATGGCGATTGCCGCTTTTCTCAGCAGCGCGATGTTCGTCGGCGCCTCCGCCGCCTGGCATCTTCTGCGCGGCAATGATACGCCAGCCATACGTAAAATGTTTTCCATGGCGATGTGGATGGCCCTGCTGGTCGCGCCGTTCCAGGCTATCGTTGGCGATATGCACGGGCTCAACACGCTTGAACATCAGCCGGCAAAAATCGCTGCCATAGAAGGCCACTGGGAGAACAAACCCGGAGAAGCCACCCCGCTGCTGCTGTTTGGCGTGCCTGATATGGATGAAGAACGCACCAAATACGGGCTGGAAATCCCTGCGCTTGGCAGCTTGATCCTCACCCATAGCCTGAACAAGCAGGTCCCGGCGCTGAAAGATTTTCCGCCGCAGAATCGGCCAAACTCCCTTATCGTTTTCTGGTCTTTCCGCATCATGGTCGGCATGGGCATGTTGATGATTGCCCTCGGAGTATGGAGCCTGTGGCTCCGCTACCGGCAGCGTCTTTTTCACTCCCGCGCCTTTCAATGGTTTGCGCTGGCGATGGGGCCGGCGGGACTGCTGGCGCTGCTGGCCGGCTGGATCACGACCGAAGCGGGACGCCAGCCCTGGGTCATCTATGGTTTATTACGCACCCGGGATGCGGTCTCTCTCCACAGCACAGCGCAAATGATCGTTAGCCTGCTGGTCTTTATCGTAGTGTACTGTTCGGTATTTGGCGTAGGTTATTACTACATTGTCCGGCTGATTCAGAAAGGGCCTCAGCCCGTCAGCGAATTGACATCGACAACCTCCGGTACGCCGGCTCGCCCCCTTTCCGCCGCAGAGGCCGTGCCTGAAGAGGAGACTCGCTAATGGGCATCGATATCCCCGTTATCTGGTTTGTCATCATAGTGTTTGCCACGCTGATGTATATCGTTATGGACGGCTTCGATCTCGGCATCGGAATCGTCTTCAGTTTTGTGCCCAACGCCAACGAGCGCGACGTGATGATGAACAGCGTCGCCCCGGTGTGGGACGGCAATGAGACATGGCTTGTGCTGGGCGGCGCGGGGCTATTCGGCGCCTTTCCGCTGGCCTACGCCGTCATCACCGATGCGCTAACGATTCCGCTCACCGCTATGTTAATTGGTCTGATCTTTCGCGGCGTCGCCTTCGAATTTCGTTTTAAGGCCACCCCCTCTCATCAAAAATTCTGGGATTACTCATTTGTGGGCGGCTCGTTGTTGGCCACCTTTAGCCAGGGGATCGTCGTGGGTGCGGTCATTAGCGGCTTTGACGTTGCCGACCGCAGGTTCATCGGCTCAGCGCTGGACTGGCTGACGCCCTTTAGCCTGTTCTGCGGCTTAGGGCTGGTGGTGGCTTATACACTTCTCGGCACCACCTGGCTGATTATGAAAAGCGAAGGCGCGCTGCAGCAGCGCATGCGTGAGCTGACCCGTCACACGCTTCTGGCGCTGATGGCGGTTATCGCCGTGGTCAGCGTCTGGACGCCGCTGGGCTGGCCGTCCGTTGCTGAACGCTGGTTTACCCTGCCTAATTTCTACTGGTTTGTGCCCGTCCCCATTCTGGTACTGGTCTTTAGCCTGTGGATCTGGCGCCTGAGCGTTCACCCCGCGAGCCACGCCCGCCCTTTCCTCCTGACGCTTGGGCTTATTTTTCTCGGCTTCAGCGGCCTGGGCATCAGTCTGTGGCCCAATATCATCCCTCCGCATATCACGCTGTGGGAAGCCTCCGCGCCGCCGGCCAGCCAGCTATTTATGCTGGTAGGAACCCTGCTTATCATTCCGGTGATTTTGGTTTACACCGCATGGAGCTACTACGTATTCCGCGGCAAAGTTTCCGGAAATGAAGGCTATCACTGAGGTGGGCTATGGCTGACTGGCATACGCGGGCCATTATCTATCAGATTGATTCAGCGCTGTTTTACGATCTTAACGGCGATGGCTGCGGCGATATCGCCGGGATCGCGGCGAAGCTGCGCTATATTCGCCGGCTGGGCGCAACGGTGATCTGGATAACGCCCTTCTACCTTACGCCGTTTCTGGATGAGGGTTACGATGTCAGCGACCATCTGCAGGTCGATCCGCGATTTGGTCAACTGGCGGATATCATTGCTTTTATCGAGCAGGCCCGCGAATCAGGCATGCAGGTTGTTATTGAATTGCTGATCCAGCACACCTCCGACGCCCATCCCTGGTTTCAACAAGCGCGGCGCAGCCGTCGCTCGCCGTTCCGCGACTATTATCTGTGGGCAGATAGCGATGATGACGCTACGCCGCCCATGTTTCCCGGCGTCGAAGAGAGCATCTGGTCGTGGGATGACGAAGCCGGGCAATATTTTCGCCATATGTTTTACCGCCATGAACCCGATCTCAATCTGGCCTCTCCCGCGGTGATCAAAGAGGTCGAAAATATCGTTATCTTTTGGCTGAAGCTAGGAGTTTCCGGCTTTCGTCTGGATGCCGCCTCGCATTTGACGAAACAGGCCGGACGCGGCGAGGAGAAACGCGGGCTATGGCTCCTGGAACATCTGCGTCGGCTGGTTGAACGACATAATCCGCAGGCTATACTGCTCGGCGAAGTCGACGTTGAGGTGGCGCAGTATCGCGACTATTTTGGCGATAATAACCGACTTAACATGGTACTTAACTTCTGGCTGAACAAATATTTTTACGTCAGCCTCGCCAGCCAGAGCGCCCGCCCGCTGATCGACGCCATCAAGAAAATGGTGGTGCCTCCTGACGCCTGCTGCTTCGCAAACTGGCTGCGCAACCACGATGAACTGGATCTTGAAGGGATCGGTAACAAGAACAAGCAGACCGTGCTGGATGCCTTCGCGCCGGATAAGGAGATGAACGTTTATCAGCGCGGTATTCGCCGCCGGCTGGCGCCCATGTTGAACGGCGACCGGCGGCGGCTGGCGTTCTGTCATGCCGTGCTTTTTTCGCTGCCCGGCGTACCGATCATGCGCTACGGGGATGAGATCGGCATGGGTGACGACCTGGCGCTGGAAGAGCGCTACGCGGTGCGTACGCCGATGCAGTGGGCCGGTTCAGCGGGCGGCGGCTTCTCCGCAGCCGATCCGCAGACGTTTGTGGCTCCCATGATCGACCGGGGACCGTTTCGCTATCAGAAAGTCAACGTCGCTGATTCCCTGCTGCACCGCCATTCTCTCCTGCACCGTATTATTGATATCGCCAATACGCGGTCAGAATTCCCGGAAATCGCCGTTGCGCCTTTCCGCATCATTAGCACCGATCGGCAGGCGATTCTCGGGATCTGCTACGATGACCACGAGCGCAGCGTCATCGCCTTTCTTAATTTCAGTGATAAACCGCTGCGTTTTACCGCGAAAGGGATCGCCGCGGCGGTGTGGACGCCCTGCCTGGCCGACAAAACCTACGCGGACGCGCTCACTCCCGGTAAGCAGGCTAAGCTGGAGATTAGCGCATATGGCTATCGATGGTTCTGGACCAACAGTAGCGCGCTGCGTTAGCGTTTTTTACGCGAGATAAACCATTTTGCTAAAAGTACCGCTGCCGCGCCGCCCAGCAGCGCTTTTCCCGGCACGCCGGAAGTGATGGCGGTGGCGCGATATTTCGCCTCAGAGGAAAAACGCCCGTGCGTTTTATGCAATCCGCTGACCGGCTGTTCGAGATAGTCCTGACGATCATCGGCATTCAAGCGCCGGGTCATTTGCCCTTCCCACGCTTTTTTGACCATCAGCCGGTCAAGGAAGCCCGGAAAAAGAAATTGCCCAATAATGGACTGAATCGTGCTGCTCCCTACCCAGAGTTCGCGTACGGGCCGGCGCGCGACGTTGAAGATAGCCTGGGCGGCCACTTCCGGCTGAAATACCGGCGGCACCGGGCGCATCGCCCAGGCAAACTTATTGCGCGCCCACTCGAACTGCGGCGTATTCAGCCCCGGCATCTGTACCATCGCAATACTCACGCCGCTATTTTCATGCATCAGCTCCGTACGCACCGCATCGGTAAAGCCCCGAATCGCGGCCTTTGCCCCGCAGTAGGCGGACTGTAGCGGAATGGAGCGATAGGCGAGCGCGGAGCCAACCTGGATAATCACTCCGCGATCCCGGGGCGTCATCAGCGCCAGCGCGGCGCGAGTCCCGTTGACGTAGCCGAGATAGGTGACCACGGTTACCCGTCTAAATTCGTCGTGGGTCATCGCTCTGAAAGGCGCCAGCACCGCACACATCGCGTTATTGACCCATACCTCGATAGCCCCGAGCCGATTTTCGATTTCGCCAGCCGCGGTCAAGAGCGCATCGGCATTTGCCACATCGGCCTGCACGGTATGCACCCGAACGCCGCAACGAAGGAGCTCCTGCTTCGTCGCCTCAAGGCTTCGGCCATCGCGGGCAATAATGCCGACGTCATAGCCTGCCCGCGCAAAGCGCAGGGCCGTTGCTTTACCGACTCCCGCAGTACCGCCAGTGATCGCCATGACTGCCATATAAACCTCCGCAATAAAAGCGTTATGCGCTCTGCCAGCCGGGCAGTTTCTCAATGAGCATCGCCAGCGAATAGCGTACGGCTTTCTCCACGACATCCTGGCACTCGCCGGAAAACAGCGTTTTATGCGCGTCGATACTGCCGCGAAAATTCCACGCGAACCAGACGGTCCCCGCAGGCGTCCCGTCATCGCCGCCGTCCGGCCCCGCATATCCGCTAATGGCGATACTGATATCCGCCCCGGAACGCGCCAGCGCGCCGGTGGACATCTCTTCAACGGTCTGCCGACTGACGGCACTATATTTCTCCAGCGTTGAGGCGTTGACGTCGAGAAGCTGCTGTTTCGCCCGATCGCTAAAAGTGATTAAGCCAATATCGTAGAATGCGGCCGTATCCGCTTCCGCGCACAGCGCTGCCGCCAGGCTACCGCCGGTGCAGGATTCCGCGGTGGTTAAGCGTAAACGACGGTCAATCAGCGCGCTGGCGACCTGTTTAGTCAGCTCGCCGGTGGTTTTCGCCTGGTTATAAGGGTTATTTGACATAAAAAGACCTTTTTAACTCTCAGCAGGAATAATAGAAATGTGGCCATTCCGTTCCAGTATGGCATATTTGATTTTACTTAATTCCGTAATACCCTGATTCTGCCGCGCGGCGACCAGAATATCATCACAGGAGACGTCCACTTTTTTCAGCTTGTCAATTAACGGCACGCCATTTTCGACTAAAATCACCGGGCAACCATCAAGCGCTGACTCTGCGCCAGCGGTATATTTCTTCATTAATCCGAAAAGCATATCCACGACCACCAGCGTCATAATCGTCAGCATTGCGCCGGTCACCGAAAAATCGTTCCCCAGCAGCGCCTGCTGGGTAGCCTCGCTGATAATAAGTAATAAAATCAGATCAAAGCTGGTCATTTGTAATAGCGCCCGGCGGCCGGCGATTTTAAACACAACCAGCAAGATTAAATATATCGCTAACGCACGCAAGACCATCTCCATCGCATCCTCCTAAGGATAAATAAATTGCCAGAAGCGGATTTCGGGTTCGCCGTTTAGCTGCAAAGAGTGGTTCAACTTACCGGGGCGGATGGGCGTAACGTAGAGCCATATAGAAAAATTATTCATGCTTTTCAAATCATTATAGACCAGAAAGAGCCGGTCGTTTTGACTGTACATCCTGTCTGGCCGGGGCCAGATACTGCCAGGTTCAAAAGAAGAGGTAAAATCACCGCCAAGGCTAAAAATATATTTATCCGCGACCCGCGGATGGGCGGTAATCTTTAGCCTGAATTCAGTTTGTAAACGACCGAAGCGGTCATAGGCCACCGTTAAATTACGCTGCGCAGTTGTTTTTTCGGCAGTGCTGAAATATCCTCCAGAAAAGAGTCCCAAAAGGGCTGCCAGTATGATCGCCAATAATATTCCGAGGCCTATCTGGCGGGCAGCGCATTCAAAATTAAGAAAAAATTCGTTCTCTTTTATCCCAGGCAGCCTCTCTTTTTCACTTGCCATTTTTCACCTCACCGTTGCGCTTATTATCGGGGCGCCAGTTTAAGAAATAGCAACCCTGTTTAATATGTCAAGTTCGTCGCGCCAAAGCCGGATTAATAGCAAAACGGGACATCTCGCTTGTTATTCGTTGAGCATCTCCCCCGCCTCCATCCGGAGGAAGATGTTTCGATTTAGCGCGGCGGGTGCACGGATGTTGTCTCAAGCTTAGGTCGTTGATCGAGACGCCATCCGTACCGCTCAGCAGGCGTGTCGTTAACTTTATTGTGAGTCAGGTCATGTTTTATAAAAATGAGGTTGACCCGGCTCCTGCGCGAAAATATTTTATGCCCATGTGATATCGATTTCATAAGAACCATGGCAACCATAAAAGACGTCGCTGTAAAAGCCGGCCTGTCGGTCACGACGGTATCCCGCTTCCTGAACAATCATCCTTATATCTCTGAAGATAAAAAGGAAAAAATCCTCGCGGCCATGAAAGAGCTGGATTACGAGCCGAGCACCGTCGCGCAGCAGATGCGCGGGGTGAAAACCCACCGGATTGGCGTGCTTATCTCAAGGATAACCAACCCTTTTTTTGCCAGCCTGGTCGACGCCCTTGAAGTTACGGCACGAAAAAACGGCTATTCGGTGCTGATCGTCCAGAACCACAATAGCGCGGGCGAAGAAGAAAACTGTCTCGATCTGCTGAAGAAAAAAATCATCGACGGCCTGATCTTATGCGCCGTAGAGAGTGACAAAGACGTCATTGAGCAATATCAGAAATATGGCCCTATCCTGCTGTGCAACACCAGCATAGATAATACCACTTTGCCCGTCGTCAGAATGAACGATGAACTGGCAACCTATAACGCCGTCAGCTGGCTGCTTAACAAAGGGTATAAAAAAATCGCCTACTCCACCGGTGGCGCATTCCAGCAAAAGGGCCACGGCAGCAGAAGGAACCGCGGCTTTATTGCCGCTATGCAAGACGGACAGCAGGCGGTTAACGAGAGGTTTATTTTTCGTCATGTCCACACCTGGCGCGACGGGCAGCGCCTGGCTGAGCAAATTCTGCAGATGACGAAAAGCGAACGTCCCGATGCGATTTTCGCCGGCAGCGATGAGGTCGCCTGCGGCCTGATTTCCGCGCTGTCGGCCCACGGCGTCAGCGTTCCCGGCGAACTGGCGGTCATGGGCTTTGATAACCTTCCCGTGGCGGAGATGGTGCATATTCCCCTCACTACCGTTAGCCAGCCCATTGAGCAACTGGGCCGCATCTCTGTAGAACGCCTGCTGTCCCTGATCAACCACACGCAGTATCGCTATGACGAGGAAGACCTGAAATCGGAACTGGTTATCAGAGCCTCGGCGTAATTTTTTTTCACTCAATATGGTATCGATTTCATACTCAGGAGAAATGATGAATCAATCACAACAAAGCGCATGGTGGAAAGAATCGGTTATTTATCAGGTGTACCCAAAAAGCTTCTATGACAGCAATAACGATGGCGTTGGCGATATCCCGGGCATTATCGCTAAACTGCCGTATCTGAAAACGCTGGGCATCACCCTGATTTGGGTCTCGCCGTTCTACCGCTCGCCGGGAGCAGATAACGGCTACGATATCGCGGACTACTATGCGGTGAATCCCGATTTAGGCCAGATGCAGGACGTTGATAACCTGATTAAACAGGCTGGCGAGCTGGGCATTGAGGTAATGGTCGACCTGGTGGTTAACCATACCAGCGATGAACACCCCTGGTTTCAGGCCGCGCTGGCCGACCCTCAATCGAAATATCGTGATTATTACATCTTTAAACCCGCCGCGGCGGGCGGCGCGCCCAATAACTGGCGATCGATTTTTGGCGGCAGCGCGTGGGAAAAAGTCGCTGGCGAGGAGTGCTACTATCTGCACGTTTTTCATAAAAAGCAGCCGGATCTCAACTGGGAAAACCCGCAGCTGCGCGAGGAAATCTACGCCATGATTAACTGGTGGCTGGATAAAGGCATCGCCGGTTTTCGCATCGATGCAATTACCTTTATTAAAAAAGATCAGGACTACGCCTCTCTGCCCGTAGACGGTATTGATGGTCTGGCATCGATTAAAGCGAAATCGCGCAACCGTCCGGGCATCGAGCGCTTTCTCCATGAGCTAAAAGAGCGCACTTTCCGTCGTCACCGCTGCGTAACCGTGGGCGAAGCGCCGGGCGTGCCTCTGGAAGAGTACGACAGCTATATTGGGCCAGACGGCTACTTTAATATGATTTTCGATTTTCACGCCGCCGATATTGATGTCGAAAACGGTTCTGAATGGTTTAAGCAGCGCGACTGGAACGTTCGCGAATTCAGGGAGGCGCTATTTGCCAGCCAACGGGCCTTTTGCCAGGCCGGCTGGGGAACGACGTTTATTGAAAACCACGACCAGCCCCGCGCGCTGTCCAAGCTTATCCGCGATGCGGATTACCAAAACGGGATCGGCGCCAGGGCGCTGGCCGCGATGTACTTTTTTATGCCGGGGACGCCGTTTATTTATCAGGGCCAGGAGCTGGGGATGAAAAATTTCCGCCGGCAATCGATCGTGGAATTTGACGATATTTCCAGTATTGATAACTACCACCGCGCCCTTGCGGAAGGTTTTTCTGAACAGCAGGCGTTAGGCTTTATCAACCAGCGCTCGCGGGACAATTCGCGAACGCCCTTTCCGTGGTCAGATAGCGCCAACGGCGGATTTAACCGGGGCGCTCGGCCCTGGCTGGCGTTTTCCGCAGCCGACTTCAGCGTCAACGCGCAAAGCCAGATAAACGATGCAGATTCAGTATTCGCGTTTTACCAAAAGATGATCGCCTTGCGAAACAAGCACTATCCGCAAACGCTGATCTATGGTTCATTCGCCGCCATAGAAGACGTTGACGATCGCATCATTGCCTACGAACGGACAACGGAGACAGAGCGTTTCATCTCGATAACTAATTTGAGCGCACAGCCTCTGCCCTTTACGCTCCCGGCGGGTGAGATTGTCCTCAATAATTATGCCGATGCTGAGACTCCCCTGAAACCCTATCAAACCATTCTCGTTAAGGAGCGAGTCAAATATGAACAACTATAAAAATATCGCCGTTGAGATCGTGAATATCATCGGCAAGGAAAATATTGCCTCAGCCACCCACTGCGCCACCCGTTTACGTTTGCAGGTAAAAGATCGACAGAAAATTGATGACGATAAAATCCGCAATATTAGCGAAGTCAAAGGCGTATTTTTTAATGCTGGCCAGTATCAGATAATCCTCGGAACCGGGATCGTCAATAAGGTTTACCAGGCGTTTGTTAACGAATTCCAGGTTGCCGAAATCAGCAAGGATGAAATGACGAAGCAGAGTACGGGCCGGCTACAGCGGGGAATTCGCAATTTATCGGACGTTTTCGTGCCGATTGTCCCGGTCCTCGGGGCCACCGGTCTGTTTCTCGGCCTGAAGGGGGTCATTTTTAACGATACCGTCCAGGCCTGGTTTGGCGGCAGCGTTCATCAGGTTCCGGTGGCGCTACAAACGCTGACCACGGTGCTTTGCGACACCGCTTTCGCCTTTCTGGCGGCGTTTATTTGCTGGTCGGCGTTTAAAAAATTTGGCGGTACGCCAATTATCGGCTTCTTAATCGGCCTGATGCTGGTCTCCCCCGCGCTGCCGAACGCCTATGACGTGGCGTACGGCAACAGCAGCCCGATTTATGTATTGGGTTTTATTCCTCTGGTCGGCTATCAGGGGTCTATTCTGACCGCCCTGATCACCGGCATTATCGGCGCTAAGCTGGAAATTTTTTTCCGCCGGGTGATGCCCAACTCGATGGATCTGATTTTTACGCCGTTTATCGTCATCCTGATTGCGGTGGCCATCGCTTTACTGGTTTTAGGTCCGCTGGTGCATGCGTTTGAACATTATGCCGTGATGGCTATTCAGCAATTTCTGACGTTGCCTGCGGGTATTGGCGGTCTGTTAATCGGCTTCATCTATCCCATTGCCGTGATGACCGGGATGCATCATATGTTTATTATGATTGAAACCTCGCTGATTGCCGGTACCGGGTTTAATCCATTAATTACGGTGTGCGCGATGTACGGTTTTGCCAACGCCGCCGTATGTCTGGCTATTTCACTGAAGGCGAAAAATACCGCGTTTAAAACCGCCGGGATTTCCGCGACCATTACTCAACTATTAGGCGTTTCGGAACCGGCTTTATTCGGTATCGTGATGCAATCCGGGCTACGGGCGATAATGGTGATGCTCACCAGCTCGGCGCTGGGCGGCATGGTGCTGTCGCTATTGTCGATAAAAGCGAACTCATACGGTCTGGCGGTCCTGCTGTCGCCGCTGATGTATCTCTACGATCGCTATCAGTTTGTCACCTATATTACCGTCGGACTCGCGGTCTTTATTTTTGCCTTTATTATCACGTTCATTTTTGTAAAAACCGATAAAGCGACCAAAGAGGCCTGAAAAAAATAAAGCCCAACAATTAATTTAACACCCCAATAAACACCCCATTTTAATGGCACAGTAACCTGTGCTCTGCGCCCGCGCGTCCAGAGCACAGCTACCCCTGTACAGGTATTAATGATGAAAGCCTATATGCTTACGCTCTGCGCGCTGGCTTTGCCAGCATCCGCCGCTGCGGCGGATACGACCCTGAATGAAATTAACGCCCGACTCGAAAGGCTTGAGGCCGAATTAAAACAGTCGCGCATCCAATTACAGGATGCGACGCGAAAAATAGACGCTGCGGAAAAAAGAGCGGCCAGCGCCGAAAAAAACGCGGCGCGCGCGCAAGAAAGATTACAGTTTGTCGAACAGCAAACCGAGCAAGACCTGGCGCAAATAAAAAGCAAACCGTCGCAGCCTCTTATCGCACAAGAGAAGGATCGGGAGATTAAATTCGGCGGCTACGCGCGCAGCGGAATATTGACCAGCAAAGGCACCACCAGTACCGTAGGCCCCTCTCTGACGCCTGCGGGCAGTACCGGCGGCAGCGTCGGGCGCCTGGGCAATGAATCAGATACCTACGTAACCGCCGATATCAACTACCGCAGAAAATATGATAATGACAGCCAGCTGCGTTATTACATGAAAATCGCCGAGTGGGATAAAACGTATAATACCGACAGTTCATTCAACGGTCAGATGAACGTACGGCAGGCGTTTGTTGAAATGAGCGATATGCCTTCGTTTAGCGGCGCCTTTAAACAGGCCACGCTGTGGGCCGGCAAGCGCGAAGACCGGGATAACTTTGATATTCACTGGCTTGATTCCGATATGATGAATTTAATCGGTACCGGCGCCGGTATTTATGACGTGAACTTGTGGGGCGCTATCAAAACCAATCTCGCCGTCTACGGGCGTAATTTCAACGATATCGATACGATGGACAACGTTGAATATAACAACATGACCGGCGCGGATAACACCTATATTCAAAACTACACCTTCTCGCTGAATAACCGGCTGGACAGCTGGCAGTGGATGCTCAACGGGTTATACTCGCAGGACAACGATAAACGCATTAACGATGGCCTGGCGTCGGATAAAGCGGCCTCGCAGGGGTTCAACACCATGCTGGCGTACCATGGCGACAGCTTCTACGGCCTGCGTCCCGGCAGTACCAAAACGGCCCTGCTTTATGGCCGCGCGCTGGGGGCAGAGGTTCGCGGCCCGGGCTCCGACGGCTATCTGATAAACCCGGCATGGACCGTCAAGTTTGCCTCTTACGGGATAACGTCCCTCACCGACAGGCTGAGCTTCGCGCCGCTGATCGTCGCCCAAAGCAGCAATAGCCGCTATATCGATTCAGACCATTACGACTGGGTGACCCTGAACGCGAGAATAATTCAGCAGATTAATCAGAACTTCGCCCTGCAGTACGAAACCAGCTATCAGTATATGGATATCGATCCGAAAGGCTTTAATGGCAACAGAGCTGCCAGCGGCAGCTATTACAAGCTGACGTTTGCTCCTACTTTCAAGATGCAGAGCGTGACGGACTTCTTTGAGCGCCCGGAAATCCGCTTTTTTGCCACCTGGATGCGCTGGGACAAATCGCTGGATGACTACTCCTCGACGGACACCTTCGGCAGCGCCGGATACCATAGCGCAGGGACGCTATTCTTCGGCGCCCAGCTCGAAACCTGGTTCTGAAAGCCTGCCTCTTTGACTAACCCCGAGGAAGAGGCGCCCCAGCGATTGGCCCTCTTCCTCATTTTGAACCACAATTATTGGGCCAGATTTCCGTTACCCGGAAATGATCTATCGTGGAGCTTTTCAACTGGCGGAAGGCCACCGACAACAAATGTGATAACAACAACGGCGGGTCAGTCATTATGAAGAAAATTGCCATTATCGGCGCAGGTCCAACAGGAATTTATACCCTGTTCTCATTACTCAAACAGGGCGAGCCGCTGGACGTGTCAATTTACGAGCAGGCCGAGGAAGCAGGCGTGGGCATGCCCTACAGCGATGAAGAGAATTCGCGCATGATGCTGGCCAATATCGCCAGCATTGAAATCCCCCCCATTCAGAGCACCTATCTCGACTGGCTGAAAACCCAAAGCCGGACGCGCCTTGCGCGCTACGGCGTGGATTACGACGCTTTGCACGATCGTCAATTTTTACCGCGTATCCTGCTGGGTGAATACTTTCGCGACCAGTTTCTTGCGCTGGTCGGAGAGGCCAGGGAGCAGAGCTTTCGCATCCGGGTCAATGAGTCCTGCCGGGTCAGCGACCTGCTGGCGACCGAAGAAGGGGTCAGACTGTGGGTTGAGGATGAGCCGGTCGCCGAAGCCTTTGACCTCGCGGTGATCGCCACCGGACACGTCTGGCCCGATGAAGAAGAGTCGACCCGCACCTGGTTTCCCAGCCCGTGGTCTGGCCTCATGGAAGCCAGCATCCCCCCCTGCCGGGTGGGCATTATGGGCACCTCGCTAAGCGGAATTGACGCCGCGATGGCCGTCGCCGTCCAGCACGGTCGGTTTATCGGGTCCGACGATGACGCCCTCGCCTTCAGGCTGGACGAGGCAAGCGAGGCGCTAAGCATCGTGCTGATGTCGCGCTCCGGCATTCTGCCGGAAGCGGATTTTTACTGCCCTATTCCCTGGGAGCCGCTGAGCATCGTCAGCGAAAGCGCGATGGAACAAGCCATCGCCGCGGGCAGCGACGGTCTGCTCGATCGCGTCTTTGAGCTGGTGGCGCAGGAAATCACGCTTGCCGACCCCCTATGGAGCGAAAATATCGCCCTTCACAGCCTTAACGCCGACAGCTTCAGCGAGGCGTGGTTTGCTAAACGCCAGCAGCATAATCCGTTCCACTGGGCGCTGGATAACCTTGAAGAAGTTGAGCGCAACAAACGCGCGCGATATACAGTTCCCTGGCGCTACGCGATCCTGCGGCTGCATGAAGCCGTTCAGGCGATGGTGCCTCACCTTAATGACCATGACCGGGAGCGTTTCAAAAATGGCCTTGCGCGGGTCTTTATCGACTGCTATGCCGCCATTCCTTCGGAGTCTATCCGCCGGCTGCTGGCGTTGCGCGAAGCGGGCGTCATCAGTATTCTCGCCTTAGGGCATGACTATGAGATGGCGGTAGAGCAGCAAAAAACGGTGATTACCAGCGAACAAAATCGCTATACGTTTGATGTGTTTATTGATGCCAGAGGGCAAAAGCCGCTGAAAAATAAAGATCTTCCCTTCCCGCATTTAAGGGAGCAGCTGCTGGCGACCGGAGAAGAGATTCCTGAGGTCGGAGACGACTATACGTTGCGGGAACCGCCGGAAGTACGCGGGCGCATCGCGTTCGCCGCCATTCCCTGGCTGATGCACGACCAGCCTTTCGTTCAGGGTATCACCGCCTGCGCGGAGATCGGCGCGGCGATAGCGAAAGCGATATCCCAGCCGGCAAGCCGCTCGCGCAGGCGTTTATCCCCGCTCGATCTTTAGGAAAGAAAAATAACCGCCCGTTGACGGGCGGCTATTTTTAACGCTTCTCAGGCTGGGGATGCCAGGGATCTTTTTTATGATCTTCGCTGTCGTCTCTTTTACGCGGCACTTCCCCCTGCTCGCGCGGGTCCTCTTTCGACGGATGACGGCCCCGCTTATCCGGGTCTGCTGGATGCTGTACGGACATCAATTTCTCCTGCTTGAGCGGTTATTTCTGGATCCGGTCGACCCGCACTACCGGCGGCGTCATTTTTTTATCGAGGCTGCCGTTGATGCTGATCATCTGATCGGGCTTCACTTCGCGGCCATCAAAAACCGCGGCGGGGATAATTACTGCAATGGTGTCGGTTTTATCGCGAAAGCTGTAGCGATCGTTACCGTGCTGCTCGATAAGATTGCCGCGTAATGAGATGGTTGCCCCATCGTGCATTTCCAGGGCCTGGCGCACGGTCATAATTCGCCCGTCCTCTGTCCCGCGGTAGCCATCGTCAATTTTATGCGGCGGCGGCGGAGCGGCATCTTTTTTAAATCCCCCGTCATCCGCGGCACAAACGCCCTGAGCCATCAGCGTACAGAAAATAACGGGCAGTAATTTTTTCATCAACCATACCTCCGGCATATTTTGTCTTGTCTTAATAAGTCTGGTTGCTGATGTTCATTTTCACAAGTTCCGTACCTGATGAATCGCCCGGGAAATATTTTTTACGACTTCACCGCCCGCGTAAATATGCGCGCCGGGCAGCATTAAAAAGGCGCTAAATATACCGTCAGGCTTGCGATAGAATAATCCTAAAATGCCAAACGCTGCTGGTGCCTCTCATTTTGAAAAGTTTCCCGGCAATCAGTAAATTACCGATGGGAGAAGAATCAAAGTGCCAAAATTATAAAAGCGAAGCCGTTCAATTATTCTTCAATATTCCACGACAGGCTGACCAGGCAACTACGCTTACTCTTTTAACACGAGGAGGTCAGTATGAGCGACAACGCTAACAATACCGCGAAGTATCCCCGTCCCCCCTTTGTTGACCAGCCGCAATCGCCGCCGGGTCTTGCCGAAGAGATGAAACCGCAGCCGGATCACGGTGAGCTGAGCTATGTCGGTTCCGGTCGGCTCGCCGGTAAACGCGCCCTGATTACCGGCGGCGATTCCGGGATTGGGCGCGCGGTCGCGATCGCCTTCGCCCGCGAAGGCGCCGATGTAGCGATAAACTATCTGCCGGAAGAGGAGTCCGATGCGGAAACCGTGATTGCCCTGATTCAGGCCGAAGGACGTAAAGCCGTCGCGATTCCGGGAGATGTGCGCGACGAATCCTTCTGCGAAACCCTGGTGGAACAGGCCGCCAGCGCACTCGGCGGGCTGGATATTCTGGTCAATAACGCCGGACGCCAGCAATATTGCGAATCACTGGAAGAACTCACCACCGCCGACTTTGACGCCACCTTCAAAACCAACGTTTATGCGGCCTTCTGGATCACCAAAGCCGCCCTGCGTCATCTTAAAGAACACAGCGCGATTATTAATACTTCATCCGTCCAGGCCTTTAAGCCGAGCCCCATCCTGCTGGACTACGCGCAAACCAAAGCCTGCCTGGTGGCATTCACGAAATCGCTCGCCAAACAGCTGGGGCCGAAGGGTATCCGGGTAAACGCGGTCGCCCCCGGTCCCTACTGGACGGTGCTGCAGTCAAGCGGCGGCCAGCCGGAAGAGAAGGTGCGTCAGTTCGGCGCCGATACGCCGCTGGGGCGTCCCGGGCAGCCGGTGGAGATTGCGCCGCTGTACGTTACCCTTGCCTCTGATGCCTGCTCCTTCACCTCCGGCCAGGTGTGGTGCTCCGACGGCGGCGATGGCGTGCTGTAAATCCCGCGCGGCGGCGCGCCCCTCAGCGGTGCGCCGTCGTCTTAAGACAGGCGAGGTATTTCTGCGCTGAGTCCAGAACGATCTGCCGGGCATTTTTGGGGACGTTCTGCCCCTTAAAAGCGCCGTACAGCGCCCCGAAAGGCGTATCGCCCAGACGTTCAACGATCTTCTCCACGCTGGCGGCCGCCAACGGCAGCAAATTGGGATAGCTCCACATAAACGAAACGGCGCGCGCCCCCGGCGTCACCTGGATAATATCGCCCACCAGCATAATACCGTCATCTTTCGCCCAGTGCAGAACGGTTCCTCCGGCGAAATGGCCGCCCAGGCGCAGCAGCCGCACCGCCGGGAGGATCTCCAGCGCATCGCCTTCCCATAGCGTGATGGCCGGGCTATCGCGCATAATCCATTCGCGATCGCTGGCGTGGAGATAAATTCGCGCATTAAAGGCGTCGGCCCAGTCCTGCATCGTGGTGTAGTAATGAGGATGGGAGATGGCGATCGCGTTTATTCCGCCCAGGGCGGTAATCAGCGTTTTGCTGGCGGCATCAAGATTGGCGATGCAGTCCCAGAGAATATTCCCCTGCGGCGTGAGCAGCAGAAACGCGCGCTGATCGATGGCAAATTTCGGTACCGTCCTGACACTCAACAGCCGATCGTTATGCTGCTGCCACGTATTCGTATGCGTCTCGGTCAGATCGTCTGGCTTGATCCAGACCTGCCCGCTGGCCGGGACGTACTGGCGTTCATCCTCACAGATACGACAATGGTTCAGGGTGTTGCCGCGATCGTCGTAGGACGTCCCGCAGGTTGCGCACAGCTTAATCATCACTTCTCCTTAAGAAATCATTCAGGGAGCCGTAATGAGTATGGCAGACAGGAAATTTATGGCAGGAGGTAGGCATCTCAGGGCTTCCGTGCCCTGAAAGAGAAGTTTATTCGAAATAAACGTCAGGGTTTTCCGAGAGCGACACAAAGGTTTTGCTGTTTTTATCCAGCGCGCGAATGTCACCGCTTTCAATATCGTAGAACCAGCCGTGCAGACGCAATGTGCTATCCCGCAGACCCACGGCAACCGACGGGTGGGTTTTGATATTGTTCAGCTGGGCGATAACGTTTTCCTGCACCATACCGTTGACTTTATCGGTCTCGTTGGCCCAGGTTTTCTTCTCCACGACGGCTTTCGCCGCGTCGGAGTAGCGCAGCCAGTGGGAGACGGCAGGCATGGGGTCCAGG
Source organism: Klebsiella sp. OBRC7 (assembly GCF_000293135.1). Lineage (NCBI taxonomy): Bacteria > Pseudomonadati > Pseudomonadota > Gammaproteobacteria > Enterobacterales > Enterobacteriaceae > Klebsiella > Klebsiella sp. OBRC7. The sequence goes on along the minus strand of NZ_ALNJ01000090.1, from coordinate 1,482 downwards.
CACTGGCAGGTGGCGATGGCTTTCATCGCGCCGCAGTTGGAGTGGCCGCAAATGACGATATCGGTCACGCCCAGGGCGACGACGGCGTACTCGATGGTTGCGGAAACCCCGCCCGGCTCAGGACCGAAAGAGGGCACGATATTCCCGGCGTTACGGATCACAAACAGCTGCCCCGGCTCCTGCTGGGTTACCAGCTCCGGCACCAGGCGGCTATCTGAACAAGAGATAAACAGCGCTTTAGGATTCTGGCTGGAGGCCAGGCTGCGGAAGAGCTCTTTACGTTGCGGGAAGATCTCTTTCTGGAAGTTGAGGAAGCCCTCAATGATATGTTGCATAGCAGTGTCTCTTTTCTCTGTTTTAATGACGATATGACAAAGATCACATTTAGCCAGTTTATCACCGACGCGCGAAATGGGAATCGTTATTCGTACGTGCAACTAAACATCACCCCGTAAAGTTGGGTGACAGAGGGGTAAAGATTGTTTATTTTTTGAGAGCGAAATCAATCATGAGCCAGAGCCAGATACGACTTTAGCGCTCAACGTCAACCAGGAGCGTTTATGTTTTTATCCAGCCTGATGGCCCTTGCCGCCGTCCTCATTATGGGCGTGATTAGCCCCGGCCCGAGCTTCATATACGTTGCCCGCAACGCCGTTGCGCGCTCAAGAACGCACGGTCTGGTCACCGCGCTGGGCACCGGCGCGGGAGCGGCCATCTTTTCGATTATGGCCATGCTGGGGTTACAAAAAGTGCTGACGGCGGTGCCGGAAATGTTTATTGGCCTGAAGGTCGCAGGCGGCCTCTATCTGCTCTGGTTGGGGTATAAAATTTACCGCGGCGCGGCGCAGCCGATGGATTTTGCGGCAGGTGGCATGGCGGCGGAACATTCGCTGCTGAAAACCTTCCGCGATGGTCTCTATACCCAGCTCAGCAACCCAAAAACGGCGCTGGTATTCGCCTCTATTTTTACCGCCCTGCTGCCGGAGCGCATCCCGCTGGCCTTTTACTATATCGTGCCGCTGATGAGCTTTCTGATCGACGTCAGCTGGTATTCGCTGGTGGCCCTGGTGCTCTCTTCCGCCCGACCGCGCGGCGTCTATCTGCGCATGAAGCGTAAGATCGATATCGTCACCGCCACGGTGCTGGGCGCCCTCGGCCTGCGCCTGATTGCCACTTCGCTGTCAAAGTAGGCCAACAAACCGTTTAAACGGTATAAATACGAATATCGTGTTCGCTAAACGCGTCGCGATATTCCCGACTGATGTTCTCCTCGACCACCAGCACGTCAATGGCGCTGCTTTCGACCACTACAAAGCGCGCCACCGCCGGGATTTTGTCCGAGGTCAGGCCGACGATGATTTCGCTGCACTGTTTTATCACCGCTTTTTTAAATTCACAGTCGGCGTAGTCAAAGCCCGTCAGGCCTGACTCAGGCGCCATGGCGCAGCCGCCGATAAATCCCTGATCGAAGAGCATGCCCTG